>NZ_AP019547.1:1203321-1504151 GCF_013168275.1 Candidatus Nitrotoga sp. AM1P | reverse complement strand
TCACATAAGAAGGATGGCCCGTGCCACAACCTAGATTCACCAAGCGGCCTTCGGCCAGCAGAATGATGCGCTTGGCGGGTTGACCATCTACTGTGGGGAAAATGATGTGATCGACTTGTGGTTTGATGTTATCCCACGTGTAAGCCTTCAGCGAGGCAACGTCAATTTCGTTGTCGAAATGGCCAATATTACACACGATGGCCTGATTCTTCATGCTCTTCATATGCTCATGAGTGATCACATGGTAGTTACCGGTGCAGGTCACGAAAATATCGCCATGTTCAGCAGCGTAATCCATGGTAACCACACGATAGCCTTCCATGGCAGCTTGCAGCGCGCAAATCGGATCAATTTCCGTTACCCAAACTTGGGCCGACAGGGCGCGCATTGCTTGTGCCGAGCCTTTTCCTACATCTCCGTAACCGGCAATAACGGCAATTTTCCCCGCAATCATTACATCGGTTGCACGTTTAATGCCATCCACCAGTGATTCTCGGCAACCGTACAGGTTGTCAAACTTGGATTTGGTAACTGAATCGTTGACGTTGATACCAGGGAATTTCAGCTCGCCGCGCGCATGCATCTGGTACAGACGATGCACGCCGGTTGTAGTTTCTTCCGTCACCCCTTTAATTGCCGCCAAACGTTTGGAATACCAGCCAGGCTGCGTAGCAAGGCGCTGTTTGATTGCGGCATACAGGAAAGTTTCTTCTTCTGAAGTGGGCTTGCTGATAAGCGACGCATCTATTTCGGCACGCGCACCCAGATGCAATAATAAGGTCGCATCACCACCATCGTCCAGAATCATGTTGGCGTGATTGTCGTTAGGCCATTCGAAGATGCGATGGGTATATTCCCAATACTCTTCAAGTGATTCGCCTTTGATTGCAAATACCGGTGTACCGCCTACGGCTATAGCTGATGCCGCATGATCCTGGGTGGAGTATATATTGCAGGAAGCCCAGCGTACCTCTGCTCCTAAGGCTTTCAAGGTTTCAATCAGTACGGCTGTCTGGATGGTCATATGCAGCGAACCGGCAATGCGTGAACCGCGCAACGGTTGTGCATCTGCATATTCTTCGCGAATCGCCATCAAGCCCGGCATTTCAGTTTCGGCAATAGCAATTTCCTTGCGTCCCCAAGGAGCAAGATTGATGTCGGCAATTTTGTAGTCGGTAAATCCAGCGTTGGTAACGGCGTTCATATTTTCTCTCCATTCAAGTTAATGAATGAGCGCCGTTGCTACAGATATACCCCAGTGTTCCAAGCCTGGCCTCGTCTGATGCAAGGTCGCAGCGCCCCTCGGAACCGGAAAAATTGTTTCGATGCCAATGATACTGACAATTTTAACACAATCACAGCGACGATTTACAACCCGAGAAATCGAACTTTTGTCAAACCTCGCCTGTTGATAAACGAGTTTAACAAATAAATCTGATTTTTCTGTGTGCCATTTTTGCAATGACTGGACATGGATCACGCCGTGCCTTGACTACCCGCCAAAAAAGCAGGAGATGATCTCCACCATCAGTGTGATTGCATCGGTGGATATGAATCTGGAGAAGGAATTCATGGGTCGTGGCTTGTTTCCGTCTGATGAGGCATTATTGAAACTCTTTTATCAGGTGCTACGAAAGGTTAGTACAAAAAACATTGGTACAAAATGGACGATGTCTACGCGGACTGGAAAGTTGTGCTTGATCGCTTGATTATCCAGCTTTAGGAACGGATGCCGCTGCATTAACAAATTCTGTTTATATAAAATTCAGGACACACTTATGCGATCAGCAAACTTATCAGTAATTTCAACCGATTTGCGTCAACGATTGAAAAGACTTTGGGCCGCGTGCCTGCTCCCGCTCTATAAGCACACTATTCTGGTACTGAGTCTTATCTTTTGTAGCGGTACGTTACTTGCTTTGTGGTATTTATCTCACGCCACGACCACCCTGGTGCAATCCGCCGCACTGCAGGGCATTACGTTACATGCAGAATCCCTAATGGAACTGCGCAACTTATACACTTCTGAAGTTGTGGATCGTGTGAATGGCCACAATATTGAAGTGATCCACGATTACCTGGATAAACCAGGAGCGATACCCTTACCTGCCACCTTCAGTATGGAACTTGGCAGAAGGATTAGTTTGCGCGGTTCTGGCATGGTGGTGCGTTTATATAGCAATTATCCCTTCCCCTGGCGCAAGGATGGCGGTGCGCGTGATGATTTTGAGCAACAGGCTTTGGCTGCGTTGCAGGCGAATCCACAACAGCCCTACTATCGTTTTGAAGATTTTCAGGGACGCGCATCGCTACGTTACGCGACGGCGGATGTCATGCACGCGGAATGTATAAGCTGCCACAATGCACGTCCAGACAGCCCTAAGCATGACTGGAAAGTAGGGGATGTGCGCGGTGTGCTAGAGATTGTTCGACCATTAGACCGTGTAGTGGCGCAAAGTCGAGCCGATCTGCGCGACGTCTTTATTCTCTTTGGCACACTGCTGGCGCTGGGGTTGGGGGGGCTTGCATTGGTAATCACGCGCTTACGACGTGTGTCAGTGGAATTGGAGCATCAAGTGGCGCAGCGTAC
This sequence comes from Candidatus Nitrotoga sp. AM1P, assembly GCF_013168275.1. Classification (GTDB taxonomy): domain Bacteria; phylum Pseudomonadota; class Gammaproteobacteria; order Burkholderiales; family Gallionellaceae; genus Nitrotoga. The sequence goes on along the minus strand of NZ_AP019547.1, from coordinate 1,501,561 downwards.
TGCCGATCTGGAGCAGGCCAATGTAGCCATGACGATCAAGGAAGAGGAAATTCGCTCTGTGGTTGAGCATTTGGTGGATTGCGTCATTACCATCGACGAAAAAGGCATCATCCGTTCTGCCAACCCGGTCGTGGAAAAGCTCTTCGGTTATACCCGCGATGAAGTAATCGGACAAAATGTTTCTATGCTTATGCCAGAGCCTCACCGTAGCGGCCACGACGGTTATATGGAGAGGTATTACCAAACCGGGCAGGCACACATTATTGGTATTGGACGTGAACTCGAAGGCCTGCACAAGAATGGCGAACGCATTGCGTTATATCTTGCTGTTAGTGAATATTTTGTTGGGGAAAAACGTTATTTCACAGGCATTTTGCGCGACGTCCGTGAACGTGTACGCATCATGAAAGACTTGGAGCAGGCCCGGTCTGAGGCCGAACAGGCCAATCAGGCCAAATCGGCTTTTCTTGCGGCTATGAGTCACGAAATCCGCACTCCTATGAACGGTGTGATTGGCATGGCCGACGTGCTACAGCAAACCAGTCTCAATGGCTATCAAATGGAGATGGTCAATCTCATCCGAGAATCGGCTTTTGCTTTGCTGGATATCATCGAGGACATTCTCGATTTCTCCAAGATAGAAGCCGGCAAGTTGGAGGTCGAGCGCGTGCCTACGCATGTGGCGGACGTGGTTGTGAAGGCTTGCGATATGTTGGAGCACCTGGCCGTAAAGAAAGGCGTGGAGCTTACTCTGTTCATCGATCCGGCAATTCCCGAAGAGGTTTTGAGTGATGCTCTGCGTCTGCGTCAAGTGCTGGTCAATCTCGCCAATAACGCCATCAAGTTTTCCAGCGGACAACAACAGCAACCAGGTCGGGTATCGGTGCGCGCATTGTTGGCCAAGCCTGGCCCCGATCAAGTGACGGTGGAGTTTCAGATAACCGACAACGGCATCGGCATGGATGAGGAGACCCAGTCCCGGCTCTTTACCTCCTTTACCCAGGGCGACGCTTCCACCACCCGGCGCTTTGGCGGCACCGGACTGGGGTTGGCCATCTCACGCCATCTGGTGGAGTTGATGGGTGGGGAGATCGTGGTACAGAGCGCGCCGGGCAAGGGCTCTACCTTTACCGTGCGGTTACCGCTTGCGCTGCCGCCGATCAAGTCCGCCGTTGGTAGCAAAACTGTTGACCTGACTGGGCTTTCCTGTCTGGTGCTAGGCGACGAAAACGGATTGGGCGACGACTTGGCCGTCTATCTGAGAGATAGCGGTGCGATCGTTGAGCGGGTGCCGGATCTGACCGCCGCTCGCAAACGGATCAATACGCTGCCGTCCGGCTTGTGGTTGCTCATTATTGACGCAGGGCACGATGTACCACCGATCGAGGAATTGCGTGCTGCCTGCCGCGCTCGATCTGACTTGGATCTACATTTCGTGGTGGTCGAGCATGGGCATCATCAGCCTGATATCGACCCCCGTTTTGTCGTCATTCGGCGCGGGCACCGTCGTCGGGGACGCGTCGAAACGATGGATCTTGTTACACTGGATGGCGATGTTATGCATCCCCAATCCTTTCTCCGGGCAGTGGCCATCGCCGCAGGGCGGGTGCATGAGGAAGACGAAGTGCCGCTTCCCGGCAAGATCGAGACAACGATCACCCCACCGTCGCGCGCGATGGCTTTGCAGCAGGGCAGGTTGATTTTGGTAGCTGAAGACAATGAAATCAACCAGAAAGTGATCCGGCAACAGCTCGCGCTGCTCGGATATGCCGCAGATATCGCCAGCGACGGTCGCGAAGCACTGAAACGCTGGGAGAGCGGTGACTATGCGTTGCTGCTCACCGATTTGCATATGCCGGAAATGGACGGCTATCAATTGACTGTGGCCATCCGCGTCGCCGAGGCCAATAAAGCTGACAAGCGGCGCATCCCGGTCATCGCCCTGACCGCCAACGCTCTTAAAGGCGAGGCCGAGCATTGCCGTACCGTCGGCATGGACGATTATTTGAGCAAGCCGGTTCAACTTACTGATTTGAAATCTATGTTGGAGCAGTGGTTGTTGACCGTTGACTCCAGTCCGAACCTAACAGTCACGCCTGCGATGCCCTTCACACCCGCCATGGCGGCAGAGCCGGTGGATGTGAGTGTTCTGGAAGGATTGGTAGGGAACGATCCGGCTGTGATCAGCGAATTTTTGCGAGATTTTCGCTCCAGTTCAGCCAGAATAGCGGTAGAGTTGCGAATCGCTTTTCAGCTGGGACAGGCGGCGGCAGTCAGCGCGGCAGCCCATAAGCTCAAATCATCAGCTCGGTCGGTCGGCGCGCTAATGCTGGGCGAACTGTGTGCCGAAATGGAACAGGCGGGGAAGGTGGGCGACACCGAAGCATTGGCGGTGTTGTTGCCTCGCTTCGAGGCGGAAATGGTTATTGTGGACGAATATCTTGGTTCTTTATAAACATAATTCCGTGCCGGGAAAAAATTAGGGAGAAGGTGATGATTGAAAGAAGCATGGTAAAAATTTTGGTGCTCGACGACGAGTCATTCATGCTCAAACTGTTGGCCCGCATGCTGACAAACCAGGGGTTTACATCGGTTACGCTCTGCGAGAGTGGGCGAGCCGCCCTGGATCGAGTAGATGGCGTTGATACCCGGCCGAACCTGATCCTGCTGGATCTTAATATGCCGGAAATGGACGGAATCGAATTTGTTCGTCATTTGGTTGAACGGAACTATACCGGCAGCCTCATCTTGATCAGCGGTGAAGATGAACGGATGTTGCAGACTGTCGAGAAACTGGTGCAAGCTCATAAAATTACAGTGCTTGGACATATACATAAACCGGTCAAACCGGAGGCATTGTCCGCATTGTTGGAAAAGTGGGCACCTTCTTCACTGGATAGCCCTCGGGTGGCGCAGAAAGTTTACAGCGCGGACGAGGTGCGTGCTGCCATCAACAACGGCGAGCTGGTCAATTACTACCAACCTAAGGTGATGGTTGCCACCGGTAGAGTGGCGGGCGTGGAGACCTTGGTGCGCTGGCGCCATCCCGTTCACGGGATAGTGCCACCCGATCAATTTATCGGCGTAGCTGAAGCGAACGGTCTGATTGACGGTCTGACCCGGGTGGTGCTCACCAGCGCGCTAGCCCAGGCCAAAATTTGGCAGGAAGCAGGGCTGGCGTTGCGGGTGGCCGTCAATGTATCTATGGACAGCCTGACGTCCCTGGATTTTTTGGATTTTGTTACCGGGCTTACCGCTAAGATAGGTATACCGCCGCAGGAGATAGTATTGGAAGTGACAGAAAGCCAGTTAATGAGGGATGCGCGGATTCCGCTTGAAATCCTGACCCGGCTGCGCTTGAAGCGTTTTCGCCTTTCAATCGACGATTTCGGCACCGGACACTCTTCCTTGGCCCAGTTACGCGACATTCCCTTCGATGAACTCAAGATCGACCAAGGCTTCGTGCACCGCGCCTGGACCGTTGAGACGTTACGGGCGATGTACGATGCCAGCCTGGCTTTGGCAAGGCAATTGGGCATGGAAGTCGTGGCTGAAGGAGTCGAAGACCGAGATGATTGGGATCTCCTTCTTCGTACGGGATGCGATCTCGCTCAAGGGGCTTTCATATCCCGGCCCATGCTGGCAGCGGATTTGCCCGGCTGGATGGAGGGCTGGCAGAAGCGGGTGCGCAACGGGTTCACTAATGACATCAGTGGATGAAAATCAAGTGCGGCGGATTCAACACTGAAGTGCAACTTTTGTAAGTGAATTTAAGTGGCGAGCTGCGTTAATATCGGAGCCACTTAAATGACCAAGTAAAAGGAGCACAGATGAAGAAATACAAGCAGCGCACCAGCGGGCAACGATATCAGATTTACGAATTGAAACAAGCGGGTTTGAATCAAACTCGGATTGCCCAAAAGATGGGCGTGGACAAGTCGACGATTTCACGGGAGTTCAGGCGAAACAAAGGTCAACGCGGCTGGCGACCAAAGCAGGCGCAATCGTTACGTGATGAGCGCAAGCAAGCCTGTACGAATGGCAAGTGCTTCTCATGGGATGAATGGGTGGAAGTCGAGAGGTTGATCCGGGATGACCTCAGCCCAGAACAAGCCGCCAATCGGCTTGAGCTGGAGGGCGAACTGCAGATCAGCCATGAGGCGATCTACCGGCATGTCTACGCAGACAAACGTGATGGAGGTGACCTGTGCCGGCATTTGCGAAGCCAGAAACCACGCCGCAAGCGATATGCAAGTGGGCAAGAGCGGCGAGGCATGATCAAGAACCGTGTCAGCATTGATGAACATCCGGAAATCGTTGACCAAAAGACGCGCATGGAGATTGGGAAGGTGATACCGTCATCGGCAAGAACCACAAAGGTGGACTGGTTACCCTGGCTGAAAGGAAGTCGCGCTATGTGTTGGCGGGGCACCTACGCAGCAAACATGCCGAGGGTGTAACGGCCATGACAACGAGTTTGCTGAGTCCCCATAAAGACCAATGCCACGCCATTACATTCGATAACGGCAAAGAGTTTGCGGGACATGAACGCATCGCAGCAGAACTACAGACTGCGATCTATTTCGCGCACCCCTGCCGTTCCTGGGAGCGAGGTCTGAACGAGAACAGTAATGGGTTATTGCGGCAGTACTTCCCCAAGGGCATGGCGTTGACTGACGTTACCGAGGAGCAAGTGCAGCGAGCGGTAGAACGACTCAACCACCGGCCACGCAAAGTGCTGGGTTTCAGATCACCGCATGAAGTACTATTTGGGGTAGAGGTGCGCTACACCAAGCTAGCATTACCTGTTGCACTTCGAACTTGAATCCGCCTGCATTAAAAAATGTTGGATTACTATTATTATAGTGTTACCTCTATAGCATCATGTTTTCTCCGTGATATAGATATTTTATCGATATGCTCGAATTTGTCGAATAGATACTATGCAGCCACGGTGGTGGGTCCAAATCATGAATCAATCTACGCATCATCACAGCATATTTGAAGGTATCAATAATAGGCATAGCTAGACGCGCCAACTGCTACCGTAATACTGGGGGATCATATCGACAGGTTTTATGCTTAATTAACCCAGATTGTCCATTAGAGATTCTGCGGGACAGTGTTATCGTCATGCCAGGCATTACCTGCATTAGTCCAGAGTCCCTCAAACCAAGCTCTTCGTTGTCGACTCACCGCCAAGTTTAGTTGTCGCTTGTCTGAGTTTTTGTGCCAGAACGCCCCTACTGCAAATACCTTGTGATGCAAGGTGGCAAGGGTATGTTGTACCGAGCCTCGTAACACAGCTTGCCGAAACAAACTCATCACAGCGTATTGTCGCACCACTATGATACGGCGCGGCGCACTCCAGCCTTGAGCCTGATTCAGTTCACCGATCTCCAGTCCACGCTCAACGCTCCACCAAGTGACCCGCTCGGCAATGGCACGTTGTAGTCCATGCGTGAGCTTGGCGCTTATAATGTAGTCGATGTGGCGACCTTGCAGGAAGGTGAGAATGGCATCATCGTAAAACCCGCTGTCAGCACGTAATAGTCCAACGATCTTGCTTTCCAGGTGGGGGAGAGTTGATTCCAAAAATTGCAGCGTATTGTTGGCGCTACTGCTGTTACTTGGACGTAACCAGAAGTTAGTCACCATGCGGCATTCGGCTACAAATGCGAGCAGTGGGTGGTGCGATAACCGCCCCGGTTTGGCAGCGTTGTAACCCTTGGCGCCGCCTTCTGGAGTGCCATAGCGCGTTATCACGGTGGAATCCATATCCAGCGTAATTCGATCGAATCGGATGTGGTCAAATATCCAACGATAAATTTGGGCTTGCACGTTCTCGTTACGTGCCATGTCAAATTTGGCGAACAATCGCACAATGGACTTGTGGCCCGCTACATGTTTCCACTCAAACAGACGCGTTAGGGTCTTGTCGAAACGGGTGATTTCAGCATGGAAAACGATTGGCACCACACCAGATGCTGACAATAAACTGTTCCACAATCTGGATCGGTGGATAGCCACGGTTTGAGCCAGGCTGTGGCAAACCCCAGCTTCGAGCAGCCGTACGAAAACCAATTACATTGAGCACGCGCTTAAGAAGCGCTAATCCACCCCATGCACTCACCTCTCGATTGCTGAAGCGCATCTCAAAGTCAGAGTCGGTCGCCATCTATCACCTCATTTATCGATTCTTATGTCATTTAATCAATTGACTAGCCGCATCGTCGTTTTCTATTGGTATCCATTAGAAAAAGTATGCAAAGTTAGATCACCCGCGCTTTGAAACATAGCTGATTTCGCGCTAATGGACAATCTGGGATTAAACGGAAAAATGAAATTCGACTACCCGCGCTATTTCTACAGAGAGCCATTTTTATATTGAATTCTTTACAAAGGTCAATGAGGTGTGCATCTATATGTACGAATCTTGGGAGTGAATCAAGCCTGTCAAAAAAATAGCAGAAACTTGATCTATATCAAATCGACTTTAATTTATCCGCGTAGATTCGCGATCATTCACTACCCGATTTTTGCTTCCATAAAAATCCGTATATTCAGGGTGTGACTGACTGTGGTATGTACTGAAAAATTAGTTTTTGCGGCATGAAATATTGTTGTTTTTTTGTTTCAAGTTAGAGTAGTGAATGAAAATTACTCGGATTGATGCCTTAACATAAAACCGAGAAAATAATTTAATTTAAATTAACATAGGGGTGACTAAATGATGGAAATCAAGAACAACATAGGCAGGCGCAGCTTTCTGAAGCTGTCTGCCACCGCCGGACTCGCTGTAATGGCCAATAACGCCTTTGCAGCTTCACCGTTTCTGAAGCCGTATGTCGTTGACAACCCTCTGAAGTCCTACCCGAATAGAGACTGGGAGAAGGTTTACCGGGACATGTTCCATGTTGACAGCGAATTTATATTTCTGTGTGCGCCGAATGACACGCACAACTGCCTGCTCAAGGCCCACGTAAAGAATGACGTCGTCATCCGCATCTCGCCGTCGTACGGCTACGGAGATGCCGAAGATATGGATGGAAACCGTTCCAGTCACCGGTGGGAGCCGCGGATCTGTAACAAGGGCATGGTCATGAACAGAAAGGCCTATTCTGACAGGCGGCCCAAGGGCGCGATGGTCAGAACCGGCTTCAAGGCTTGGGCAGAAGCGGGCTATCCGCGGACGGGCGCAAACGGCTTCCCCGATCAAAAGTATCTGCAACGCGGCAAAGAGCCCTTCATCAAGCTGCCCTGGACCGAGGCGTACGCGTTGGCCGCTGGCGCATTGGAGAACATCGCGCGGACCTATTCCGGCGACAAAGGCGCTGCATTGCTGACGCGTCAAGGCTATGACCCGGAGATGATTGCGTCGATGCACGGCTGCGGCTGTAAGACCATGAAATTCCGTGCGGGGATGGCCGCCCTGGGCGTGTTACGAATCTATTCGCTGAAGCGGTTTTCGCAAGGATTGGCACTGCTGGACGCCTATGTCAGAAATATTGGGCCGGACGAAGCGAGCGGCGCCAAAGTATTGGACAGCTACTCCTGGCATACCGATCTGGCGCCCGGATGTCCTATGGTGACTGGCCATCAGATGTTGGATTACGAGTTCATGGTTTATGAGCACGCCAAGCTGATTGTATTCTGGGGAAACAACTTCGTCTGTACCAAGATGCCTGACCTTCATTGGGTCAGCGAGTCACGGCTCAAGGGCTGCCATATCGTCGACATCTCCATCGACTACCACGCGACCGCGAACAAGGCGGATGACGTCATTATTATTCGGCCCGGTACGGATCCGGCGCTGGGTCTGGGTGTGTGCCATCTGCTCATCAAGAATAATCAGTACGACGAGAATTATCTGAGAGCCAATACGGACATGCCGCTGTTGATCAGAACGGATAACTGGAAAAACCTGAAGGCCTCGGACATTTTTCCGGACTACAAGCTGGCCGAACTGACGCACCATCTCAAGGTGATGAAGCCGGGTGAAAATCCGACGCAACCGGTGGCTTTCCAATCCACGGCCTTTGTTTCAGAAGAAGTCCGCAAGTTCTGGGGCGACAATGTAGTATGGGATAGAAAGACCAACAAAGCCGTGCCGCTGACGCGGGATGAATGCGGCGCGCGCTATGCGGCGAAGGGCGTTGACTCCGCGTTGACCGGCGATTATGAAGTGACCCTGGTCGACGGCAAGAAGATCAAGGTGACGACTGTGTTCCAGTTGCACAAAGAATACCTGGAGGAATACACGGCCGAGAACACCTCGATCATGACCGGCGCTCCGATGGAAGCCATTGTTGACCTGGCCAACCTGTTCCACAAGCACAGAGGGCAAGGCATCATCAGTACGGGTGCGGGTACCAATCACTACTTCAATTCGACCCTGAAGGATCGTGGCTTCATGCTGTTATCGGCCCTGAGCGATAACGTTGGCCATATTGGCGGATGTACGTTTGGTAACTACGTGGGTAACTACAGACAGTCCGTCTTTGGCGGGTTTGGTCAGTACCTTCTGGAAGATCCGTTCAATCCTGAGCTGGATGGCCGTAAGATGGTCACCAAATTGGCGCACTATACCGATGACGAATCGGCCCACTACTACAACTATGGCGATCGGCCTTTACGGAACGGAACCCGGTTGCTGACGGATCCCGGCCATATGCCGGCACCGACCAAGGTGTTGTGGCAAGCGAACTCCAACTCCTCACTGGGCAATGCCAAAGGTCACTACGACATGGTCGTCAATACCCTGCCGAGATGGGAAGCGATCTTCTACAGTGACTGGAACTGGACGGCATCGTGCGAATATTCCGACATCGTCTGGGGTGTGGACTCCTGGTTGGAAAACAAGCATACCGACATGGCCTGCTCCTGCTCCAACCCGTTCCTGACCGTTTCCCCGATCACCCCGTTGAGACGGTTCCAGGATACCGTAGGCGATGCTGAAGTGCCTGCTGGCATCTTCAGAGCCTTTACCGCGCTGACCGGTGATCAACGGTTTGCCGACTACTTCAAGTTTGTGGGCACCAACCCGGCCGGCAATCCGGCAGACCGGGATTCCGAAGTTTATGGCCAACGGGTTCTCAACGCCGGCTCTGCCACCCGCGGGATGGTTTTTGCTGAAATCCGCGAAAAAGCCAAGCGCGGCGTTCCGACCATCTTCATGGCCAGAACCTATCCGAGAATCAGCGGCTGGGAACAAACGGCTGAAGGCGGCGGCTTGCCCTGGTACACCAAGAGCGGTCGGTTGGAATTCTACATGGATGACCCGCGGTTGATTGATGGCGGCGAGAATCTTACCGTGTATCGTACCCCGATTGATTCAAGCCACTACGAGCCGAACGTCATCGTCGGTAACAGCCGTGCGTTTGCATTGATGGAAACCCCTGAAATGCGCGGTCTGGAAAGAATGGGCAACAGCCTCAAGATTGCCGAGAACCGGCAAGGTCGAAATGTCATCCTGACGACCAAAGAGCTGATGGCGACCACCCATCCGCTGCGGCCGCACGGGTATGAGTTCTGCTTCAATTCACCGAAGTACCGGCACGGCGCGCACACCACTCCGATTGATACGGACTTGATGACCCTGTGGTGGGGACCGTTTGGCGACATCTACCGTCATGACAAGCGTCAACCGTCCGTGGGTGAAGGATTCGTGGACGTCAACCCGCTCGACGCCAAGCGCTTTGGTATCGATGAAGGCGACTACATCTGGGTGGATGCGGATCCTGGCGACCGTCCTTACAAAGGCTGGAAAGAAGGCACCCCGGAGTATGCGCTGGCCCGGTTCATGGTCAGATGCAGATACTTCCCCGGTATGTCGCAAGGTTCCATGCGGATGTACTACAACGCCTATGCTGCCACGTATGGCAGTATGGAAGGTGCGCGGACCCGGGCGGATGGATTGGCGAAGAGCCCGCGGACCAACTATCAGGCCATGTTCCGCTCCGGAAACCACCAAAGCTGCACCCGCGCGTGGATTAACCCGACTAACACGACGGACACCGTGGCCAACAAGAAGGTCTTCGGGCAGGAAATCATTATCGGGATGCAGAATGACGTCCACTGCGCCAATGGTTCTCCCAAGGAATCGTATGTGAAGATCGAGCTGGCTGAAAAGGGCGGTGTCAACGGCGGTGTTTGGCATATTGCCGCTAAAGGCTACCGGCCGACCTACGAGAGCCTTCAGATGAGGACCTATCTCCAGGGCGGGTTTATCAGCCGCTAATGACGGTGTGCAGCCGCCGCCCTGAAGCGGGGCGGCGTTCTTGAAATTGTGAAATAATTTTGTAAATGGAGATCTACAATGGCAAAAGTTAGAAATTGGCAGCTGGGCAGGGAAATGGATTACCCCTACGAAGAAAACAGGCCAGGTCGGCAAGTATCGATGCTGTTCGACCTGAATAAATGTATCGCCTGTCAGTCGTGTACCATGGCGTGCAAAACGACCTGGACGGCCGGTAAAGGCCAGGAAACCATCTTCTGGAATAACGTGGAATCGAAGCCTTATGGATTCTATCCGCTGGCCTGGGATGTGAAGGTTCTGGCCCTGCTGGGAGAACAGGCGCAACCGTGGTCGGGTAACAAGTACAACGGCACGACGATCTTTGAAGACCTGGGCATGAACCAGCGGATCAAGGGCTATCTGCCGGATGAAATGGACTATGCGCATCCGAACCTGGGTGAAGATGAGTGTCTTAAGATCCTGGATGGCGAAGGGGACTATATCAAGGGCCCGACGCATAAGAACTGGGGTTTTTTCTTCCCGCGGATATGTAACCACTGTACCTTCCCTGGCTGCCTGGCGGCGTGCCCGAGAAAGGCGATCTACAAGCGTCAGGAAGACGGGATCGTGTTGATTGATGCGTCCCGCTGCCGCGGATACAGAGAATGTGTTGCAGCCTGCCCGTACAAGAAGTCGTTTTACAACGACACCACCCGGACCGGTGAAAAGTGCATCTCGTGCTATCCGAAAGTAGAAGCGGGATTGATGACGCAATGCGTGACGCAATGCATCGGAAAGATCCGTCTGTTTGGCTTCAAGTCAGCCGATTACGATAAGATCAACAGCAAGCAAGTGCGGGAAAACAACCCGATCGACTTCCTGGTGCACGTGCGGAAGATTGCACTGCCGATCTATCCACAGTTTGGTACTGAGCCGAACAACATGTACCTGCCGCCTGTTCATGTTAACCCTGATTTCCTGTCCCAGGTATTTGGCCCCGGCGTTGAGAACTCCATCAAGCAATACCGGAATGCTGGCAAGGACAAGGAGCTTCTGGCCGCGTTGTTACTCTTTGGAACGACTGAACGGATCTGCGACACGTTCAAGCTTGAGGGTAATGAGACGGTTGGTTATGATCCACAAGGCAAAGAAATTATCCGGGTTCCGTTGACTGAGCCTGTCTACATCAGGCAGGTCAAGAACTTGAAGACCGGCGCATTTCTTACCAATAACTCATAAGGGGCGGATGATGAAAAAACTATTAATAGCTGCGTCACTCTTGATGATTCCGGTTGCGACTCCCGCCTTTGGGAGTGCTGCTGCGCACGGGCCGGCACAAGATTTGGCGATTCCAATTATTGCGGTTGATAACCCTGGCCAGTATGGGGGTCACGCGTTCCATGGTTCCTTCAAAAGGCTCCCACCCGTCCGTCTGGATGGGGGGGAAACGTATAACGAGGGCGTCATCAAGTCCAAGGCAGTCAAGGGAGAAATCCCGATGGACCCGCTGAACCGGACCTGGCATCAGGAAGATCCAGTCAGGGAAACGTCTTATAATCAGTACAATCAAAGCTGGGAGCAAGCCCCGGCCACGATCTGGAGTGATGCTTCGGCCACTGAAGTTCCCATGGGGCCGCAGAACATCGTGATGCCGGGTTTAGTCGTGGCGTCCGTGCCCTTGGTGAAGATCAAGTCTATCCATAATGACAAGGATATTGCCTTCTTGTTGACGTGGTATGACGCAACCAAGTCTGAAACGGAAGTCATGGAAGACAAGTTCTCTGATGCGATCGCCATTATGTTCCCGGTGAATGCAGGATCGGAGCCCTCCTTCATGATGGGTGACGAAGAGAATCCGGTTCACATTGTTTACTGGAAGGCCGCCTGGGAAAGGGATATCGAGTTTGGATATCAAGACGTCAGGGATGCTTACCCCAATTACAACTATGATATGTATCCGGAAGTGATCCCGGCAATTGGTCAAACAATTGACACCCCTATCAGACGTTATAATGAAGGTCAGCGGCAATATCTGGCGGCCTTCAAGCTCAGAAACCTCAGCAGAGTTGACCCTGAGCGGTTAACACCGGTGGAAGAGCTCAATGCGGTTGGCTACGGAACACTGACCCGGCAGGCTCAGAATAATGCAACCGCCAATGGCGTCAGACGGTTTGGCTACTGGTCGGTTGTCATCAAACGTCCGTTAAACTCCGGTGATGCTCAGGATGCCGTGCTGAAGCCTGGCTCCAAAACCATGATGGCGATTGCTGCCTGGGATGGCAAAAATCACAATAATGGCGCTGGCGGCAACAGGGGACCACGCAAGAACTATTCAAACGGAGGCTGGATACCGCTTGAAATTGAATAGTCGTAATTGATTGACATGAGGGGGGCGGCGTTAAAACGCCGCCCCACTTTTTATTTAAGGGGATAGAATGTTAACGACGAAATCGGAAACAGAGTTGGCCCTCGCGAGGGCAGATGTTTACAGGTTTTTATCAATGGCCTTTGTCTATCCAGACAAAGATAGACTCGCCACTTTGCACGAACTTGCCGCCGATCTGGATAGTTCAATCAACCTGCTTCCTTATGATATGAAGGAAGAGTACCAGGCCTTTACCAGTCTGATCGAGACCGTCGACGTGACCGCGCTCCAGCCGGATTTTACCGAAATGTTTTTAACCCGTATGTTTTGCCCGTCGAGTGAAACCACCTATGGGAAAAACAGCTTCAATCAGCCGAATATTCTGGGCGACATCAGTGGCTTCTATAAAGCCTTTGGTTTTGTGATGAAAGACGATGCCGGGGTTTCATTTGATCAGATCACCGTCGAGCTTGAGTTCATGAGCTTTCTGGAATTGAAGATCGCCTATGCCCTGGACCAGGCGATGGAAGAAAATATCGATATCTGCCTGTCTGCGGAAAGACGGTTTCTTGAGCAGCATATCGGGAAATGGACCGGCGTGTTCGGTGAAAATCTGGCGGCGAGAGCGAATGAAGCCTATTACCGGAACCTGGGTCTGTTGTTATCAAAGTTCATGGGTTCGGAACTCAAGTTCTTTGGCATTGAAGTAGACAGCCGAATAAAAGAATTGCCCAAATCTGATTATGAGGGACCGGTGGATTGTCCTCAACAGACCGGTAACGAAATGGATGAGCCGTTGCCGCTGCATTAGGGGGGGTATTCGTACCATTTAAATTGTGTATATGTATAGTAGCCGAGAGCTCGGTTGTGTGTCGTGCTAATGTCATTTTGTAGATCTTTTTTTGAAAAAAATGTATCTTACTGTCCGATCGCTGAATTAAGGAGTTATTCATGGACAATGGCAACGTGATGGGAAGGCGCAAGTTCTTTAGCAGATTTTTCCCTGTTCTTACAGAAACGATCGTTGAAAAAACTAAAGACGAGACAAAAATATCGACCAATACGAGCGTTATCAGGCAAACGCCTACCCTCGATAAGATCGAAGTGGTGGAGGGAGCTCAGGAGGATGTCGGAAGAAAGTACCCTTGGGTTGGGATGTGACCTCATTTATGGAATTGAAAGGGTCGCATGCTGGGAAAGCTACATATAATAAAGTCAAAATAGGTTGTCAGCCTTGAGCAATGTGTTGGCTAAAATGATTATAAAAATAATTGTTTAGTCTTTAATAACCAGAGAGCGATTGAAGATGGGGTGATCAACCCTATCATGAAGATAATTATTTATATCACGAGAATGTTTAAATGACGAAAACTATTGAAATAAAGAATATGAGGGACACCCGGACAGTGGCTGCGCCAGCGAAGGATTGCGGATATTTCCATGGCTGTCAAACATGTGACGAAAATGATACGTGTAAGCTGGATCGTGCTGCTCATAAAAAATGGTTGATTAATAAGCGGATGGCGGATATTAAGTATAAAGTTCTTGTCGGCAGTAACAAGGGCGGCGTGGGCAAAAGTACCACCACGGTTAACCTCGCCTGTGCCTTGGAAAAACTGGGTTACAAGGTTGGCTTGGCGGATGCCGATCTTCATGGGCCAAATATTCCAAAAATGCTTGGAATTGAAAATGTAAGACTTCGCGGGGATAAAGACGGTATAGCTCCGCACATCATGCCTGCAGGGTTAAAGGTTGCGTCTTTGGGTTTGTTGATAGAAGACCAGAACGAGCCAGTTGTCTGGAGAGATGCGGTAAAGTACGAATTTATCATTGAGCTCCTTGGGAATATTACTTGGGGGAAGCTCGATTTCCTGATAATAGATCTACCACCCGGCACGGGAAATGAACATATTACGATCATGGATTTTATTCCCAATCTGGATGGGGTTGTTGTTGTAAGCACTCCGCAGGATGTTGCGCTTCTTGATGCAAGGAAAATGATCTCTTTTGTAAAAGAAAGAAATACACCCATTATCGGAATTGTTGAAAACATGAGCGGCTTGATCTGTCCACATTGTAGTGGTGAGATTGACGTATTCAAGAAGGGCGGAGGAGAACGGGTCGCGAATGAACTGGGCGTGCCCTTTATTGGCGCAATCCCGCTCGATAGCGAGATAACCATTTGTGCGGATAAAGGTGTTCCCGTTGTGCTGGCTTATCCAGAGTCTCCTTCAACCAAGGCATTTATGGCGGTTGCCGAAAGATGTGCGAGATTTTTAGGCGCTCATCCAGAACAGGAGGGCAGTGGGGCGGCTGCGTAAAGTTTTTAAAGGTATTGTAAAAACATTCCAAAAATTGAAGCACGAGAAGAATAATAGAACAAGTTAACAGTAAAACCGTGTAGGAAAGTAAATATGAGTGAATCAAACGATTTTAAAGAGGGGCTGAATTTTTTCCTGAGTAAAGACTATATTAATGCGGAAAAGTGTTTTAGAAAAGCTGCTGAGCAGGGAGATCCCGAGGCACAGTTCTGTCTTGGTGATATGTACAATAATGGTTATGGGGTCGCAAAGGACGAGCGGAAAGCTGTGGTTTTATTTCGTAAGTCTGCAGAGCAGCGATTTGCGCCATCACAAATTAATCTAGGTATTATGTACTCTCAAGGGAGTGGCGTTGAGCAGGATCTTATTGAAGCGTTTATGTGGCTAAATATTGCTGGTCGAGCTGTCGATGAAGAAGGGGGAGATCTTGCTCTTGATGAGGAGGGAAGGGATCTTCTTGGGGTTGTGGAAGAACAAATGACGGCTGGTCAAATTACAGAAGCACTGCGACGATCAAGCGTTTGGATGAAAACGAATCAATTACTCTAAATTGGGTATCCACTTCATGCACGTATTGATGACTTGCAATATTAATGATAAAGCTGTAAGAATGTGTTTACGATCTAAGAGCCTGTTCGCGATCTTCGCAGCAGCAGAACCAGGAAGGCAAGGTGGATGAATTGCAGGCTGGTATTGAGTTTGCGTTCGCAGTTCTTCCATAGCCGTCTGCATTTCTCCAGCCAGGCGAAGCTGCGCTCAACCACCCAACGCTTTGGGATAACGGCGAAGGTGTGCAGTTCACTGCACTTGGCGATCTGCACCGATGCCCCCCAGTATTTCATCGACTGCCAACGCAAATGGTCGG
The DNA here is from genome assembly GCF_013168275.1 of Candidatus Nitrotoga sp. AM1P. Classification (GTDB taxonomy): domain Bacteria; phylum Pseudomonadota; class Gammaproteobacteria; order Burkholderiales; family Gallionellaceae; genus Nitrotoga. Next base: position 1,485,773 of record NZ_AP019547.1, on the reverse strand, counting down.
CCTACATAACCACCATTCAGCCAGAACACGTTGAACCTGCGCAAGACCTGGTTTGCACCGTGCCATCGCCTGCAAGGCGCCTTTCCGATTAGTGACCTCAGCGGTGGTCACCGCAACTGCATGCGGTAGTCCTTGGGTATCCACCGCAATGTGGCGCTTGATTCCAGAGATCTTCTTGCCTGCGTCATAACCCTTCTGACCTGCCGTGTCCGTGTTCTTTACGCTCTGCGCGTCCACAAATCAATAGCGTCGGCTGTGCGTTGCGCCCCTGTCTCGTACGGGCCACGCCAACCTGATTTTTTTAACGCCCGCTCCAGCAGGCTCATTCCTTCCTCGTCCTGCTCGCTCCACTTGGCAAAGTAGGTGTGCACCGTGCGCCATTTCGGAAACTCCTCAGTAGCATTCGCCACTGGCAGCCGCTCTTGAGCAGGTATAGGACCGCGCTCCAGACCTCATACAAGTCCACCGTGCGGGGACTTGGTACGCTTGCGTGCCTCTTCCAGCAAGGGCCTGATCTGCTCAAACTGCTCGCGGCTGATGTCGCTTGGGTATTCTTTCTTACGCATTCGGACATTATCTCGGATTTCAGTAAGATCGTGAACAGGTTCTTAAGGCGGAAATTACTGCCTGAATAAATACACCGTGTTGTTTATGTCATTCATTGCTGGTGTGGTGCGGACCTTGAGCATTAAAGCCTAGTGCCTCACTTTTGCAAGTGTATTGTCAGATCAGATGGAGACCAGTTCAGCTTATTATTAAGTTCATCAAAGCGCACTACTTCACGAGCCGCCTACACTTTAATTGGGGAATCGTGTATTGGGTGACGCGGCTATAATACGCTTATTTATTTCTCCCACATCATAATGCGCCCTCGTTCTGCTACCTCAACTCCTGCGCCTCGTGGCGATTGGAGTATTATTCGCATCCTTCTGCCTTACCTGCTGGAATTTAAGGGTCGTGTTGTGCTTGCGTTGTTGCTGCTGGTGCTGGCCAAACTGGCTAACGTGACGGTGCCACTGTTGCTTAAGGAAATCGTGGATGCTCTGGATAAGCCAAAGGCAATGCTGTTGGTGCCGGTGTCACTCGTAGTTGGCTATGGTTTGTTGCGGCTCCTCAGCACACTGTTCGGCGAGTTGCGCGATGCGGTATTTGCCAAAGTAACCCAGCGTGCCATACGGCGCGTAGCACTCAAACTGTTTGTGCATTTGCATAGCTTAAGTTTGCGCTTCCATCTAGAGCGGCAGACTGGTGGCGTATCGCGTGATATTGAGCGTGGTACGAAAGGAATCAGCTTTTTACTCAATTTTATGCTGTTCAGCATTCTGCCGACGCTGCTGGAAATCGGCCTGGTTGCAGGAATTCTGTTTTATAAATACAACGCTTGGTTCGCGGTTATCACTTTCATTACACTGATTGTGTATATCGTTTTTACCTTATTCATTACCGAGTGGCGAATGGTATTTCGCCGCACGATGAATGATATGGACTCGAAGGCAAACACGCGTGCAATAGACAGTCTGCTTAACTATGAAACGGTAAAGTACTTTGGTAACGAGGATTATGAAGCACGACGCTACGATGAACACATGACAAAGTGGGAAACCTCGGCAGTGCAGAATCAAACTTCGCTGGCAACGTTGAATTCTGGGCAGAGCGCTATTATTGCCATCGGCATGACCGCGTTGATGCTGCTAGCATCGAGTGGGGTGGTAAAAGGTGAGCTGACCCTGGGCGACTTGGTTTTAATCAACGTTTTCATGTTGCAGCTTTATATGCCATTGCATTTTCTTGGTTTTGTTTATCGCGAGATCAAGCACTCTCTGGTGGACATGGAAAAAATGTTCCGCCTGCTCGATGAAAACCGTGAGATACAAGATGCGCCCGATGCGGTTGCGCTGAAAGTTGATCAAGCTTCAGTACATTTTGAGCAGGTGTGTTTTTCTTACGAACCAAAGCGGCAAATTTTATTCGATATCAGTTTTGATATTCCGCCTGGGCATACGGTCGCCGTGGTGGGTTCAAGTGGAGCGGGCAAATCTACCTTGTCACGGTTACTGTTTCGTTTCTATGATGTAAATTTAGGACGCATCCTGATAGACAATCAGGATATTCGCAAGGTAACGCAGGCCAGTTTGCGCGCTGCGATTGGCATCGTGCCACAAGACACCGTGCTGTTTAACGATAGTATTTATTACAATATAGCTTATGGGCGTCCCGAAGCCTCGCGTGAAGAAATATTGCATGCAGCGCAGTCGGCCCATATTCACGACTTTATAACATCGTTGCCGGATGGCTACGACACCATGGTGGGCGAGCGTGGATTGAAGTTGTCTGGTGGAGAGAAGCAGCGTGTGGCGATTGCACGCGCTATTCTTAAAAATCCTGCCATCCTGATTTTTGACGAGGCAACTTCTGCGTTGGATTCAAAATCTGAGAAGGTAATTCAGAATGAATTGCGCAACGTTGCCCATAATCGTACCACACTGGTTATTGCTCATCGCTTGTCAACAATTGTGGACGCACACCAAATATTGGTAATGGACAGTGGGCGTATTGTAGAGCGTGGTACTCACCGCGAGTTGCTGGCGAAACAGGACGTATATGCGCAAATGTGGGCTCTGCAACAGCAAGAAGAAGAGTGACCCAAATCTTATTGCTCTTTGGATTTATTTTTGTCCAGTATTTTTCAATTGAAATTAGCCTGAGCGTCTTTATTCAGGCCATTGTTGCTATGTCTGACGCGTGGTTTAGCTTGTTCAATGTAGCCTCAATGGTTTACAGCTGTGGCTGATTTCATACTATTCCTTACCACTCAGGATCATTTCTCAGTCAAATAGGCTGTTCGTGGCGGATAGCCCACATGCTGTGGCATAATCACGCGCTATAAAACGAAAGCGAGCATGGGTACACAAACTCTTTACGACAAACTTTGGAACAGTCATGTGGTGCACGAAGAGCCTGATGGCACCACGTTGATTTATATTGACCGCCATTTGGTGCATGAAGTAACCAGCCCACAGGCATTTGAGGGCTTGCGGCTGGCTGGGCGCAAGCCTTGGCGTATAGCTTCCATGCTTGCCGTGGCGGATCACAATGTACCAACTACGGATCGCACGCAAGGCATTGCCGATCCGATTTCGCGACTGCAGGTGGAGACTTTGGACAGCAATTGCGATGAGCTTGGTATTATCGAATTCAGGATGGCTGATGTGCGCCAGGGCATTGTGCATGTTATTGGACCGGAGCAGGGCGCGACCTTGCCGGGCATGACCGTGGTATGTGGTGATTCACACACCAGTACGCATGGTGCGTTTGCTGCGCTGGCGTTTGGCATTGGTACATCGGAAGTTGAGCATGTGATGGCGACACAATGTTTGCTGATGAAAAAAGCCCGTGCCATGCAGGTGTTGGTGGAAGGCACGCTCGGTAAGGGTGTCACGGCCAAGGACTTGGTGCTGGCGGTAATCGGTAAAATTGGTACGGCGGGCGGAACGGGCTATGCGATCGAATTTGCCGGTAGCGCGATCCGAGCGCTGTCTATGGAAGGGCGAATGACAGTATGCAACATGGCCATCGAAGCAGGTGCCCGCGCCGGTATGATAGCGGCGGATGAGGCCACGATCAGCTATCTCAAGGGTCGGCCTTTTGCGCCGCAAGGTGAATTATGGGACAAGGCGGTAGACTACTGGCGTACTTTGCATAGCGACGACAATGCGCAGTTCGACAAGGTGGTACGACTGGATGCTGCGGAAATAAAACCGCAAGTAACTTGGGGTACCTCGCCGGAAATGGTGGTGGCAGTGGATGGCAACGTACCTGATCCCGCACGGGAGAGCGACCCCGTGAAGCGCAGCAGTATTGATCTTTCTTTAAAGTATATGGGGTTACAGCCGAATATGCCGATTACTGAAATTCAAATTGACAAAGTATTTATCGGCTCATGCACCAATGCTCGCATTGAGGATTTGCGCGCTGCGGCAGAGGTGGTGCGCGGCAAGCATGTTGCTGCCAATGTGAAGCTGGCGATGGCGGTGCCTGGCTCTGGATTAGTCAAGCAGCAGGCTGAGCGCGAAGGTTTGGATAAAATATTTGTCGAGGCGGGTTTCGAATGGCGCGAGCCAGGATGTTCTATGTGCCTTGCGATGAATGCGGACAAATTGGAGCCAGGTGAACGATGTGCTTCAACTTCCAACCGCAATTTTGAAGGACGGCAGGGGCCGGGCGGCAGGACCCATTTGGTAAGCCCTGAAATGGCAGCAGCAGCAGCTATTGCCGGCCATTTTGTAGATGTTAGAAGTTTTTAGGATTGTTTTGCGTACAGGAGAAAAAAAATGAGAATGTTTAAAATGGCATTGGTGTTGTCCTTGGTTATGGTAGCAGGATGTAATACCGTAGGAGGATTTGGCAAGGATTTGTCCAAAGTCGGCGGTACGATTGAAAAAACAGCGGATGAGGTAAAGAATAGCAATGGAAAATAGCAATGGATAAGTTTGTCTGCATTGATGGCTTGGTTGTACCGCTTGACCGTGCCAACGTGGATACGGACGCGATCATTCCCAAGCAATTTCTAAAATCGATCAAGCGTACCGGTTTTGGTCCCAACCTGTTTGACGAGTGGCGCTATCTCGACCACGGCGAACCGGGCATGGACAATTCCAGGCGGCCACTCAATCCGGATTTTATGCTGAATCAGCCGCGTTATCATGGTGCGCAAATTTTGCTGGCTCGTGAGAATTTCGGCTGCGGCTCATCGCGTGAGCATGCGCCGTGGGCACTGGATGATTACGGTTTCCGCGCTATCATTGCGCCTAGCTTTGCAGACATTTTCTGTAATAACTGTTTCAAAAATGGTTTATTGCCGATTGTGCTGGATACTGCAAGCGTAGATGACTTGTTTCAGGCTGTGATCGCGACGCCGGGCTATCATCTGAAGATTGACCTGGTGCAACAAAGTATCACTGCGCCGAATGGGGTGGTGTATCGCTTTGAGGTAGATGCTTTTCGCAAAAATTGCTTGTTGAATGGACTGGATGATATTGGGCTGACCCTGCAGCATGTGGGAGAGATCAAAGAATATGAAGCACGGCGTAAATCTGAAGCACCGTGGTTGTTTACCTGAATCAATTGCGTAGGACGAGAAGAAAGTTGAGTTTATGAAAATCGCTGTATTGCCGGGTGACGGCATTGGGCCAGAAATTGTTGCACAAGCTGCTAAGGTGCTAGAAGCCTTGCGACGCGAGGGACTGCCGTTAGAGCTGGAATATGCACCTATTGGAGGTGCGGGATATGATGTTTCAGGTGATCCGCTACCGGATGCTACGCTGAACTTGGCACAGCAGTCGAATGCCGTATTGCTCGGAGCAGTGGGGGGCTATCAATATGACGCACTGCCGCGCTTGCTACGTCCGGAACAAGGTCTATTACGCATTCGTAAAGGGCTCAACCTGTTTGCCAATCTGCGCCCGGCACAGTTATATCCAGAGTTGGTAAATGCGTCTCCGCTGCGTCTAGAAGTAGTGTCTGGGCTAGACATCATGATCCTAAGGGAATTGACTGGTGATATTTATTTCGGCCAGCCGCGCGGCATTCGGACGCTCGCTAATGGTGAGCGTCAAGGTTTTGATACCATGGTATACAGTGAATCTGAGATCTCCCGCGTGGCGCATGTTGGCTTCCAGATTGCTATGAAACGTGCTGGTGAAAATGGTACGGGAAAAGTTTGTTCAGTGGATAAGGCTAATGTGCTGGATACGAGTATGTTTTGGCGTGAAATAGTGACGGAGGTAGCAAAGGAATATCCGGCAGTCGAACTGTCACATATGTATGTGGACAACGCTGCGATGCAACTGGTGAGGGCACCCAAGCAGTTTGATGTAATTCTGACCGGCAACATCTTTGGTGACATCCTGTCGGATGAAGCCTCCATGTTGACTGGCTCCATTGGCATGTTGCCTTCCGCTTCATTGGATGCGAACAACAAGGGTTTGTATGAACCTTGCCATGGTTCCGCACCGGACATCGCAGGTAAAAATATTGCCAATCCGTTGGCAACAATTTTGTCATTGGCTATGATGATGCGCTATACATTTGCACGCGTAGATATCGCACAACGCATTGAGTCCTCTGTGCGTAAAACTTTGCAGCGGGGTTTGCGTACTGCGGATATTGCTGAGGCGGGTATGGAGAAAATTGGTACGGACGCGATGGGCGATGCCGTAGTTGCGGCGTTGTTAAATTAAGGAAGCGCTGATTAGCTCGCGTTTCAGAAGCTCACACATTTAAAAATCAATTTGTTACGCGCGAAATTCCGCGAAATTTTGAATTAATCAGCGTCTCCTTAATTTAATGAAATAAACCACTGGCTTTGCCAAGGGATTCCTCAAGGTTTGACCTACACGTCAATCGTATTTAACATTTTATTTCTATTATTTTAAGTAGGCATTTTAAGGTAAGCAGAGTATCTGGAGTCTGAATCATACGAGATGGGACTGTAAATATCATGTAGTTTTTATTTCCAAGATGCAGAGGCGAGCGATATTTGGGCAGCACATGGGTTATCAGCGCTTTTGATCTGATCCCGTAATAGACCTCGGGCTGTGCTGGGGGTAATTAATCAAGAGGATGGGAGCATGAAAAAGAAATACGATGTCGCGATATTGGGTGCGACAGGTGCTGTTGGCGAGGCAATGTTGTCAATTCTGGAGCAGCGCAACTTTCCAGTTGGTAAGCTGTTCCCTCTGGCTTCCAGTCGTTCCGCCGGTTCTATAGTGACATTCCGCAATCAGGAAATTACGGTTCAGGACGTGGAAGGTTTTGATTTTTCGCAGGTGCAGATTGGCCTATTTTCCGCGGGTAGCAGTGTGTCGGAAAAATATGCGCCGATCGCTACGGCAGCTGGTTGTGTGGTGATCGATAATACTGCGCAATTCCGCTACGAGGACGACATTCCGCTTGTGGTGCCGGAAGTGAATCCGCATGCTATTGCGCAATACAAGAACCGAGGCATTATTGCTAATCCGAACTGTTCCACCATTCAAATGCTGGTGGCGTTGAAACCTATCCATGATGCAGTAGGTATAGAGCGCATTAATGTTGCTACGTATCAGGCCGTGTCTGGCACTGGCAAGGAAGCTATTGAGGAATTAGCGGAGCAAACACGTGCTTTGTTTAACCATCAAGAAGTGAAGACCGAGATTTATTCTAAACGTATCGCATTTAACGTGCTGCCGCACATTGATGTGTTCATGGATAATGGTTACACCAAAGAAGAGATGAAGATGGTGTGGGAGACTCGCAAGATCATGGAAAACGACACCATTATGGTGAATGCTACTGCTGTGCGGGTGCCTGTATTCTATGGTCATTCAGAGGCGGTGCATATTGAAACACACAAAAAAATCACAGCTAACGAAGCGTGCGCTTTGTTGGAAAAAGCACCAGGTGTGCAGGTGATGGATAGGCGTGAGTCTGGTGGCTATCCTACTGCCATCGAAGCAGCAGGACAGGATGCGACTCTGGTAGGGCGTATCCGTGAGGATATATCACATCCGCGGGGTCTTAATTTGTGGGTGGTGAGTGATAATGTACGAAAGGGCGCAGCACTTAACAGCGTGCAGATTGCCGAGATTTTGATTGAGACGTACTTAGCGTGAGTTTTTAGCTTGCACTGATAACTCCATGATGTTATGTTGTTCATGTTAAATAAAATCTTTATAAAGGTGGCAGTGTGCTGAAATCACTCGTCAAAGCATTAGGTCTAGCTATCGGTTTAGTTTTGTCTGGTTTTTCTTATGCGATTAGCATGGGCGATATTAATGTAACCAACACATTGGGTGAGCCCATGAATGTGTTGATAGAGCTAGGGACAGCCAGCAAAGATGAGATAAGTAGCCTGTCTGCGCGCTTGGCTTCGCCCGAAGTATTCAAGAATGCGGGGCTGGATTACCCATCCGGGTTGCCTCCTTTGAATTTCAAGATTGAGACGAATGCTAATGGCGAACCTTATATTAAGATAACTTCAGCGCAACCGATCAACGAGCCGTTTGTTAATCTATTGGTGGAATTGGCCTGGTCGTCTGGCAAGCTGCTGCGAGAATACACTTTCTTACTTGATCCACCAGGTTATGTTCCAGTACAACCGCAACCAGCAGAAGTAAAACCAGTAGAGCCGAGCATCGTTGATGTTTCCGAGCTTGAATCCAAAGGCAAGGAAGAGATAATTGAATCTCCGTTGCCAAGCACTGCATTAATGGTGGATGAAAAGCAAGCTGTTGATGAAATACCTGCTGCCGTTAATAAACCCAATGAAAGTAGTAACGTTGCTTCCGGTGCTATTAAGGTGAAACGCGGTGATACCTTGAGCAAACTTGCACTTCAAATAAAGTCTCCTGATGTTAGTCTGGAACGTGCGCTGGTCGCTCTGTATCGCACCAATGCCGACGCATTCGATGGTAAAAATATGAATCGTCTGAAAATAGGAAAAATCCTGCAGATGCCAGAGCAATCTGAGCTGGATAATCTACCTCAGATGCAAGCTGTAAAAGAAATTCGCGCACAAGCTGATGATTGGCATGCCTATCGTCAAAAACTTGCGGCAGCCAGCGGACTTGTGACAGGGGACGAATCCAAGCAGGAAGCCTCTGGTAAAATTAGTACCACTGTTTCTGATAATGCCCCCGCAACCAAAGAATCCGCGAAGGAAGTAGTGAGGTTGTCCAAGGGTGAAGCGCCCGGTGACAAAACCTCTGCCGGCGGCAATGCAAAAACTTTGCAGAACAAGCTTCATGCACTGGAAGAAGAAGCGATCTCCAAGAGCAAGGCGCTCCAAGAAAGTAATGAGCGTGTTGTAGCGTTAGAAAAAAATGTTCAAGATTTACAGCGCTTGATCGATTTGAAGGGGCAGCCACCCGTAGCGCAAGTAAAGTCTGTTCAGAATCCAGTTGAAGAACAAGCTGTAACTAAATCGAATGAAGACCAACTTGGAGCTATGTCACAAGTCCCTGCTGTTACTTCACAAGTAGCTAATGTTGCTTCTGAGGTTGCAGCTGTCAGCGCGGTTGCAGCCGTCAGTCCGGTGCAACAAGTTAAGCCAATAACCAAACCCAAGGTGGTTGTTACGCAGCCCTCTCTGTTGGAAGTGATACGTGGCCAACCGCTTTACATGGCTGGCGGAGCGGCAGCGCTGTTGGGGCTGGTTGGCCTTGGCTATCTGGTAACCCGGCGTGGTAAGAACAGCGGGAAAAAAACTAAATTGGGTGATAAGCCGATTGAGCATACGATAGGGTCGTCCAATCAAATGCTTACACCTGCGTCATCTTCTCCGAAAACTGATGATTCTACTAATGCCATTGCTACGACTAGCGATATTAGTCAAGCGCAGGCCGATGATTTTGATCCGATCAGCGGGGCAGATTTGTTCTTGAGTTTTGGTCGTGATGAGCAAGCGGAAAAGATTCTGAAAGAGGCGTTGATCAAGAATCCGGCTAATCATCAGATTCATCTCAAATTGTTATCTATTTATGCGAACCGTAAGGATGTGCATTTATTTGCTACCATTGCGCGTCAGTTGCGGGATTCAGGCGATACGCATGCTTGGGAGCAAGCAGCCGTAATGGGTATCAAGCTTGAACCCAATAACCCAATGTATGGTGGCAATGTAAGTGTGACAGAAGAAGAACCATTCGTTGCCACTCACTCTCCCGATATCATGCTTAATGAGGGCGGGGCAGCAAAACCGCCATCTTCCTTGGATTTTGACCTCGACCTTGATTTTGATGCACCGAAAGCATTAACAGATAGCGCTGAGACAAGTAAGTCGAGCTCTGTTTCAAAGAATACAACGATGGATTTTGATGTGACTGCCAGCCATGCAAAACTGCCTGCGTCGAGCACTGGTAAAGTTGGAACTACTCCAATAAATTTGGATGATTTTATTTTAGATGTGGCAGCTAATCCTGCTATAGCCCCGGCAATGACTACTCCGACGAAAGTCAATGAACCTATTGATTTTACACTGGACTTTCCTTCTGCAGATAAAAGTGCAGATAAGTTTGAGGTTTCCCCTGTGAAAGCGGTGCCCAAGGAAATAATGGATATCGGTCTGGGCGATATCAGTTTGAATCTGGATAAACCTGTCATTCCTGCTCCTGCTCTATCAGTGGAGGAAAGGGATGCACAATGGCACGACGCTGCCACCAAACTTGATCTCGCCAAGGCTTACCAGGAAATGGGTGATGCTGCAGGCGCACGTGAAATTTTAGAAGAAGTTGTACGTGAAGGGAATGAGCAGCATCGAATGGCTGCTGAAGCATTATTACGACAACTGCCTGTATAGCTTAATATATATACATCGAACGGCAGCCCGCATTTACGGCTGCCGTTTTTATTGAGTCGACATCATCGGCGGGATTGTGGCCATCAGTGCTTCGAGTTTTTTACTTATCGTCATCGGCATTACAGTCCCGTTGAATTAAATTAGCTGCAGCAGACAATCTGCGCGATTGATTTTAAATTCGGTTTTTTAGATGTGCTCATTACTATCCTTAACGCTAAATGGATTTATACGGTTCCCTAATCTGTCGTGCTTATCCCAATTTGGGTCTGTCTCGGTATTTCTATTCAATCATTACGAACTGCAGGATTGTTGCTTATAGGTTTTTCGCTGTTAGCAGAGGCTTTCGTTTTGTTTGTTACCCGCTTGAATACATTGTTACGCCAGCATGTGCTGGATTGTACTATTGTTGCTGCGCCATCATTCACCATGCATGATGGCATGATACTAACCATAGTCCGCGCTTTGCTTGTGTTGACGCCCTTGTGAGAGTTGCACTCGGTGTGGAATACGACGGCAGCCAGTATTTTGGTTGGCAAAGTCAAGCCAGTGGCCATACGGTGCAAGATGCACTGCAAGTTGCTTTGAGCGGCATTGCCAACGAACCTATTTCAATCATCGCAGCTGGTCGTACCGATACTGGTGTGCACGCGCTGGAACAAGTAGTGCACTTTAATACCAATGTAGAAAGGCCACTGACTGCTTGGGTACGCGGCGTCAATGCCTTGTTGCCGAACAGCATCGCTGTATTGTGGGCACATCCTGTGCCGGAAGAATTTCATGCGCGTTTTTCTGCTCAGGCACGTAGTTATCGCTATCTACTTATTAACCGCTCAGTGCGCAACGCTATGCGGCATGGTAAAGCAGGCTGGTTTCATGCGCCGTTGAATGTGGAGAAGATGTGTGAGGCCGCCCAGTATTTATTGGGGGAGCATGATTTCAGTGCCCTGCGCGCCGCGGAATGCCAAGCCAAATCACCCATTAAAAATTTGGCACAACTCGATATTCAAAAGCAAGGCGATACCATAATTTTTGATCTCAGCGCCAATGCCTTCCTGCATCATATGGTACGTAACATCGTTGGTTGTCTGGTATATGTAGGGAAGGGCAAGCACCCGCCGCAATGGATGCGTGAGGTGTTGGAGGGTAAAGAGCGTAGTCTTGCTGCACCAACCTTTGCACCAGATGGCTTGTATCTGTACCGGGTTACGTTCGATGCGAAATGGGGATTGCCACAACTTAAATAGGGTGTGCTTGCGTGCTACATTCAAGTGATACCTTGTCCGTGGCGAGGTGATTACCTTAACTTCGTTTTGTAAAATATTTTAATGGCGGTATCAGTGTTTCTTCATACGTTGAAACTCTAATCAGAGCTGGGAGCCTTCGTTGCCAATCCGCTCAGGATCGATGGATTGAAAATATTTAGATTGCAATTTAGTCAATGGCTTGAATGCATTACAATGCTGCCTCGATTTTTTATCAGCCCGTTTTATGATTATGACCCGTATTAAGATTTGCGGTATCACGCGTGTGGAGGATGCGCTGGCCGCCGCGTACAGCGGTGCAGATGCGCTCGGACTGGTGTTCTATGATAAAAGTCCGCGCTATGTGACGCCGAAGCAGGCTGCTCAACTGACAGCTGCGATTCCGCCGTTTGTGACGGTGGTGGGGTTGTTCGTGAATCCCAGCGCAGAAGCGGTGCAAGAGATATTGCAGCAGGTACCGTTGGATGTGTTGCAATTTCATGGGGAGGAAGAACCAAAATTCTGCGCGCAGTTCGATCGCCCTTATTTGAAGGCGGTGCGAGTCAAAAATGGGGTGGATTTGGTACAATGTGCGGCGCGCTATAAAGATGCACAGGGTTTGTTACTTGATGCATTTATCGAAGGTACGCATGGTGGCACGGGGGTATCGTTTGATTGGACACTGATTCCGCATAATTTACCCCGTCCTGTAGTTTTGTCCGGGGGCTTGTACGTGAATAATGTGGTTGATGCGATCAAGCAGGTGCGACCTTGGGCCGTGGATGTTTCCAGCGGTGTGGAAGCTGCGAAAGGAATTAAGGATGCAGCGAAAATCGCCGCATTCATCAATGAGGTTAAGAAAATTGGCTTATAACTATCCTGATAGCACGGGTCATTTCGGACCTTACGGCGGTATTTACGTTGCCGAAACTTTAATGGGCGCGCTGGATGAATTACGTGTCGCTTATGAGCATTATTCTGTTGATCCTGAGTTCAAGGCCGAGCTTGCCTATGAGTTAAAGCATTATGTCGGGCGCCCCAGCCCGATTTACCATGCGCGGCACTGGTCAAAACGGTTGAATGGCGCGCAGATTTATCTGAAGCGTGAAGATCTTAATCATACCGGCGCGCATAAGGTGAATAACACCGTAGGTCAGGCGCTTCTGGCTAAGCGCATGGGTAAACCGCGTGTAATCGCCGAGACCGGCGCGGGGCAGCACGGTGTAGCGACGGCTACCGTGGCGGCACGTTACGGCATGGAATGTGTGGTGTACATGGGCGCGGAGGACGTTAAACGTCAGGCCACTAATGTATATCGTATGAAGCTCCTGGGCGCCACCGTCGTGCCAGTAGAGAGCGGCTCTAAAACACTTAAGGATGCGCTCAATGAGGCGATGCGCGATTGGGTCACAAATATTGAAAATACTTTCTACATTATTGGCACTGTGGCTGGACCCCATCCGTATCCGATGATGGTGCGCGATTTTAATTCAGTGGTAAGCAAGGAATGCATGGTTCAGATGCCGGAATTGGCAGGACGTCAGCCGGATGTGGTGATCGCCTGCGTGGGCGGAGGCTCAAACGCTATGGGCATTTTTCATTCTTACATCGAAGTGCCTGGTGTGCAGCTTATCGGTGTGGAAGCGGCTGGAAGCGGCCTTGCCAGTGGCCAGCACGCAGCCGCACTGACTGCGGGTAAGCCGGGCGTGCTACACGGTAATCGTACTTATTTGTTGCAGGATGAGAACGGTCAAATCATTGAAACGCACTCTATTTCCGCTGGATTGGATTATCCCGGTGTCGGTCCAGAACACGCATGGCTTAAAGACAGTGGGCGCGCGCAATATGTAGCTATTGAGGATAGTGAGGCGCTACAGGCTTTTCATGATCTATGTCATTATGAAGGCATTATTCCGGCGCTGGAATCTAGTCATGCTTTGGCTTATGCGGCCAAAATCGCACCGACGATGGGGCATGATAAAGTCTTGCTGGTCAACCTATCCGGGCGCGGCGATAAGGATATGGCGACCGTAGCGCGGGTTTCTGGTATTCAACTGTAACCTTTCCTGGAATTACTTTGCAGGTATCTCATGTCACGCATTCAGACCACTTTTGAAAAAATTAAGCAGCGCGGCGGTAAGGCGCTGATTCCTTTTATTACGGCAGGTGATCCTAATCCGCAAATTACTGTTCCGCTGATGCATGCGCTGGCAGAGGTGGGGGCAGACATCATTGAAATTGGCGTGCCATTTTCCGATCCAATGGCAGATGGCCCAACGATACAGCGCTCTTCGGAGCGAGCACTCAAGCATAGCGTAGCCTTGCATGACGTACTCGATATGGTGGCGACATTTCGCACCACGGATGCAAGCACGCCCATAGTGCTGATGGGTTATGGCAATCCTATTGAGGCAATGGGGTGGGAACGTTTCGCCACACGCTGTGCGCAAGTGGGGGTGGATGGTGTGCTGACGGTGGATTTTCCGCCGGAAGAAAGTCACGAGGCGTTCGGTCACCTGCATCGCCATGGCATCGATCCCATTTTTTTACTTGCGCCCACTACATCCGATGTGCGTATCGAGCAGGTGGCCAAACTGGCGCGTGGTTACGTGTATTACGTATCGCTTAAGGGCGTGACTGGGGCAGGGCATCTGGACTTGTCAGCCATAGCACAGAAAATTCCGCACATTCGACAGCACATCGGCCTGCCTATCGGCGTGGGTTTTGGTATCCGGGATGCAGATACAGCACGAGCGATCTCAAAGCTGTGCGACGGCGTGGTAGTTGGCAGTCGCATCGTGCAGGAAATTGAGAGTTCGAACGAAGAATCTATAATTTCCAATGTTTCAAGGCTGGTTAAGGAGTTGCGCTTGGCAATAAATGAGGCCTAGGGTGTTTCCTGATACTCAAAGTTCTAAAAATCGCTGAGTGAAGTGGTTAAAGCAGTCAAAATAAAATGCTGCTTGCGAAGGAATTTTGAGACGCAATATATGATTTATTTCGAATGTTTAATATTGTGCACACCCTCGCTGGCCTTTAGGACACCAAGTTTTTTCTGTCGAGTGTATGAGTAACTACACGGCTTTCTCCACATTGATGTTTATCAAAGAAATGAAGTTCGTAAGGTTGGGTGCTTGCCCGGCTCGTGTAAATTATGCGCAATTATCATGCGACAAATGCAACGTTCGCGTTAAGGGTTTAAGGAGGATTGCATGAGTTGGTTCCAGAAATTATTGCCCCCAAAAATTAAGCGTCGGGAGTTGGGGGAAGAGAGCAAGAAGAATGTGCCAGAAGGACTGTGGCACAAATGTCCATCCTGTCAGGGGGTATTGTATTACTCTGATTTGGAAAAAAACAAAAGTGTTTGCCCCAAGTGCAATTATCATCACCGTGTTACCGCGCGCACTCGGCTGAACTGGCTATTAGATGCGGAGGGGCGTTTCGAGATTGGTGCTGAAGTGCTGCCGTTGGATACGCTGAAATTTAAAGATAGCAGAAAATACAGTGAACGCCTGACGGCAGCGCAGCGTGACACGGGTGAGAGTGATGCGCTGGTGGTAATGCAGGGAAGTGTACATGCCATTCCGCTGGTGACGGCAGTGTTCGAATTCAGCTTCATGGGCGGTTCGATGGGTTCGGTAGTGGGAGAGCGCTTCGTGCGCGGTGTGCAGCTTGCTACTGAACAGAAAGCCCCTTTCGTGTGTTTTGCCGCCAGCGGGGGAGCGCGTATGCAAGAGGGATTGTTGTCGTTGATGCAAATGGCAAAAACCTGTGCTGCGCTGACTCAATTGAGTGCAGAAAAACTGCCATTCATTTCGGTGCTGACTGATCCGACCATGGGCGGTGTGTCTGCCAGTTTTGCTTTCATGGGCGATGTGGTAATTGCCGAACCCGGCGCAATGATTGGTTTTGCCGGTGCGCGGGTAATTCAGCAGACGGTACGCGAGACGCTACCGGAAGGCTTTCAGCGCGCAGAGTTTCTGATGGAACATGGCGCGATAGACATGATTGTGGATCGTCGCCAGATGCGCGACCAGCTCGCTACGCTAATTACACTGCTTACTAAGCAGCCGATGATCATGGCATTGGACGGCTCTGGTGTAAACTTTGCCATAGATTAGTGTGGTGCTTCACTATCTTATAAGATTCACGAAACTTCACTACATAATGCTTTTCACTCACGTGAATTTGTGTGGTCGAGTTATTGCTGTTTGCACCAGAACGCTATGCAAAAGATTTGATCATCATTCCAACCGCTACGACTGTGGATAGAACTGCAAAACTTATTTGCAATTGTGGTTTTGCCAGCCGAGAAGATATTAACTTTCCAACCATCATTCCTGCAAAGGCGCCAACACAAAACGGTATCGCAACTACCCAGTTAAAGGCACCAGCGGCAGTACTGAACAGGACGCTAGTTAGTGACACCAACGCAATGACTGCCAATGACGTGGCGACGACGCACTGAGTGACCAAATCCGTATAGCGTTGTAAAGCTGGAACAATCACAAAGCCGCCTCCCACACCCAACAAACCAGAGAATAATCCCGCAATGCCTCCAGATATTGCCAAGGCGCGTGCACAGCGAGTGGTCCAGACGAACTGGCCGCTATTGGCGTCTCGAACGCATGCAAGTTTTTGGATGTTGCCACCTTCATTATCGGTTGAGTGATCCTTGGCCTGGCGGAAAGTCCGATACGCAATGAAGAACAAGATGATGGAAAACAGAATACTTAGCCAACGGTTGTCGAGTCTGTGGGCAAGCCATACACCGAAAGGCGACAGGAACATGCCGGTAACGGACATCAACAGTGCCGCTCTATAGCGAACGATCCCCGCTTTTAAATCGACTGCCGCTCCTAAAGCGGCAGCTAGCCCTACGGCTAATAAACCAACCGGCCCTGCTTGGACAACATTAAGCTGCAGGCCAAATACGAGCAGCGGAACTGCCAATATCCCGCCCCCGGCACCAGTCAGCGCCATTATTGCGCCAACCGCCAAGCCTAATCCCAGTTCGACTATCATTGTCGCCTCTTATTGAATAGCACGTCGCATATCGCAGTAGTCATCGCCATTTGCATGCGCGGCTCAGGGGAAATCACACTGCTTTGCGTTTGTGCGCGCTTGAACGCCTATCCTGGATTTCGAAAATCGCCATACCGGCAAGCATGGCGACGACAAAGATCAGTGGCTTGCCCCCACCGATGGCAAGCGAAGCCAACGCCGGGCCAGGGCAATAACCGGCCAAACCCCAGCCGCCCCCAAATGCCAGTCCGCCCAAAACCAGTCGTCTGTCGATCTGGCGTGCAGTTGGCAAGCGCATGACATCACCCAGCAACGCTTTCGGGCGAGTCTTAGCAAAGCGAAACGCGATTGCCGCTATCAGAATGGCACCGCCCATCACGAACATCAACGATGGATTCCATGCGCCAGCAATATCCAGAAAGCCAATCACTTTGGCCGGATCCGTCATGCCTGACAAAATCAGACCCAGACCAAATATCAAGCCTGTGATGAATGCCATTAAAACTTGCATCGTATTCTCCTTAACCAATCAGGTGGCGAGTGATAAAGACCGTTACAAAACCGGCTAACATGAACAAGGCAGTAGCTACCATCGAGCGCGGTGAAAGCCGCGAGAGGCCACAAACACCATGTCCACTGGTACAACCTGAACCATAGCGGGTGCCTATTCCCACCAGCAGGCCAGCCATAATCAGAGACGCAGCGTCGGCATCAATCTGAACCGCAGGAAGAGGCGCGGCTACGCTAAAGGCGATAGGCGAAAAAATGAGACCTGCTACAAAAGCGACCCGCCACCCAACATCACCTTTTATCGGTCGTAGTAGCCCACCCAGAATACCGCTGATGCCTGCGATTCGTCCGTTAAGTAAAAGGAACATTGCTGTAGCAAGACCAATTAGTACGCCACCAGCCAAGGATGACCAAGGGGTGAAATTTGCCCAGTCGATTGTCATTTCTTTCCTCTTTTATCCGGTTTACAGAATTGCTCATACAACACTGCCATGACGGCCATCGCTTCCTTGCTGGCAATGGAGTAAAAGATCTGTTTTCCGTCTCGACGTGTAGTGACTAACTGTTCTTCACGCAGTACGGTCAATTGTTGCGAAAGCGTCGGTTGCTTAATGTCCAGCAAGCTTTCCAAGTCACTGACACAGTGCTCACCTTGGGTCAGCTGGCATAGCAATAGCAAACGGTCTGGATTGGCTAAGGCTTTTAGTAATCTACACGCATCAGTTGCGGAAGCGTGCAATGCGTTCAGGTCAAGTTTTTTAGCTGCAATACCCATGAATTTATTTTTGCGTAACAATAATGTTTGTATTATTATACACAAATATATTATATTATAGCGTATAATGAAGGTAATCTATTTTACGGTCTATACCGTTATTGGAATCGCATTGATTGCCTTTGCATCCCTATCAAACGTAGATACAATTCAAAGGGAGGCAAGAGATGTTGCAATGAGCTTGCTGAGCCGCTAGCCTTTTACCAATAACAACCTGCGACAAATTTGGTCTGAATAGATTATTTGTAATTGTTTTAACGAAACGGCCCATTTAGATCGTTTGTGAAAAATTTAAGTTAAAGGCACCGTCATGATCTTTCGTCAATTGTTCGAGCCGTTATCAAGTACCTATACCTATTTACTCGGTTGTGAGGAAACGGGGCAAGCTGTCCTCATTGATCCGGTTATCAACTCGGTTGACCGTGATCTTGCCGAAATCAGCCAACTTGGATTGACGCTGGCTTATAGTTTGGACACCCATATTCATGCAGACCACATCACCGCCGCTCTCCAATTAAAAACCAAAGTAGGAAGCAAGATAGCGATGCCAGCTATAGACCGATTGCCTTGCGCAGATGTTGGAATTGAAGAAGGAACACCTTTTAACGTGGGTAGTATCCAACTGTTGCCGATACATACACCTGGACATACTGACGGACATTTTGCCTATCTGTCAGACGACCGGATATTTACCGGTGACTCGTTGCTAATCGAGGGATGTGGCCGCACCGATTTTCAGAATGGCGATGCGGACATGCTATACAAGAGCGTCAGGGAAAAGCTGTTTTCTTTCCCGGACGAGTATCTGGTTTATCCCGGCCATGATTACAAAGACCGGCGTGTTTCTTCCATCGCGCAGGAAAAGAAACGTAATCCTCGCCTGGGCGAAGGGCTCACACTGGCGCAATTCAAAGATATTATGGCGAACCTCAATTTGCCCTACCCAAAGTTTATTGATTTTGCAGTGCCGGGAAATAAACTGTGCGGCGTTTGTCCAGATCATCTGCCTCAAAATCTTGAGAAGTATTGCGGTCAAATGACCGACAGTCCACAGGGATAACGGGTACTGAATTGAAAATAAGCCGGTAAAGCTGCCCGGCTATTGAAAAATAGTATCCCAATCTGGAATGCATGGCGTACCAATGATTCACTGGGACAGCGAGTCTATCTACCCATTACCCGAAGTAAATGTCCCCGTGTGTAACACGGATCGCCTTCTATATCCAGCAATTGAATGCTACACCGGCGCGGTTACCTTGGCGCCGCCAAAGCAGACTGAAGAATCCGGCTAACGCCATACTTGAATTTAAATTTGAATGTTTTCGCCAGTTCCTATTTTTAAATCCCATCACGCAGAGAGTGTCGTGATGTTCAACCCTGCCGAGCTTGCGGAGTGTCCTTCTCGAATGCAATGTTAGAAGTTCTTGATTCAGAGCGCATAGGTGATCGTTTTCTCTGATACGACAACTTTGCCCCTTGATTGCAACTGCTGAACCAAAACAGTGAGCTCAGCTTCAGATAAGCCCTTAGGGAAGAGCGAAGCGATAGTGCTCGTGAGAGTCTTAAGGGTACGTGGCTTCGAATTACCGCGCTGTTTTAAATTAGCTACAACCAGCGCAAGCTGATCTTCCTTCGACTTTGCGGCGGCTGGCGCTTTGGGTGTGAGTTTCGGTTGTGCTACAGCTTTGATAGAACCAGTCCCGTTAGGGCACTTGAACTGCCCCTTTTGATTGAGAACGACCTGAAATTTTTCCTTGAGAGACATGCTGCCTAGTAGTGCATTGACCGATTTGCAGCAAGCAACGCAGTTTTCGTCGTTGTTGCTCCCGCCATTGGCGCTAGCGAGCAGATGTTCAACGCTGGCCTCAGCTTTCGGTAAAGGTTGTCTGCAAAAGAAACATAGGCTTCCTTGGGCAAACATCAGGCGATCAAGTGGTTTGGTTGGCATAAGACTCTAACATTTGACGTTTTAACATTAACAGATAGATTAGACCTATCGGTATGTTCATAAATTACTGAAGCAACTTATGATCTTCAGGTGATATGACGCCTTTAGAGGCGCGGGTTTAATTTCTGCGGGTAAATTCCCCGCTATTTGGGGCGGGGCGGTTTATTTTGAGTTAAAGTGCTTTAAATTCTACTAGTGTTATTGAGGTGTTTTCATGAAAATTGGCAATTATTTTTGCATTGTTGTTTGGGCTTTGGTTTGCCAGCCAACTGCATTCGCTCTTGAGACGTCCGCTGCTGTGAAAGCATCGGTCATATTGAAAGCCGATACGAGTTGGGACGGCAAACCAATTATTTATCCTGAGGGCAAGCCTGAAATTACTGGTTTGATTATAGAAATTGTGCCTGGTGGTGAAACAGGCTGGCATTCACATCCAGTTTCATCATTTGGCCTAGTGCTTGAGGGTGAGCTGGAAGTTCAACTAAAAAGCGGTACATTTAAACGGTTAAAAGCAGGCGAGGCGTTGGCGGAGGTAATTAATACCCCTCACAATGGCCGTAATCTTGGTTCTGTTCCTGTGAAGCTAGTGGTTTTTTATGCGGGGGCTGTTGGTCAAAAATTAACTGTTACAGAGCACGCTGAATAATATTTTTTTACAAACCAATTGGTCAGGTTCGATCGATAACCCCAAGCACCTAATATGCATCTTATTTCCGTTACTCTCTAAGCAAGGTCACTTCATGGTGCGTGTCCCTACTTTGTCTTACCCGCCCATCCGTAGCATGTGATTTATCTGCGGTAACTTAGAGGCATAAAACCGGTAACTGTCGCGTGCGTCCTGAACTTGTTGCTTTTCTGGAAGCATTGCAGAATCAGAATACGAATACGAGTAAAAACGCTAGCTTGACTATATTAGGATTCCTAATTACAATTAGGCCGGTTATCGTGTTTAGACAGGCCATAAGGAGAAAAAAGATGCGTAAATCAGTTTTTTATCATGCGGGATGTCCTGTTTGCGTCAGTGCTGAACATGACATTATCAATTTGGTCGGTGCCGATAATGTGGAAATTGTCCATTTAAGCAAGGATATGTCGAGGTTTGACGAGGCGGAAAAAGCAGGCGTGAAATCTGTTCCGGCGTTAGTAACGCCAAGCGGAACAGTGCTTCACATCAATTTCGGTGCATCAATGGCTGATGTCAAAGGTTAAACTTTAAGAGATCCAGAATTTCTTTTGGCTTCCTTGTTAATTTTTTAAGAAAATCAAGTTATGAAAAATTCGACGCTTTATCATGATGGTTGCGACATATGTGCATCGGTGGGACAGGAAGTTGTAAATTTAATTGGCTTAGCCAATTTAGATATTGTTCATATCGGGTTAAATCCTTCAAAACAAATTGAAGCGAAAAATAAAGGAGTCAAAGCATTTCCAGCGCTGGTACTGAACAATGGCAACATATTGCACTTCAATGTTGAAGAACACGAAGGAAGTGTGGACTGTTTATTTTAAAAAACAAAATAGGGTGCCGAATCGTATAAAAAGCCATGAAATACTTAAACTTGGCAGGATTCATCGCGATTGAAAGCGGTGTTTGACGCTATAAATTGTTCGAGTTACGGCACCAGTCTCATTCTTGCTACAATTAGCGCTTGCAATAAATAACGGAATTAATTATGTGCGGAATAATCGGTGCAATAGCGCAGCGCAATGTCGTTCCTATTCTTTTACAAGGGCTGCAACGTCTGGAATATAGGGGTTATGACTCAGCTGGACTGGTGGTTGTCGAGAACAATGAGTTGCAACGCATCCGAAGTACCGGACGCGTTGCGGAATTAACCACACGAAGTTCTGCTACCAGCGGTCATATCGGTATAGCGCATACGCGTTGGGCTACTCACGGCGTGCCCAGCGAACGTAACGCGCACCCGCACTTGAGCAGCAATCTCATTGCCGTGGTGCACAACGGCATTATCGAAAACTACGAAGAGCTACGCACACGCCTGACGGCGCAAGGTTCGGTATTTACATCCGATACTGACAGCGAAGTTATTGCCCATCTTATTAGCAGCCACTATGCGCGTGGCAATAGCTTGTTGGTTGCAACTCAGACGGCGCTTGCCGAGTTGGTGGGCGCTTACGCCATTGGTGTCGTGGCAGCGGACAATCCGAGCCAGCTAATTTGTGCGCGCAAGGGTAGTCCGTTACTTTTGGGAGTAGGAATTGAGGAGCATTTCATTGCATCAGATGTATCCGCGCTGTTGCCGGTGACAAGAAATGTGGTGTATCTGGAAGAGGGCGATGTGGCCGAAGTAAGTTTGCACGGCTACCGGATTTTCGATGCCAAGGGCCAAGCGGTGGAGCGTCCGGTACACGTTAGCAAACTGTCTAACGCAAGCATGGAGCTGGGTGAATATCGTCACTATATGCAGAAGGAAATTCACGAGCAGCCGCAAGCGCTCGCGGACACGTTGGAAGGTGTATGTAACAGCCAGTCACTGATACCCGGCATTTTCGGGGCCGAGGCTGCTGCCGCATTTCAACAAGTTGAAAGTATCCTCATTCTCGCTTGTGGCACCAGCCATCATGCGGGACTCGTGGCGCGCTACTGGCTTGAAGAAATCGCCGGCATTCCATGTACCGTGGAAATCGCCAGCGAATATCGCTATCGCGTGAGCGTGCCCAATCCCAAGGCGCTGGTTGTTACCATTTCTCAATCGGGGGAAACTGCCGATACTCTGGCTGCACTCAACCACGCCAAGGAATTGGGCCACCCACATACTCTTTCCATTTGCAATGTGCCGGAAAGCGCGCTGGTCAGGCTCTCCAAGCTACATTTCCTGACGCGTGCGGGGCCGGAAATTGGTGTCGCCTCAACCAAGGCATTTACTACACAATTAGCGGCTTTGTTCTTGCTCACTCTGGTTCTCGCCAAGCAGCGTGGACGGTTGAGTGCAGAAAAAGAACAGCGCCACTTGCATGCGTTGCGTCATTTGCCCAGCGCGGTTCAATTGGTATTGAAACTTGAACCTGATATTGCACAGATGGCTGAGCGTTTTGCCGACAAGCGTCATGCTCTGTTTCTAGGACGCGGACTACACTATCCCATCGCACTGGAAGGTGCGCTTAAGCTAAAGGAAATATCTTACATTCACGCCGAAGCATACCCCGCTGGTGAATTAAAGCACGGGCCGTTAGCCCTGGTGGATAAGGACATGCCGGTTATTGCCGTTGCCACTAACGATGCATTGCTGGAAAAGCTTAAATCCAACCTGCAAGAAGTACGCGCACGAGGTGGCGAGTTGTATGTATTCGCCGATGCTGGCACGCGTTTTCACTCGGGTGAGGGCGTACATTTAATGCAAATGCCCGAGCATGCCGGATATTTGAGCCCTATTCTGCACACCATTGCACTGCAACTGCTGGCATATTACGTGGCATTGCAAAAGGGAACTGATGTCGACAAGCCGCGCAATCTGGCCAAATCTGTCACTGTAGAGTGATGGGTCAGTAAGTTATGCTTATTTCGCATCCGCCCGTTACGGGGTTTTTCCAGAATGGCGGTTATCACTGTATTCAATCAGAAGGGGGGGGTGGGCAAAACCACCACCTGTCTCAATCTTGCCGCTGCGCTGGCCATGGGGCAGCGGCATCCCATCGCGCTTGATCTTGATCCTCAAGGGCATTTAAGCTTGGCCAGTGGGCTGAAGGATGCCACCTTATCTGGTGCTGGCATGGATGCCTTTTTTAGGCTGAGTACTCCGCTTGCCAAACTTCTGCGCGATACGCCAGCGGGTTGGCAGATCGTCTCCTCCTCGCTCGGGCTGTCCAAGATCGATGCGTTGTATGGCAGCGATCCTAAGGCTGCAACTCTGTTGAAAAAAGGTTTGAGTGAAGATCTGGCACTCACCGGCGCGCCGATCCTGATTGATTGTTGCCCCATGTTGGGAGTGCTTACGCTTAACGCTCTGCTCGCCTCGGATCGAGTGTTGATTCCGGTTTCAGCGGACTTTCTGTCGCTGCAAGGCGTGCACCTCCTGGATTCCGCACTTAATGTATTAGAGGTTAAACTCAAACGTGTATTCGAGCGACGCATTGTGGTGACTCGCTTCGATGCGCGGCGCAAACTTTCGTATGAAATTTTCGACAAACTTCGGGATCGTTATGGTTCAGTGGTATGCAATACGCGCATTAGTGAAAACGTTGCGCTTGCCACTAGCCCTATGCATGGTAAAGATGTCTTCGCTTACGCCCCGCACAGTCCCGGCGCGGCGGATTACAAGGCGTTAACCGGAGAGTTGATTAATAGCGGATTTTTTGAAGAAAGAGTGGCCGTTTGATTTCAACCAGGACGAATTCCTAGCTATATCCTCAGCTCACCAGCTTCCATTTCACCATTTCATTTGCTCTCAATGGCACTAATTGATGTTCTCCAAACCCCAAGGTTGCGGGCACTTGCCATTCCTGTTTACGCAAGGTAACGCTCTGAGTATTACGCGGCAGACGATAAAAATCAGCGCCATAAAAACTGGCAAAACCTTCCAATTTGTCTAGCGCCCCAATTTGCTCGAAAACTTCTGCATATAGTTCGATGGCGGTATGGGCGGTGTAAATGCCGGCGCAGCCGCAAGCGGATTCTTTGGTATGTTGTGCATGCGGGGCGCTATCGGTACCGAGGAAGAATTTTTTGTTGCCGCTGGTGGCCGCAGCAAGTAATGCTTCACGATGTGTTTCGCGCTTCAACACTGGCAGGCAGTAATAGTGCGGCTGGATGCCGCCACTGAACATGGCATTGCGGTTGTATAGCAGGTGGTGCGCGGTGATAGTGGCAGCGATATTATCTGGCGCGCTTTGTACAAAATGTGCAGCGTCTATCGTGCTGATATGTTCGAACACTACGCGTAAATCGGGTAGGTCGCGCAGTAGTGGTTGCAGTACGCGGGCTATGAATACGGCCTCGCGGTCGAACACATCTACCGCTGTATCGGTTACTTCGCCATGCATAAGCAGCGGCATACCACAACGCTGCATTTCTTCCAAGGCAGGATAGGTCTTGCGGATGTCAGTGACGCCCGAATCGGAGTTGGTGGTGGCGCCAGCGGGATAATATTTAATTGCATGCACGATGCCATTTTGTTTTGCTGTACGAACTTCTTTCGCCGTAGTGTTGTCGGTTAGATATAGCGTCATCAACGGTTCGAAATGTGAATCCCCAGGTAGCGCGGCGAGGATGCGCGAGCGGTAGGCCTGTGCTTGTTCAGTCGTTGTAACTGGTGGGCGAAGGTTGGGCATGATGATGGCGCGGGCAAATTGGCGTGTGGTGTCGGGCAACACAGAATGCATTAACGCACCATCGCGCAAATGCAGGTGCCAGTCATCAGGGCGGGTTAGTTTCAGTTCCATGACAGATATTTTATCCGAATGTAAAAATGGGGTGAGCCTTGTATTAAGCTAAGGACTTGAGTGAGAGGGCGCGTTGGTACAGTTCATTACGCCCTGCTCCAGTAATACGCACGGCGAGCTGAACCGCCTGCTTGAGCGGCAATTCGTGCAACAGCGCCGTCAATACATGTTCAGTGTCTGCATCTAATCCTTCCTGTTGCGCTACGGCGCCGGAAACCAGCAATACGAATTCGCCCCGTTGACGGTTGGGATCGCCATTCAGCCAAACCAGTGCCTCGACGAGGGAGCATCGTTGAATGCTCTCGAAAAGCTTGGTGATTTCGCGTGCAAATACAATTTGCCGGTCACCGCCGAAAACGCTTTGCAGGTCAGTCACGCATTCCAGTATGCGATGCGGGGCTTCGTAAAATATCAGGGTATAGGGTAAGGCGATCAGTTCTTGTAACGCGCGGCAACGTGCAGCTGCTTTATTGGGCAGGAATCCATAAAACAGGAAGTGCGGTGCAGGCAGGCCGGCGGCGGATAGGGCCGCTAATGCGGCGTTTGCCCCAGGGATGGGGATCACAGGGTAACCGGAGGCGCGCACTTCTGCCACTAATATCGCACCGGGGTCGCTTATCGCCGGGGTGCCTGCATCAGATACCAGGACAACCGATTGACCTCGGGCCAGCAGCGCGATGACTTTTTCTGCCGCCGCCCGTTCGTTATGCTGGTGCAATGAGATTAATCTATTTGCCGCAATGGAATAATGCATCAGCAGATTCGAAGTATTGCGCGTGTCTTCAGCGGCAATGGTATCCGCAGATATCAGCACATCCAACGCACGCAAACTGATATCTCGCAAATTTCCGATGGGGGTGGCAACCACATATAATGCGCACTCTAATTTTTGTTTTTGCCCGCTATGCACTGCACTTCCTCTTATTGTTGCTTGTTAGCCGTCGTACTATACGTGAGCGTGGAAGGCTGTGCCACTCCCAAAAAATGCATCAGGGTCGCCAGTCCCTTTTTAGATTTTTGACAAGGATGATTTACTTGCGAGCCCACCCATCAATTAAGTCTGAAATGGAACGTTTTTATGCGCTCGCTGTCAATGTTTGTCACCTGATGCAGAAATCAATGTCGCCGCAAGTATGAGTACACGTGGGGCACAGGCCGAAATGCTGGCGGAACAATTTCTGAAACGCCATGGCCTCAAGTTGTTGCAACGAAACTATAGTTGCCGGTATGGCGAAATTGACCTGATTCTGCAAGATGGCGATACAGTGGTATTTGCCGAGGTACGTTTGCGTAGCCGTGGTGATTTTGGCGGTGCGGCGGCCAGTATTGATGCGGCCAAGCAGGCTCGATTGATACACACCGCTCAGCATTACCTGGCCACACTGAGCCGTACCCCGCCTTGCCGCTTTGATGCGCTATTGTTTGATACTCTGGATAGCGCTCGACCGGAATGGATCAAGCATGCTTTTACCGCCTGATTTCGGGTAACATCCGCATTCATCGCAACGGATTTTGGGCGCTGTGGACTTTGATCAGCAGAAACCGTCCGCACTTTGACGACATATTAGTGAGAGGGGAACATGCGTTATTTAAATTACCTATTATTGGCTATCGTGCTAAGCGCGGTGCAAGGGTGTCTTCCGATCATTGCTGCAGGTGTTGGCGCGGGTGCGTTAATCTCATCAGATCGCCGTACGGCCGGCATTATTCTTGAAGATCAAAACATCGAGAACAAGGCACTCAATCAAATAAATGTCCAATATAAAGATACCGTATATGTGAATGTCACCAGTTTCAATCGCCGTGTGCTCATTACTGGCCAAGTGCCTAACGAAAAAGTTAAAGCTGATATTGAAAAAATAGTTTCAAGCTTGACGAATGTAAAAACTGTCAATAACGAACTACAGGTATCCTCCCTCACTGATTTATCCTGGCGTAGTAATGACGGTCTTATTACTAGCAACATCAAGCTGCGCTTTCTCAATAACAGCCGAGGATTTCAGCCTGAGCATGTAAAAGTAATTACCGAAAACAGCTCAGTATTCCTAATGGGATTGGTCTATCACAAGGAAGCTGAAGCCGCGGCAGATATTGCCAGTAGCTCGCGCGGCGTGGAGCGTGTAGTCAAGGTGTTTGAATACCTTGATTAGTTTCAAACAGAAAAAAATTCCTGAGCAAAAGCTTTGTGTAAGAATAGCTAAGGCGGCATGGAACACACCCTTCTATTGCTGCACTAACTTTTTATTATTACGCTGTCGAACAAATACGTGTGTCAATTTTAATGACCATGCTTAAGCCCACCGAAATTACCCTGCATCAACAATCGAAGCTGCTGGAAATAGCTTTTGATGACGGCTCACGCTACCGCTTGCCTTATGAGTTTCTGCGCGTGCATTCGCCTTCTGCCGCAGTTCGTGGGCATGGCCCGAGTCAGGAGGTGCTGCAGGTCGGCAAGCAAGATGTGAACGTGATCGACGTGCAGCCTGTAGGCAGCTACGCCATCAAATTGACTTTCGATGATGGCCACAATACCGGCCTTTATTCCTGGGATTATTTGAATGAGCTCGGGAAATATCAGGATGCGTTGTGGCACGAATATTTAAGCAAATTGGCAGAAGCGGGAGCGAGCCGTCTTCCACATCCCCCTGTAAAGGTATTCGATAAGCCTGAGGAAATAAAATGAACAAGACAACTCATTTCGGTTTCACGACTATCGCGGAAACAGAAAAGGCCGAGCGTGTAGCCAAAGTGTTCACATCCGTCGCCAACAAATATGATGTGATGAACGACCTCATGTCAGTTGGTCTGCATCGGCTCTGGAAACGCTTCGCCATTCAGGTCAGTGGTGTACGAGTGGGGGAGCGAGTGCTGGATGTGGCGGGTGGGTCTGGTGACCTTTCCCGTCAGTTTGCCAAATGTGTAGGCAATAGCGGCCAAGTTTGGCTCACCGACATTAACAAAGCGATGTTGCGCGTTGGCCGTGATCGCTTGATTGATGACGGTCTAAATATACCAGTTGCACAGTGTGATGCGGAAAACTTGCCCTTTCCCTCTAATTATTTCAACTGTGTCAGCATTGCTTTTGGCCTGCGCAATGTAACTCACAAGGATGCTGCGTTACGTGAGATGCAGCGCGTGCTTAAGCCTGGCGGCCGCTTGCTGGTGTTGGAATTTTCCAAGGTGTGGAAGCCGTTGGAGCCACTGTATGATGCTTATTCGTTCAAGCTGCTGCCGAAGTTAGGCGAACTGATCGCCAAGGATGCTGACAGTTATCGCTACCTGGCGGAATCTATCCGCATGCACCCTTCACAGGAAGAGCTTAAGCGCCTGATGGAAGAAGCTGGTCTCTCTCGTGTTGAATATTTCAACCTTAATGCTGGAATTGTGGCCCTGCACAGGGGTTATAAAATTTAACCAGGATGTTTCCCAATGTCTGTCGTGCACTCCAAATATTTTTAATATTTAACTTGTCTCAGGCAAGCTGATTTATTATCAAAATATTGTAATGACATAGCAAAATGGGTTCGCAGAAGGAACCTTTACTTTTTGTAGTGCACTAAGGATGTAGTGTTATACTTTATTCGCTTTTTTTGTTGTTAACTATTAAATGAGGTGGTTCATGAAACGTTTTTTATTGTTGTTAACTCTTACCTTGGCTAGTTTCTCTATGCTAACTGTAACTGCTGAAGCTAAGCGCATGGGCGGGGGGGGCAGCATTGGTCAGCAACGCACTATGAGTCCGCAGCAAGCGTCCAAGACACCCGCTGCCGCACCTGCTCCGGCCGCGCCTGCGGCGGCGGGTAATAAATGGCTTGGCCCCTTGGCCGGTTTGGCAATAGGTGCTGGCTTGGGTGCAATGTTCGCTGGAGGTCTGGGCGGGTTAGGTGGTGCAATGGGCGGTATTCTGATGGCGCTTCTGGTTGCCGGTGTGGTGATGTTCCTGGTTTCCCGGTTTCGCAAATCCCAGCCGCAGCAGCCTGCTATGCAATATGCAGGAAGCGGCGCATCGTCCTACCAGCCAGAATCGAGGCAGCAGCCATTTGCAGGCGGTAGCGCTGCAACCTCTGTTCCGCTAGTCAACAGCACCACCAGTAACATTCCGGCAGATTTCCCGGTTGAAGCTTTCCTGCGTAGCGCCAAGACTTCATTTATCCGTCTGCAGGCTGCAAATGACCGTAAAGATCTCAATGATATTCGTGAGTACACTACGCCCGAAATGTTCGCTGAAATTTCCTTGCAATTACAGGAACGCGGCGATGTACCGCAAAAAACAGATGTGCAGACAATCAATGCTCAGATTGTTGAGGTGGTTAATGAAGGTGACTATGCCATTGCTAGTGTGCGTATGAGCGGGCAATTGAGCGAGAACAACGGCATGTCGGAGAATTTCGATGAAATTTGGCATGTGCAGAAAAATCTGCGCGATGAAAAGGCAGTCTGGTTGCTATCCGGGATCCAGCAAGTAGCTTAAATATGCTGTTTCAGCCGACTGCTGCTGCCCTTAACCACTTGCTCACTCAAAGTGGTTGGGCATTGCAACGGTTGGTAGTTCATGCAGGCAAGACGGCGCGCTTTAACATCGCGCCGTTTATTTTTGCCTATACTATTCAAAATGATGGCACGTTGCATGTTTCAGCAGGCGATGTAAGCGCCGATGCAAGCTGCACTATTCCACCATCATTGTTGCCGCGCCTGGCAGTGCATGATGAAACAGCTTATGCGCAAATTGAAAGCTGTGGCGATACCGCGTTACTTACTGAAATTTTTTATCTCAGCCGTCATTTACACTGGGATGCAGCAGAAGACTTAAGCCGGGTGACGGGCGATATTGCTGCCGAACGTATCGTGCAATATGCTAAAACCGGTCAGCAATACATACAGGATACTGCGCTCAACTTGTCGCAAGCACTGGTAGAGTACTGGACGGAAGAAGCCCCGCTGCTTACCAAATCCACTCATGTTGCGGATTTTGTGCAACAAACAGACAAGCTGCGCGATGACGTAGCGCGGTTGGAGCAACGCATCAACCGATTATCTAATCCTGAAAGCTCTTGTTAGTCTTTATAATACTGCAATGCATTTAGCTGTTTTTTGAAATTTAAAAATCTGATTTTCTTTTCAGATGTTCAGCGGCCGCTTTAAGGTCGCTTTTGGACGAGTGAAAAATCAAGCAGAGAGCATAATTTCTAACATACGGCCGAACACTTCGCCTGGACTGCAAAATAATCAAATCTTCGTAAAATTTTCATGCGCCTGTTACGCCTGCTAAAAATAATTTTTGTCGTACTGCGCTTCGGCTTGGACGAATTTCTTCTTGCGCATTCACGTACGCGCTGGCTGCTGATACCGATCAACTTGCTGCTATTCGCACGCGACACGTCTGCTCCGCGTGCAGAGAGATTGCGCCATGCATTGGAGAACTTGGGCCCGATCTTTGTAAAATTCGGACAAATGCTGTCTACCCGCCGCGACCTGATTCCTGTCGATATCGCCGATGGACTCGCAAAACTACAAGACCAGGTACCGTCCTTTCCCTCTGAGCAAGCTGTGGCTTTATTGGAGGCTGCGTACAAAAAAAAACTTAATGAAGTGTTTTACAGCTTTGAAGAAACCCCCATTGCCAGCGCTTCGGTGGCCCAAGTACATTTTGCCGTGCTGCCAAATGGACGCGAAGTCGCAATAAAAATCCTGCGCCCCGGCATCGCACGCGTTATCGCGCACGACATCGCACTGCTTGATATCTGCGCGAGTTTAATCGAACGCTGGTGGGAAGACGGCAGGCGGCTCAAGCCGCGCAAAGTGGTGGAGGAATTCGAGAAGCATCTGCATAACGAACTTGATCTGATGCGTGAAGCCTCCAGCGCCAGTCAATTGAAACGCAATTTTGCCAATTCAAAATTGTTGCTAGTTCCGGAAATTTATTGGGATTGGTGTACAGATGAAGTGATGGTGATGGAACGAATGAACGGCCTTCCCGTCAATCATGTGGATGCATTACGTGCGGCCGGCATTGACCTCCCTACGCTGGCAGCCAATGGCGTGGAAATTTTCTACACTCAAGTTTTTCGTGATGGTTTTTTTCATGCTGACATGCACCCCGGTAATGTGCAGGTAGACGCAGAAGGCCGCTACATTGCACTGGATTTTGGCATCATGGGTACCCTCACCGATTCCGACAAACATTATCTCGCACAGAATTTCATTGCCTTCTTTCGGCGCGACTATAAGCGCGTGGCGGAAGTGCACATAGAATCCGGCTGGGCACCTGCGGCTACCCGGGTGGATGAACTGGAGGCAGCCATCCGAGCCGTGTGCGAGCCAATCTTTGACCGGCCCTTGCGGGAAGTTTCTTTTGGACGTGTCTTGTTGCGCCTATTCCAGACCTCGCGCCAATTCGGCATTGAAGTCCAACCACAACTCGTGTTGTTGCAGAAAACCTTGCTGAATATCGAAGGATTGGGCCTGCAACTGGATCCCGAACTGGATCTGTGGAAGACTGCCAAGCCTTGGCTGGAACGTTGGATGAGCGAGCAAATTGGCTGGCGCGGTTTTCTTAATGCTCTAAAAATAGAGGCGCCACACTACGCCATTCTATTGCCACAACTACCGCGTTTGTTGTATCAAACCCTGAATGAAAAACCCGGATTACAAATTGCAACTGTATTGCGTGAATTAGTAGCCCAACAAAAACAAATAAATCAGCTAGTTATATTAGTTGCGTTAATTTTATTCGGCTTTATTGTTTTGTATTTTTTTCGCGGTTAGGCAGAATATTATTGATTGAGCAATTCTTCTGTAAATGTAGGGCACCTCTAGAAAACTCGCTGTTTTTCTCTTAAGTTTTTCTGCATGGTGAGGCATTCATCAGAAGAATGCTATTGTGTCACGCCCCTTTGTGATAACCCACCACGCGCTCTACTTCATTCTTCGAACCAAGAATCACCGGCACACGTTGGTGCAAGCCCGCCGGCTTGAGTTCCATAATACGTTCGCGACCCGTGGAGCATACCCCTCCCGCTTGTTCCACGATGAAAGACATGGGATTGGCTTCATACAGTAGACGCAATTTACCTGCCTTGCCTGCTTCCTTGTTGTCGAATGGATACATAAAGATGCCGCCACGAATCAGGATGCGATGCACTTCCGCAACCATCGAAGCTACCCAGCGCATGTTGAAGTTTTTCTCTCGTCCTCCTGGGGTTTTACCTTTTACGCATTCATCCACATAACGTTGCACTGGAGTTTCCCAGAAACGCTGGTTGGACATGTTGATAGCGAATTCCTGGGTATCGCTCGGAATGGTCATATTTGGATGAGACAGTATGAACTCCCCGATGTCATTGTTCAGCGTGAAGCCATTTACGCCATGCCCAGTAGTGAGTACTAGCATTGTAGCGGGGCCATATAGTGCATAACCAGCGCAGACCTGTTTGGTGCCCGGTTGCAGAAAATCCTCTGCAGTTGGGTTTGTCACTCCTTCGGGGCAACGCAAAATCGAGAAAATAGTGCCAACGGAAATATTTACGTCAATGTTGGACGAGCCATCCAGCGGGTCAAATGTCAGCAAGTATTTACCTTTTGGATATTGCGCAGGAATGGGGTAGATGTCATCGATCTCTTCAGATGCCATAGCGGCAAGATGGCCGCTCCATTGGTTTGCTTCGATGAAAATGTCATTGGTTATGACATCCAGCTTTTTTTGCGTTTCACCTTGGATATTTTCGCTACCGGCACTGCCCAGCACGCCAATCAATGCGCCTTTGTTTACACTATGGGCAATTTGTTTGCATGCCATAATAATGTCACTGAGTAGTCCAGTGAAGTCCCCGTTTGCTCCCGGTAATTGCCTCTGTTCTTCGATAATGAATTGCACCAAGTTCTTGCTCATGTATTTTCCTTGCCTTGATTAATAGAATTTTTGAATTTCAGGATTTTACAGGTTTTTGCATTCTCTCTCCACGCCTATATATCATTAAACCTTTTTCAAAAAATAGTATCTCAGGTTATTCACGTGCAGAAATACTTCTCTTTGAGTGTTGCCAAACTTACTGCACCAAGAGTAAAGCACGCTGAGTTGAAGTACCTTGTATTTGAAAAATATTGCTTGAAGATATTCACAACTTCACTAAAACTGCTTTCACGGAAACGAGCGATGTGCGGCAATCTGCATCTGCTAAAATATTGAGCCTGTATAAATTTGAAGAGCTATTTGATCTAGAATCAATGCTGACAACAAGCCTCGCAAAATTCATTCGGGCATTGGCCACCGATAGTGGAGAGTGTATTCACTGCAATATAAATGGGGAAATCGCCTGCAAGGGAAAAATTTCAAAATCAGTCGAGAATATGGCGGCTAAACGGAATTTTATAAGGGCATCATCCATGCGTTTTAAAAATATTTTTGTATTTGTATTACTTTGTATTCCTGTGTTTGCGGTCGCAAATCAGGATGCGGATTTTCTTGCCGCGCGTGATGCATTTCGGATGGGGGATGTAGTGAAGCTTGATCGCATGGC
Organism: Candidatus Nitrotoga sp. AM1P; assembly: GCF_013168275.1. GTDB lineage: Bacteria > Pseudomonadota > Gammaproteobacteria > Burkholderiales > Gallionellaceae > Nitrotoga. The sequence goes on along the minus strand of NZ_AP019547.1, from coordinate 1,452,025 downwards.
CGTGCGATTAAAGCATTCCCCACTAGAACCCTATCTAGCTTATTACCAGTTGCGTATGCGACTAGAAACGGCGAGCGCCGCCGATATCCAAGCATTTCTAGCGCGTCCTGATGATACTCCGGTGATTAACCAGCTGCGTGCGGAATGGTTGAGATTGCTTGGGAAAAGGCAGCAATGGGAAGAGTTTGCCGCACAATATCCTCGTCTGGTGGGTGGAGAGGTCGATCTGACCTGTTATGCCCTGCGATCGCGTCAACATCTGCAAGAAGAACAAGTGCTGCATGAGGCGCGCAACCTATGGTTAACTAACAGCGCGGAAATGCCGGAAAGTTGTGCTCCATTGTTCGATGCGGCAATTGCCAGCGGTATCATCAATGCAACGGATGTATGGCTACGTTTGCGCCTGGCACTGGAGGCAGGTAATGTGACGATGGCTAAGCAGCTCTCGGAGAGGCTGCCTGTCAAGCGTGTACTTTCTGCATCCGAACTGGATAGTGCTGCCACTGATCAGGTGCGTTATCTTGCCACGGCTAAGCTGGATAATGCCTCCGAAGCGCAGCGCGCAGTGGCGATGTTTGCTTTGCTACGGCTTGCCAAGCAATCGCCGCAATTAGCTTATTCACAATGGGAAAAAAAAGCGGCATATTTTACTGCGGATGAACAGTATTATTTTTATGGATGGTTAGGTTACGAAGCGGCACGCAAGCGAGATACGCGCGCGCTGGAATGGTACAAGGCGGCTGGTGAGGCGCCTCTGACCGGGCCGCAGTTGGCATGGCGTGCCCGAACCGCGTTGCTTACGCAGAATTGGCATGAAGTTTGGGCGAGCATTAATGCCATGACGCCGCAACAACAGTATGAGGGTGTCTGGCGTTATTGGAAGGCGCGTGCTCTGAAAGCATGGGGAAGTTTGCCGGAAGCGAATGTGCTGTTTACTGAATTGAGCAATGAACATAATTTTTACGGTCAACTTGCTGCCGAGGAGATTGGAGTAGCTCCTGCGGCAACGATGCCAGCCACTTATCAGCCAAGCAAAGCGACAATAAATGCAATGCTGGCAAAGCCCGCTGTTCAACGTACACTGGCGTTATATCGTATGGATTTGCGCACTGATGCGGCCAGAGAATGGGCATGGGCGGCGCGCAAGCTGGACGACCAACAGCTATTGGTGGCGGCTGAAATTGCGCGTCGCAACGGGATGTATGACCATGCCATTAACACTGCTGATCGTACCGTTCAAATACATGACTTCAGCTTGCGTTATCTTGCGCCCTACCGGGAGGTATTGCAGGGTTATGTTCGCAAGAATGAACTGGAAGAAGCCTGGGTGTATGGCTTAATACGGCAGGAGAGTCGTTTCGTTTATCAAGCTAAATCACCTGCAGGCGCGACAGGCCTTATGCAGATCATGCCTGCCACGGCGCGTTGGATAGCGCAAAAAATAGGGATGAAGAGTTATCGTCAGACACTTATCAATCAACTGGATACTCATTTCAAGCTGGGCACGTATTATATGAAAACGGTGCTGTCGTCACTCGACAATAATCCGGTGCTGGCCTCCGCCGCCTATAACGCCGGACCTGCACGCGCCCGTAAGTGGCGTGGAGAAAGCACATTGGAAGGAGCCGTATACGCTGAAAACATTCCCTTTGATGAAACGCGCATTTATGTAAAGAAGGTTATGAGCAATACCATGTATTACTCCCAACTTTTCGGCCAGCCGCCGCGTTCCCTCAAGCAACGTTTGGGCGTGATAATGGCAAAGAATGCTGTTAACCAGCAGGCTATTCCCGATGAAAGATAGCGGCCTGAAAATTTATAGTGTTGGTGGTGCTGTGCGCGACGAACTGCTCGGTTTACCAGTGAACGACCATGATTGGGTGGTGGTGGGGAGTACGCCGGAAGACATGGTGGCACGTGGTTATATGCCGGTGGGCAAGGATTTTCCGGTGTTCTTGCATCCGCACAAACACGAGGAATATGCGTTGGCACGCACCGAGCGTAAGACTGCGCCCGGCTATAGGGGTTTTGCTATTCATGCCGCGCCGGACGTGACGCTGGAGCAAGACTTGCTGCGCCGCGACTTTACCATTAACGCCATTGCACGTGACCAAGATGGTAATTTAATTGACCCCTGCAACGGTATCGCCGACTTGCAAGCCGGAATTTTGCGCCATGTTAGTTCGGCGTTCAGCGAAGACCCGGTGCGGATTCTGCGCGCTGCGCGCTTCGTGGCGCGTTTCGGTTTCAACATAGCGCCGGAGACATTGTCGCTGATGCGCGCAATGGTGGAAAACGGTGAAGTGGATGCGCTGGTACCCGAACGTGTGTGGCAAGAATTGGCGCGTGGCCTGATGGAAAAAGTGCCGTCACGTTTTTTTTTCACGCTACGTGATTGCGGTGCGCTCGTAAAAATCCTGCCGGAAGTAGACGCCTTGTTCGGCGTGCCACAGCCGCCTAAACATCACCCGGAAATTGATTGCGGCATACACACCATGTTGGTGTTGGACGATGCGGCACAACATGACTACTCGTTGGAAGTGCGTTTTTCTGCACTTACGCACGACCTCGGCAAGGGGAATACGCCAACGGATATTTTACCGCGCCACATCGGCCACGAGGTACGCAGTGTCGACTTGTTGCGTGCCTTGTGTGTGCGTTTGCGTGTAACCAACGAATGCCGCGACCTCGGCTTGTTGGTGGCGCGCTATCACGGTAATGTGCATCGTGCCCCTGAGCTGTGCCCTGATACCATTGTGGCCATATTGCAGAGTTGCGATGCGTGGCGCAGGCCGGAACGCTTCGCGCTCCTGTTGCAGGCATGTGCTTCGGATGCGCGGGGGCGGACTGGACATGAGCAGGATGCTTATCCGCAGGCAGATTATCTGCTGCGAATGTTACGGGCGACGCAGACGGTGAATGCAGGAGAGATTGCGCAGCAATGTGAGGATAAAAATGTTATTGCTGACAAAGTGCGTGAGGCACGGATTATGGCAGTAGAGCGGGCAATAAATGGTTGAATTTCTCAATGTTAAATCTTTAGTGGGTTCAGTTATTCGATGTTTTATAGACATATAAAGGGGGCGCTGCCATTTGTGTGTGTTGAAGATGGAAATTAAAGGGTAGCGTTCTCATTTTTGTGCTTTGCGTCATAAGAGGGAATTCAGATAATGATTTTTGAGTTTCACGATAAGAAGGGTCAAAAACTTCACGATGAATTTAAGGAGTGGAGAATCGCACACTTTGATGACGGATTTTTTCTCGCGTTCAAAGACAAGCGCCATGCGTTGCTTCACTCTTCGCATTGCCGAAGTAGATCTGGTGGCGATGTGAATTGGGATGGCGTTTTCGGTACAGGCACTGAACCGCCCAGTTCCTTAACCAAGAAACGGAAGGTTTGCTCCAACTATCAAGTCGAATTGCTTTCATGGGCTGATATGGAAGGCATTGCTGTCATCCCCTGCGTTCACTGTCTCGATCAGCCACCAACTACCATTCGCACGAAAACAATCTCATACGCCGCTAGCCAAAGCGCAACTAATGAATTCGACAGCATAGCTTCAGCCAGGGAAGTTGCGCAGGCTGTCGAGGGGATTGCGCGGGAAATCACGGTTACAACACGGAGTCGAAATGATCTACTCCGACGTGCGGCATTAGAAAAGGCCAAAGGGGTGTGCGAAGCCTGTGGTACTGACTATTCCGGTCTTTTGGGAGGTTTGGGCAAGCGAGTTCTTCAGGTGCACCATCGTCAGCAGCTTTCGCTTGCGGAAGAACCGAAAGTAAATGGCATTGAAGATGTCGCTGTCGTATGTGCCAACTGTCATCTAATAATCCATACAGACATTTTAAATGCAATGCCGGTTGAGGAACTCAGAAGACGTTTGCGTAGCGGCGAAGAATCGAAAACCGTCCAACTCAAACGTTAACCATACGCTAAGCTAAAATCCCTCAGTGCCGGTTACTCTTTTCGTGTATGCCGGTTATGTCGGCGCAAGTCCGGTAAGGCACGCTTTGTGGTGATGGACATTGCACAATATTACTATTTGCGCGAGTGCGAGTTGGCGCTGGTTGAAGCTCGCGCTGATCTGGCGGCAGGACGATTTGTGCAGGAGTCACCAGAGGAGCATGTGGCATGAGTACAATTCGTCGCATGAGCTACCGCTTGGTTTTACCGAGTAATATACACAAGGTGTGCGGCGCGTTTTTTCAAGTGACATCCCGATTTGGAAAAGTAGTAACCCAAAACTCTGCAACTGCTTGGGTTGAATCCGCCTGTTGATTGACGTGATTAAATTTTTATCATGTGAATAGGTTAGATACCAGATCTATCCTGATGTTGACGATGAAAATAGGATTGACGAGGGTGGGATAAGGGTAGTTTTACTTGCATGGTTGAATTGCTTACCGCTACCCCTTACCCTTTTGTAATCTTCTTTTTTGGATTTACCAACCATAACCTAAGCTGAATAAATAACGGGTATCCAAAGTTTTTTTGCCAAAATCTGCATTTTTATCGTAGTAGTCCCATTGCACTTCGTTGGTAAACTGAAGGCCGTTCCATAAAGGCATATGGAAACCTGTACGGCTTCTAACGAATAAACCGTTACCAATAATGCCCTCATGTTTATGAAATAGCTGTACACCACGATTAAAGAAGAACTGGTCATAATTGACGGCCCAACGGCCAGCCATGCTGGCCTCATCGGGCAAGTTACAAGGCTTGTTGGTACCATTTTGACAGCCGGTCATGATATAGGGATGATCATAACGGTTAACATTGACGTAGTCGGGACCTGCCTCAACTGATAGATTTAAATCTTCAGAAGAAAAGATTTCGTAACCAGCACCAATACCGAAGGCAGAACGTAGTTGAATGTCCTGGAAACGATCGTTGGTGAATAATCCATGCGCATAACCGTAGACTCTATCAGAAAAAAAATGAGAGTAGTTGCCATACATTTGGAAGTTACGTGCATTTAATTGGTTTTTACCGGCAACCTGGGCATCAGCGTAGTTGTATTGCCCACCGAAAGAAACTTTGTCGTCGCGACCACGCATGGTTACATCTGCATCGCCATGGAAAGAGTTTCTATTCGTGTTACCGTCTGCCATATTGCCACCGATATTGGCACTACCGGAGAAGAATTTTTTATTGATTTCTTTGATATTGACTAATGGAATAGGCTGGGTGGCATACACACCATTGCTGTTTAAGGTTAAGGAGCCGTCTGTTGCAGTGCTAGCAATACCGATGAGTTCTTGTTTATCAGAGAGCGTGATAGACAGAGGTTTGTCAGTTTTCAAAGTTTGCACGGCATCCCATTTAATAACGATTTTTTCGGCATAAGCGGTTTTTACTTCTAGAAGTTTTCCGGATTTATTAAGTACGGTACCGGAAATCCGGTCGCCATTTTTTAGTAAAATTTCATCAGCTTGAGCACCTAGCGAGCAAAGTGCCAGCACAACAAATTTTAATGATTGTGTAGATTTCATAACAAATGTTTCCTTCGGTTAAGATTATTAGATACCAACCCCATTAAAAGCAACAGAACTTAATTTATTGTAGTGTAAACAAATTGTTGATGTATATATCAATATGCTAGCCGTTATTTAAAGTGGAGTGAGTTTTGCGTATTCCAGCGCCAGCCACTTCGTACCGGTTGTGCGAAAATTTACCTGTACGCGTAAATCTGAATCACCGCCTTCAATGTTGACTATGACCCCTTCGCCAAATTTGGCGTGATGCACTGCCTGACTAATATGCCACGGAGAGTTTTGAGCGCCAAGGCTCTTTTCTCCCCCAAGCCCTTTCATGTTAATAGGGGAGGTGGGAGTGAGGGAGCTTGAATAACCAGAAGAGCTAAAGTTATTGCGTGCTGTTATGCGTGGCGTGATCCAGTGCAATAATTCCTCTGGCAGTTCGCGCAAAAAACTGGACATCAAGTTGTAATTCACCTGTCCATGCAACATACGACTTTGTGCGAAGGTGAGATACAGTCTGCGCCGTGCGCGCGTGATAGCCACATACATCAGGCGACGTTCTTCATCTACTCCCGCATCCGCCATGCGGCTGTTATGGTGTGGGAATAAGCCCTCTTCCAGCCCACCCATGAACACAGTATGAAATTCCAAACCTTTGGATGAGTGTACCGTCATCAGGTGTAGCGCATCCGCGTTAGCTTCCGCCTGACTTTCACCTGATTCAAGCGCGGCATGCGTAAGGAAGGAAGTAAGACTGTCGTCCTCGTTTTCATGTACAAACAGCGTCGCGGCATTGATCAGCTCATTGAGATTTTCCAGTCGTTCCTGAGCCTCGCGTTGTTTGACACCTGTTTCATTTTGATAATGAGCCAGCAATCCGCTGTGCAGAAGTATATGGTCGATGATTTCCGGCAACGGCAGTTCACGCGTGGCGCCGTACATTATTTCGATTAAATTTACAAACGTCGCCACCTTGCCGCCCGTTTGTTTTGCTACTTGCCACAGGCTGATATTTTGCGTGCGAGCCGCTTCCTGTAATTGTTCGATAGTGCGCGTGCCGATGCCACGCGTAGGAAAGTTGATGATGCGCAGCAGCGCGTTATCGTCATCAGCGTTTTGTACCAGGCGCAGATAGGCCAGCGCATGTTTGATTTCCTGTCTTTCGAAAAACCTCAGTCCGCCATACACGCGATAGGCTATTCCTGCTGACACCAATGCGTGTTCGATGACGCGCGACTGGGCATTGGAACGGTATAAAACGGCCATCTCGGCCAGATGAATGCCTTCGCGGTTGAGTTGACGCACCTCGTCAACGATGAATCTGGCTTCTTCCGCATCGGTGGGTGCCTCGTACACGCGTAATGGCTCACCTTTGTTTTCCGAAGTCCATAAATTCTTGCCAAGACGACTGCGATTATTCTTGATTAGTGCATTGGCGGCATCAAGGATGTTGCCGTGCGAGCGATAGTTTTGCTCCAGTTTGATTACATTCTGCACATGAAAATCACGCGTCAGTTCCTGCATATTGCCGACATTCGCGCCACGAAACGCATATATAGATTGGTCGTCGTCACCCACCGCAAACAAGGCATTGTGTTGCCCAGTCAATAATTTGAGCCATTGATATTGCAAGCGGTTGGTGTCCTGAAATTCATCCACCAAAATGTGGCGGAAGCGAGCCTGGTAATGCTCCCGTAATGGTTGATTGCGCGCCAGCAATTCGTAGCAACGCAATAGCAACTCGGAAAAATCTACTACGCCTTCGCGCTGGCACTGCTCATCATAAGCAGCAAAAATTTCCACTCTGCGGCGGGTGTAGGGATCAAAGGCCTCTACCGCATGCGCGCGCAGGCCTTGTTCCTTGTTGCCGCTGATAAAGTTCTGAATTTCGCGTGGTGGATATTTTTCGTCATCTACATTCAGCACTTTCATTAACCGTTTGATGGAAGCAAGCTGGTCGGCACTATCCAGAATCTGGAAAGTTTGCGGCAACATGGCTTCGCGGTGATGGGCGCGCAACATGCGGTTACACAGTCCATGAAAAGTGCCCATCCATAGCCCGCGTATGTTGATCGGCAGCATGGCGGACAAGCGCAAGAGCATCTCCTTTGCCGCCTTGTTAGTGAAGGTAACAGCCAGAATGCCATGCGGGCTGACTTGTCCGGTGCTGATCAACCAGGCGATACGTGTGGTTAGTACGCGTGTTTTGCCGCTGCCCGCGCCGGCCAGGATCAGCGCCGATTGTTCCGGCAGGGTAACAGCAGCGCGTTGTTCTGGATTAAGGCCGGAAAGAAAATCCATTAGGTATCCGTAAACAAAACGGGGAATCAGAAACTATGCCTGATTCCCCGCCAACATCAAATTATAAAAAGTTATTTATTTCTGTTTTGCAGCATCTCATGCATGATTGGAGCCAGAATCACTTCCATCGCAAAGCTCATTTTGCCACCGGGTACCACAATGGTATTCGAGCGCGACATGAATGAACATTGAATCATGTCAATAAGATAGGAAAAATCCACGCCCTTGGGATCGCGGAAACGAATCACTACAAAACTTTCGTCCGGTGTAGGGATATCACGTGCAATGAAAGGATTGGAAGTATCCACCGTAGACACGCGCTGAAAATTAATATCAGTACGTGAAAATTGGGGTGTGATGAAATTTATATAGTCCGGCATGCGGCGCAGGATCGTATCGACCGTCGCTTCAGCGGAATAGCCACGTTCAGCTTGATCACGATGGATTTTCTGTATCCACTCCAGATTGACGATGGGAACTACGCCGATGCTCAAATCAACATGCTTGGCTGCATCCACGGTATCTGTCTTCACCATGCCGTGCAAACCTTCGTAAAACAGCAGGTCGGAACCGGCCGCAATATCTTCCCACGGTGTAAACTGACCAGGATTCAAGCTGGTGTTTAAGCGCGCATTCAGCTCCTTCGCTTCAGCATCGCTATGAATGTAATAGCGGCGCTTACAAGAACCGGTTTCTCCATACGACTTGAAGGTCTCTTCGATCTTGTCGAAATGGTTAGCTTCGGGTCCAAAGTGGCTGAACGAATGGTTGCCTGTTTTGCCAGCTTCAGCCACGGCAGCCCGAAACTCCATGCGATCCAGACTGTGCAGGCTGTCACCTTCAATCACGGCGGCGTTTATGTGCTCACGGCGGAAAATATTTTCAAAAGCGCGTTTGGCGGTAGTAGTGCCGGCGCCCGATGAACCGGTCACAGCAATCACGGGGTGCTTGCGGGACATAGTAAAACTCTCCTGAAGGATATTAAAAAAATTATTTCGGCGGCATTTTAGCAGAACCTCGCATCCCGAGGCATCTTAACGTACCAATATGTGCAGTCTTTTGTTAGTTTGCGTCTGTCAGTTCGTGCGCAGCTTGGGCAGGATTATGCCGGTATAATGTCGACTGGACGAACTAACGCAGAAATTAAAATGCAACAGGATTATAAACCGAAAAATATCGAAGTGGTCGCGCAACAATATTGGAAGGAGAAGTTGACCTTCCGCGCGGAGGATCAATCTGAAAAACCCAAATATTATTGTCTGTCGATGTTTCCTTACCCTTCCGGCAAGCTGCACATGGGGCATGTGCGTAACTATACTATCGGTGATGTGCTATCGCGTTATCACCGCATGAAGGGCTTTAACGTAATGCAACCGATGGGCTGGGATGCCTTTGGTCTGCCCGCTGAGAATGCTGCCTTGGCCAACAACGTACCGCCCGCCGCGTGGACTTATTCCAATATTGACGTCATGCGCACGCAGCTACAGAGCCTGGGACTTGGCGTTGACTGGTCGCGTGAAGTGACGACTTGCCAACCGGATTATTACTGCTGGGAGCAATGGTTGTTCACACGCCTGTTTCAGAAAGGGTTGATTTACAAGAAGACGTCTTCGGTGAACTGGGATCCGGTCGATCACACCGTGTTGGCCAATGAACAGGTGATCGATGGGCGCGGCTGGCGTTCCGGCGCGCTGGTGGAAAAACGCGACATCCCGATGTATTTCATGCGCATTACTGAATATGCCGAAGAGTTGCTTGCCGATCTGGATCAACTGGAAGGCTGGCCGGAACAGGTTAAGACCATGCAGCGCAACTGGATTGGCAAGAGCTACGGTTGCGAAGTGTATTTTCCCTATGATGAAGCGAGCATCGGCACGACGGGCGTGCTCAAGGTATATACCACTCGTCCTGATACCTTAATGGGTGCGACTTATGTCGCGGTGGCTGCGGAACATCCATTGGCGACCCAAGCCGCAGCAAGCAATCCAAAGTTGGCTGAGTTCATTGCTGAATGCAAGCATGGCGGCACGGCTGAAGCCGACATGGCGACGATGGAAAAGAAAGGCATGAATACCGGTTTGTTCGTCACACACCCTCTCAACGGCGAGCAACTGCCGGTTTGGATCGCCAATTATGTGCTTATGGGCTATGGCGAAGGCGCGGTAATGGCGGTTCCGGCGCATGATGAGCGAGACGCAGTGTTTGCTCAAAAATATAATCTTCCAGAAAAAGTAGTTATTCCCACGCCAGGACTTATACAAGATCTTGAAGCTCTTGAAACAGCAGCATCCAAACAAGGGATACCATTTACGAAACAAAGAGCGCTGGATATTGGCGTTTCAAATGCGATAGGCGAAATTAGCTCCTTTGATCTTTCAGCATTGCAAAAGCACGTCGACGATCTTCTGGAAACAGCAAGATTGGAAAGCTGGAGCAATAAAGGAACGACTTGCATCAACTCCGGCAAGTACGACGGACTCGATTTCCAGCAAGCCTTTGACGCGATTTCTGCCGACCTGCAAGCCAAAGGCCTAGGCCAGAAGCGCACCCAGTTCCGTCTGCGCGACTGGGGCATCTCGCGTCAGCGTTACTGGGGTTGCCCGATTCCGATCATCCATTGCGCCACCTGTGGCGATGTGGTTGTGCCGGACGATCAGTTACCCGTGGTGCTGCCCGAGAACGTGGTGCCAGATGGCGCCGGCTCGCCGCTGGCGAAGATGCCGGAATTTTACGAAACCACTTGCCCGCAATGTGGTGGCGCGGCAAAGCGCGAGACCGACACTATGGATACCTTCGTCGAATCGTCCTGGTATTACGCGCGCTACACCAGCCCCGGTTGCACCACGGGTATGGTAGACGAACGTGCCCAATACTGGTTGCCTGTTGATCAATATGTCGGCGGTATTGAGCACGCCATCCTGCATTTGCTGTATGCACGTTTTTTTAACAAGCTGATGCGCGATGCGGGATTATTTGGCGAGACTACCCTTACCTCAGTATCACAGGAAAAAGAAGAACGAACGTTGCGGCCAAAATCCGTTGATGAACCGTTTACTAACTTGCTCACGCAAGGCATGGTGATTGCGCCAACTTTTTTCCGCGAAGGCGTGGCGGGCAAAAAATTGTGGATCAATCCTGCCGATGTGGATATAGAGACGGACTCGCGGGGACGCCCGGTTGGTGCCAAGCTGCGTTCCGACGGCCAACCGGTCGTTATTGGCGGTACAGAGAAAATGTCCAAATCCAAAAACAACGGCGTAGACCCACAGGTCATCATTGACCAATATGGCGCCGACACTGCGCGCTTCTTTATAATATTTGCAGCGCCGCCGGAGCAAACGCTGGAGTGGTCTGACGCTGGTGTGGAAGGTGCGTTCCGTTTCCTGAGACGGGTATGGAATTTCGCTTATTCAAATAAAAATGAGATTGGGGTTTACCAAAGCCGCAGTAAACAAGAGTCTGGTGGATATTGCTTGAAGGCATTGAATAATGAACAAAGGGATGTTTATAGAGAGATGCATCTAGCACTTAAACAAGCAAATTTTGACCTGCAGCGTTTGCAATTCAATACTGTGGCGTCAGCTTGCATGAAAATTTTGAAAGCGTTAGAGCAACAAATGGTCATTGTTACGTCTGATATGAATACAAAAGCAGTTGCGATGACAAATGGACTCAGTATCCTGCTGCGCCTGCTTTCCCCTATTGCACCGCACATTACGCAAACTCTCTGGCAAGAGTTGGGTTACGGCGATGATATTCTGTCCGCGCCTTGGCCAGAAGTGGATGAAGCTGCATTAATACAAGATGAAATCGACTTGATGATTCAAGTCAATGGGAAGTTGCGCGGTAAGTTGCGCGTTGCGAAAGATGCGGATCATGCCATGCTCAAACAGCTGGCTTTAACTTATCCGTCCGTTGAAAAATTATTAGCCGGCCAAATTGCCAAAAAAATCATAGTGGTACCTGGGCGCTTGATCAACGTAGTAATCTAACCTATGGAAAGATGCCAATGCGCAAAAATCTGCTGATATTACCGCTGTTGATGCTCACGTTGCTGTTGGCTGCGTGCGGCTTTCATTTGCGCGGACAAGGGGGATTTGCGTTCCCATTTCAGACATTATTCATACTGTCACCTAATGCCAATGCGCCCTTCATTATTGATTTAAAACGTACTGTTCAGTTATATAACGTAAAGCTCGTTGACTCGTCCGAAAACGCGCAACTGACGCTGCATATCGTTTCCGAAACTATGAGCAAGCAGATACTTTCCTTGAGCGATGCCGGCCGTGTGCGCGAATATCAATTGAATTATCGTGTTTCGTTACGTGCTTACGATATCAAACTGGATGAATGGGTTCCCGCAGATGAAATTGTGCTACAGCGTTATTTATCGTATGACAACACACAGGTTCTTGCTAAGGAAATGGAGGAGACGCTACTTTATCAAGACATGCGCAAGGACGCGGTTCAGCAGATATTACGTCGCTTGAGTCTTGCCAAGGCGCCGCCATCACCACAATGAAGCTAGTTCATCGACCATGAAGCTTTCTGGGGAGGATTTGTCGTACCACCTTACCCAAGGACTTGCACCGCTGTATGTCATACATGGCGATGCATTGCTGCTGGCTATCGAGGCTGCCGATGCCATCCGTGCTGCTGCACGCATGGCGGGTTATACAGAACGTGAAGTGTTAATAGCTGAGCCGGGTTTCAAGTGGGCAGAGTTGCGCAACAGCGCGCAAAGCTTATCGCTCTTCTCCACGCGCAAGCTGGTGGATCTGCGTATTCCATCCGGCAAGCCGGGTGTGGAAGGTGCGCAGGCTTTGCAGGATTATTGCCAGAAATTGAACGCTGATACAGTTACCTTGGTATCGCTGCCACGATTGGACAAGACTGCCTTGGGCAGCAAATGGTTCACCGCACTGTCAGCACAGGGGGTGATCATCGCCTCTGAGGAAATTGCACTGAATGCACTGCCGGCCTGGATTGCGAGCCGATTGAAACGGCAGAATCAATCCGCTGATATGGACACTTTGGTGTTTCTTGCGGAACGGGTGGAAGGGAATCTGCTGGCGGCTTATCAGGAAATCCAAAAGCTTGCCCTGCTATTCCCCGTCGGGCCATTATCTTTCGAACAGGTGAAGGACTCTGTAATGGATGTGGCGCGTTACGACGTGTTCAAGTTATCCGAGGCCATGCTGGCGGGTGATGTAGCGCGATATGCGCACATCCTCGATGGCCTGCGTGCAGAAGGCACGGCTGCTGTACTGATACTGTGGGCGCTGGCCGAAGATATTCGCACGCTGAGCAAGGTGTTATGCGCCATGCAGCACAGTGGCAATTTGTCTTCTGCGCTACGCGATGCGCGTGTATGGGGCGCACGCCAAAAGTTCGTAGAGCGCGCTGTGCGGCGTTTCACCCCAGCTATAGCCGAGCGCGCCTTGCGTCAGGCCGCGCACGTGGACAAGGTGGTTAAGGGTTTGCGCCGCGGTAACGTGTGGGATGAATTGCTGCAATTGGGGGTTCGTTGCGCTAATGTGAAAGCGGCATAAAGCTGATGGACGAAATTCTTCTAGTCCTAACCAATTTGCCGAATCGTGAGAGTGCCCAGCGTGTGGCCAATGCTTTGATTGAAAGTCGGGCTGCCGCATGCATCAATATGCTGGCGGAATGCACCTCGGTCTATCGCTGGCAGGGAGAAATAGAGACGGCTAGTGAGGTGCCGCTGCTGATCAAAACTACTCGCTCCGCCTACCCACAGCTTGAGGCTGTTATCCGTTCACATCATCCCTATGAACTTCCCGAGATCATTGCTGTCTCGATTAACGCAGGGTTGCCCGGTTATCTACAGTGGATCATGCAAGAAACATCTCCACATTCTGGCGGCCTGCTCTGACAATGTGAGGTTGGAAGGAGTAGGGGCGAAGGTTGTTTTGGATACGATGTTCACCTTTCAGCCATTTGAAAATAGAACATCCGCTGTTTCCATAAAGAAATAATAGAGGAATTTGATTAGTAAACTTACTGATTTATCGGTAACACCCACAAAGGTTTTGAAAGCGATGCGTCTCTTATTACTGATATTGTTATGCTTGGCTCCGCTATCCCACGCGGAAAGTTTTCTGGATCGCTTGCCGTTGCTAGGTGGCGCGAAGCAAAATGTCATTTTGTCTCCGGATAAGGCCTTCGGGCTGGAAGTCAGCGTGCGCGATGCATCCACCCTGCTTGCCAATTTCAAGATCACGCCCGGCTACTATTTATATCGTGACAAAGTTCGTTTCACTATATCGGGGGATTCCGCAAAGGTTGCGGGCGTAAAAATTACGAATGTGTCCATGCCAAAAGGGGAAATGAAATCTGACCCCAACTTTGGTGATATGGCGGTATTCCATCAGCCCTTCCAAGCGGTGATTACGCTGGAGCGTAACACCGATAAAGCTCAGGATATTACGCTGGCAGCCAGTTATCAAGGGTGCAAAGAAAACGATCTGTGCTATGCGCCGATAGATAAGCAGTTCAGTATCGTGCTACCCAAGGCAAGTCTCGCAACAACAACGCCACAGATACAAGCCTCGCCGCAGGTGGCGCAAGGTGTTGCAATGCCTGATGATTCTGAAAGTACGCAGCTCGCCAAACTATTCAAGCAAGGTAGCTTTTGGTTGATCGTGACATTTTTCTTTGGCGCCGGGCTGCTGCTTGCGTTTACTCCCTGCATGCTGCCGATGATTCCCATTCTTTCCGGCATCATCGTAGGTCGCAGCTCACATCCCACTAAAATGCACGGCTTCCTCTTGTCGCTTGCCTACGTGCTCGGCATGGCGTTAACCTATGCAGCGATCGGCGTAGCCGCTGGTTTGTCCGGTACGCTATTATCCAGCGCGCTACAAACCCCTTGGGCGCTGGGCAGCTTTGCTGCCGTGTTCGTGTTGCTGTCTTTATCGATGTTCGGTTTTTACGAGCTACAACTTCCCGCTGCCCTGCAAAGTAAATTGACCAATACCAGTAACCGCTTGCATGGCGGCCATCTGAGCGGCGTGTTCGTGATGGGTGCGCTATCTGCTGTTATCGTCAGTCCATGCGTCGCCGCGCCGATGGCGGCTGCTCTGCTGTATATCGGGCAGACGCATGACGCCTGGCTGGGCGGAACAGCGTTGTTCGCACTTGCAATGGGCATGGGCTTGCCATTGCTATTGATCGGCGCATCAGCTGGCGCGTTATTGCCCAAGGCGGGCGCATGGATGGAAGCGATCAAGCGTTTCTTTGGCGTGTTAATGCTGGCGCTCGCGATCTGGCTCATTTCAACGCTGATCCCGCTGAGCATACAGATGTTACTGTGGGCGGCACTGCTAGTGCTTTCCGCCATTTATATGCACGCGCTGGATGCGCTGCCAAACAACGCCTCAGGTTGGCAGAAGCTATGGAAAGGCATCGGCATACTCGCGCTTTTGCTTGGCAGCGCCTACTTGATCGGCGCACTCTCCGGCGCACGCGATATCCTGCGTCCATTGGCAGCATTTGGTAATGGCCAGGCAGCAGCGGCCTCGACTCTGCAATTTGTGCGGGTAAAGAATGTGGCTGAACTGGATGCCAGAATTGCACAGGCGAATGGCAAGACTGTGATGCTGGATTTCTACGCAGATTGGTGCATATCGTGCAAGGAGATGGAGCGCTACACGTTTACCGATGCTCAGGTTCAGGCTAAATTGAAAAGCGCTGTATTGCTACAAGTCGACGTCACTGCTAATAACGACGAAGATAAAGCGCTGCTAAAACGTTTTGAGTTATTCGGGCCGCCCGCCATTCTGTTTTTTGATGCGCAAGGGCGCGAGCAGGACGTCCGCCGTATAATAGGATATCAGAATGCAGGACAGTTTCTTCAATCGCTGAACTATGTGGGGCTATGATTTTAGATTATTGATTTCTACAGAATGGTGAGTTAAAGTAATCTGAAGTGTAAAATACTAACGTTTCCATATGATTTATGGATGCCGTTTGCTTAACACTGTTACTTAATATTTAATTTTTAAAGGATGTATTATGGCTGTAATAACCGAAAAAGATCTGACAGAATTATTGATTGGCATCGTTAATACTCAAGTCGCAATTATCCATGCATTAAAAGACCAAAAGGACTATCACGCAGTAACAAAAGTAGTAGGTAACGTTGGCATTGTTGCAGGGATAGAAGACGAAGGTACGACTGGTGGTCAGGACCCTGTGCGCCCACCGATGACCTTATCTACACTTCCGGCACATTTAGTTCTTAGAGCGCTTTCAGCTCGTGGTTCATTTCCCCAGAATATGGAACAGCTTGCTCATCAAGAAATTGGCAAACTTTTTAATAAGCCATAATCGTCATTGTTGGATTTTTGCATTGTTGGCAGTTCGGAATAGATGCTTTTCAAAAATTGACTAATTAAATTTTAAAAAGAATCATTTAACTATCGAAACTGCTTTTTTTGCTCATAGCGTCACACAATATAGATTTGGTGCAGTTATTTATCCGGGGTGGCTATTTATTTTAGCCAGCCCGGATAATTTCTCGATACGGAGTACGTCATGCAAGTGAGTAGCGTAAGTAAATGAGACATCCATTTTTGGGCCTCATTTTAACAATCAGGACATCTGCTCGTACAAAAATTAAAGGGATTTACGTTTTGGTCTCTGGGAATTGGCCAAAAACTTAGACAAGCTGTCTTTTATCAAAGACAGAGATTTTCTGTTAGACGCTATATTTTATGGCGTGCCACAAATTAGGCAAGCTGGATCTTTTTTCAACTTAACAGTGCGCAGTTCCATATGCAGCAAATCTGTTACCAGCAATCTGCTACACAGTAGCGTACCTATTCCCATCAATAACTTGAGTGCCTCAGCGGCTTGCATGCTACCGATAATGCCGACTAGTGGGGCAAATACTCCCATTACCGCGCAACGTGTTTCTAAAGCATCAGACTGTTCAGGATACAGGCAGTGATAGCAAGGGCTGTGAGGATGGCGCATGTCAAATACGGCTACTTGGCCGTCAAAACGGGTAGCCGCGCCGGATACAAAAGGTTTTTTTAGTTGCACGCAAACTTGGTTAAGCGCATAGCGCGTAGCGAAGTTATCGCTGCAATCGAGTACTACATCGGCTTGGTCAATTAGTTCAAATAAACGCGTTTGATCTGCGCGTTCATTCAGCGCTATGACGCGAACATCGGGATTGATTTCAGCGAGCGAGGTATGGGCAGAATCTACCTTAGCCATTCCGATGCTGGAAGTGCGGTGTACGATTTGGCGTTGCAGATTGGTCAGGTCTACAGTGTCACCGTCGCACAGAGTCAAGGTGCCAACGCCGCTGGAGGCAAGGTACATGGCAGCGGGAGAACCGAGTCCGCCTGCACCTATTATCAGTGCGTGCGCATCCCGTAATTTCTGTTGCCCTTCGATGCCAATGTCAGGCAACAGGATGTGGCGGCTATAGCGCAGTAACTGTTCGTCATTCATGCGATATGGAAGAGAAGAAAGTTATTGTTATTCGCTTACTTCCCTTGCAATATATTCATACCCTTTAACAAATTTAAAGCTTGATGTAATTGGTAATCTTCTTTTGATCCGAACTCGAGCATTTTGGGTTTTGCTGTATCGCCTTCCTCGCGTTTGGTCGGTGATTTAGTTGGCGTAGCCGGAGCCGGAGTTGTGGGCTTTACGGTGACGCCAGCCTTCACATCAACTTCTTGACTGTTGCTCAAGTGACGCTCCAAATCGGCCTCGCGCATGCGGAAGGTTTGATCTTGATCGATAGTTGCCGGGTCTTCCACTACGATGTCAGGGACGATACCCTTGGCTTGGATAGAGCGGCCACCAGGGGTGAAATAACGCGCTGTAGTGAGCTTGATGGCGGTATTGTTGCCTAGCGGCAGAACTGACTGTACTGAGCCTTTGCCAAAGGTTTGGGTACCCATGATGACAGCGCGTTTATGATCTTGTAACGCACCTGCCACGATTTCTGAAGCGGAGGCAGAGCCGCCATTCACCAGCACGATCATCGGCACGGTCTTGACTGCCGCAGGTAGATTTTTCAGGTAATCTTTTTCGTTGTTGCGCAGATAGTCATTAGGAACGGCGGTCAGGCGCATCTTAGCATCTGAGTTACGCCCTTCGGTATATACCACTAGAGCATCCTTGGGCAGGAAGGCGGCAGATGCTGCTACTGAACTATTGAGCAAGCCACCTGGATCGTTACGTAGATCCAATACCAAGCCTTTCATAGTGCCTTGGTTCTGTTTGAACAGGTTGTTAAGCGCAGTGGCGAGATTCTCGCCAGTGTGTTCCTGAAATTGGGTGATGCGAATAAAAGCATAGCCAGGTTCGATCAGCTTGGACTTTACACTTTGCACTTTAATAATGGCGCGAGTTAACGTAAAGGTCAACGGTTTGGGTGCGTCCTTGCGAATCACGGTCAAGATAATTTTGCTGCCTGGCTTGCCGCGCATGCGCTTAACCGCATCACCCAGCGTCAGGCTCTTCACCATCACGTCGTCGAGTTTGATGATCAGATCGCCGCTCTTCATGCCTGCATGATAGGCAGGAGAATCTTCAATTGGCGAAATTACTTTCACCAGTCCGTCTTCCATCCCTACCTCAATGCCTAAACCGCCAAATTCGCCTTGTGTACCGATTTGTAGTTCCTTGAACGCATCGGCATCCAGGTAGGCGGAGTGCGGATCCAAGCCGGTCAGCATGCCGGTGATGGCTTCGGTGATCAATTTTTTGTCGGTGACCGGCTCTACATAGTCACTCTTGATGCGGCCAAACACCTCTGAGAAGGCACGCAGCTCTTCAATCGGCAGCGGCTCAGCGCTGTCCTTATCCGCGATAGCAGAGAATTGCAGGCTGATCAACACACCTGCGATCAGCCCTAGTCCGATTAATCCAATTTTTTCAATACGACTACGCATGTATGACCTCTAAAGTTGTTTTGTTGCAACATGATTCTTCATGAGTGATTTCATCGGGCTATCCACTTTATAGGGTCTAGAGGCTCGCCCCTGTGGCGCAGCTCAAAGTATACACCGGAATCTTCATTTCCGCCGCTGTTGCCAACGGCCGCTACGGTGTCGCCCCCACGCAAGATGTCACCTACTTGTTTGTATAGCGTTTCATTATTGCCGTACAAGCTCATGTAGCCTTTGCCATGATCAATGATCAATAAGTTCCCGAAGCCGCGCAACCAATCGGCAAATACGACACGTCCGGCCGCTACCGATTTCACTGGTTGACCGTTTGCTGCGCGTAATAGTAAACCTCTCCAAAGTACGGTACTGTCTGGACGTGCGCTGCCGAATTTATTGACCACCTCACCCATGACCGGCAGCGTTAGCTTGCCTTTAAGTTGCTCGAACGGCTTGCCATCGAAGCGATTATCAGGCAATTTATCATTGTTGAATACCCCTTTGCCTTTTTTCTGCGTCAACATTTTGGAGAGCTTGGCCACCAGTTGTGACAAGCGGTTTTCGTCGCGTTGCAGGCGACCAATTTCGTGGCGCTGTTGTTTAAGTTGTTGGGCAAACTGATTGATTACTTGCTGACGCGCAAGCTTGTCCTTTTCCAAGATTTTCTGCTGCGCATTTTCTTCTGCTTGCAGCGCCGCAATTTCACCGCTCTTTTGTTGAGTGAGTTGGACGACCTCATTTAGCTGCGCAAGATTTACGCGTAACATATTGAGCCAATTCGAACGGCCGCGCGCGATATATTCATAATAGCGCATTTCACGTGCGGCTTGATCGGGGTCATGATTGTTGAGCAACAGCTTGAAGTATTCTTGTTTGCCGCCCAAATATTGCTGGTAGAGGAGTTTGCTGAGCATTGTTTGCTGGGTCTGCATATCTCTTTCCAGTTGCTGCGCTTGCTGTTGCAACTTCTCCAAGGTGTGGTCTGCGGCACGGTGTTGCGATGACAGCTCAGCCAGCTTGCGCTTGCTATTGCTGATAGCG
The DNA here is from genome assembly GCF_013168275.1 of Candidatus Nitrotoga sp. AM1P. Lineage (GTDB taxonomy): Bacteria > Pseudomonadota > Gammaproteobacteria > Burkholderiales > Gallionellaceae > Nitrotoga. The sequence goes on along the minus strand of NZ_AP019547.1, from coordinate 1,432,268 downwards.
CGTTCTGATTCACGAAGTTCGTCTGTTGCTTCGGATTGAGACTCAGTGGTTTTTTCCAATTCCTTCTGTAGCACAGAGATTTGCTTGCGCAGGTTGTCCAGCTCTTCCTGCTGTAAGGCATGAGTGCTGTTTATGCCTGCCATCCAGCAGATATACAGCAGAAACGCGTGGCGGATCAGTGCGGTCACTGGATTGAGATAAGCGACTGGCCTGTCATTTCAGGCGGTTGTGGCAGACCCATCATGGCGAGCAAAGTTGGAGTAACATCCTGAAGCGAGCCACTGTCAGCTATTTGCGCCTTACGACCTATATACAACAATGGCACCAAGTTAAGTGTATGTGCGGTATGTGCTTGTTGCGTAGTGCGATCCAGCATCTGCTCGGCATTGCCGTGATCAGCGGTAATCAGCACCTCACCGCCATATTCCAGCATGGTGTTTACTACCCGCCCGATACATACATCCAAGGCTTCAATGGCCTTGACTGCCGCTTCCATAATGCCGCTATGGCCGACCATGTCGCCGTTGGCATAATTACAGATCATGGCTTGATACTGTCCGCTACGAATGGCCGCTTCCAGTTTGTCAGTAACCTCAAAAGCACTCATTTCTGGTTTGAGGTCATAGGTTGCCACTTTGGGGGATGGCACCAGGATACGGTCCTCGCCGGGGTAAGGATGCTCCTTGCCGCCATTGAAAAAATAGGTGACATGGGCATATTTTTCCGTTTCTGCGATGCGTAATTGTTTCAGCCCCAAGTCGGAAAGATACTCGCCAAAACAATTGTGGATGGCTGTGGACATGAATGCCGCTGAGAGATGAAAGTCCTCACCATAGCTGCTCAGTGTGACAAAGCTCGCCAGCTTGGGAAAATATGCACGCGTAAAGCTATCAAACGTCGGATCGGTCAGTGCGCGGGTTAATTGGCGTGCGCGGTCGGCGCGGTAGTTCATGAATACCGCGACGTCTCCGTTCTGCATGGTAACGGGTGGTTCAGTGGATGAGGTGATGATAGTTGCTTTAACGAACTCGTCATTTTCTCCGCGTGCATAGGCTTGCTGCAATCCATCCTGAGCATCAGATGAGCGGAACTCAGCCTTGCCTTGAGTCAATAAGTCATAGGCCTCCTGCACTCGTTCCCAGCGGTTATCTCGGTCCATTGCATAATAGCGGCCGATTATGGAAGCAATACGCCCAACGCCCAATGTGACACATTTTTCCTGCAGTCGTTGTAGTGAATGTGCGGCGCTTCGCGGCGGTGTGTCACGACCATCGAGAAAGGCATGGATAAATATTTTGCGGAGTCCAGCGCGCGCTGCCAGTTCCAACATGGCGTGGATATGATCTTCGTGACTATGCACCCCGCCGGGTGACAGCAGCCCCATGATATGTAGTGCAGTGTTATGCTGCTTGGCATGTTCAATTGCTTGCATGAATGCCGGATTACTGTAGAAGCTTCCGTCCTGAATGGCTGCATCCACCCGTGAGAGTTCCTGGTATATCACGCGACCTGCGCCGATATTGAGATGGCCAACTTCAGAGTTTCCCATCTGGCCTTGCGGAAGGCCTACCGATAATTCAGATGTACGGATCAGCGTGTGGGGATAGTCATGCCATAGTCTGTCCCAGTTTGGTTTGTGCGCATGGGCGATAGCATTGTGGTCAGTTTCTTCACTGTGGCCGAAGCCGTCGAGGATGAGTAGGAGGACAGGGGTGATTTTCATACCGGACTTTGGATAGTTTAAATATTAATTGGCTACTGATTTAAGGGTACTATTTTAGCTGATTTCTTGACTGCCAGGCATTCTGGGCTTCGCACGATGTTAACCGTAAAGAATAACGGTAAAAAAATTTTGAAAATGCAATGAAATAACATAGAGATGACGATGTTCTGCAAGTTTCGTTATTACCGTGTTGGTGACTCGCGCACTCTCAAGCTGATAGAAATCATTTGCGGCGAATTCTGTATCGGCTGGTTTCGTGTGAGCATTCGGAGGATAGTATTTTGGAGTGTGACGCCATGTTCTCTGTAATCTTACATAATTTGTAACTTATTAAGTTGATTTGAATGCGCCATTCAAAATGCGTAAAACAGAGCGATACGATATCAATATTGGATTTTTGCGATGAATCTTAATATTTATTTCACTAATCGGCTGCGTTTGGCTTATTCCAAATCCTCCGCGCTGCTCGCCAAGTTTTGGCAAAAAAAATTCTATCTTTATCTTGCAGCACTATTCACGTTATTTGCCGTGTTGGATACCATGCAATTGCATATCATTTCTGGTATGCGTCAGCAGGCTTTTGATGCGATGGTGCGCTACCGCATCATTGTGCCCAAGCCTGATAGCGATATTGTAATCGTGGACATCAATGAGGCCAGCCTCGCCGCTATGGCCAAAGACTACGGGCGTTGGCCTTGGCCGCGCCAAGTGCTGGGGGAGTTTCTCGAGCAGGTCGAAAAGCAGCAACCTAAAGCAATAGTGTTCGACATCTTGTTCAGCGATGCTGACATATACAATCCTGACAGCGATGCTTATTTTGACTCCGCTGTTGCTGCCACAAACAATACTTATTTCCCCTTGCTGCGTCTTGATCCGTCAAGTGATCCCTTGAGCCTGGTGAAGCCTGCCATGATTCCCGGTGTTGTGCCGCTATTCAATGATGCTCAGCTGGAGGCCACTATCGCTGTGGTACTGCCACAATTTCCGGCAGCACTTAAAGGTGGGCGTCTTGGGTTGCATAATATCTATCCCGACGCGGATGGCATTGTGCGACAGTATAGTGTCTACCGTGACGATTATGGATGGAAATTGCCGTCACTGCCAACGCGAGTGGCGCGTGATCTCGGCTGGACTGAGCCTGCTGCACAACGCGTTCTGCTCAATTGGCGCGGCCCGCCATTTTCGTATCAATATGTCAGTTTCCACGACGTGTTCACGGATATGGGCAGTAAGGAAAAAAAGCGCCCGCAAGACGAATTCAAAAACAAAATCGTCATTATTGGTTCTACTGCGCCTAGTTTGTTTGACATTAAACCCACGCCTATGAGCAAAATGCACCCGGGCGTGGAAATTCTTGCTACCGCTATAGATAATTTTAAACATAATGATTATCTGCGTTTTCCTGAAGCACGCGAGATTTATCTTTTAATAACACTGTGCATTATTTGGGCCACAGCTTGGGGCTTTTATAACAATGTCGGGCGCAGCAAAATAGACCTTTTATTTGGCGCGTCGCAATTTATATTGATTGGTATTTCTTATGCCAGCATTAACTTTGCCGACACCTACATCAACATCACCGGGTCGGTAACATTAGGTCTGATTTATTTTGCTATTGCACGTGTGTATTCTGCCGCCACTGGCAAGATACTGGAACAAAGCATGGTGCGTGTTTCCAGCGAGCGTCAGGGTGAATTACATGCCACATTGTTATTAATTCGCCTTGACGTAGCTCAAAATATACTGACCGATGCAATGATGGAAAAAATCCGCTACGGCCTTGAAAATACGGGAACTGAACAGAAAAGTGTAGAAGTGTTGAGAGGTTATCAAAAAGGCTTGTGGGATTTATTCGAAAAGACATTCTCGATTTCCTGGATAGTAGATCAGGAAGATGCGAATGGTGCTGCACGGGTGATAGAGGATGTTGCAGCGGTGATCGCTGCGTTCCCGCAACTGGTAAGCAAATGTATAATTGCCCCTGACATTGCGGTTAGTTGGTTTGTACATCAAGGGAAAATTTCTGGGGGCAAAGAGGCGCGCGATTGTTGGCGCGTAATGTTTGCTGAAGCATTGCTGCGCTGGAATGAACAACAAAAAAAGGCACTATGAATTCGATCAGGTTAGGAATTGTACTAGTCGCTTTACTGGCTATGCCTGCATTTGCCGCTGAAACAGGAAGTGTGATCAGGTCCGATGGAATCAAGGCCGAGCCGTTCCGAGATGCTAAAACAATTGCCACGCTATCGGTTGGCGATAAAGTGGAAATTGTTAAGAAAAATGGCGGTTGGTTACAAATAAAAAGTCCAAAGGGCAAGGGCTGGGTGCATATGTTGAATATTCGAAAAGGTGAAATGCGTAAGGATTCTGGTGATATAAGCGGACTCTTGGGCATGGCGTCGGGGCGTGCAGGAACAGGAAAAATAGTTGCCACTACAGGTATCCGCGGACTTGACGAAGTAGAATTGCAGTCCGTTAAATATAATGAGACCGAACTGAATCTGGTCGAGTCGTATGCGATAAACCGAGCTGAAGCCCAGGTGTTCGCCACTCAAGGGAAGCTGGTTGCGCGTAAGTTCGATTACCTTCCTCCCCCAGATGTCTCCCCAGAATAAAGGATCGCTCTGATGAAAGCGATAATGAAATACTTGTCGGTTACGATATTGACGCTGCTTTGTAGTGCTGCCTGGAGCTTTTATTTCGAGGAGGAATTCAAGAAAATACTTAAGGATGGCGTGCAAAAAAAGATTGAAGAAAAATCTGACGCCGCAACGAGTAGTGCATTGTTAGGGCTTGTCGGAATTTCGCAGGAAGAAGAAATTACAATAGGGCGACAAATTGCGGGCAACTTGCTGGGTGCATCCGCGCTTGTCAAAGACCAGAGCTTGCAGAATTATGTCAATAATGTCGGGCGTTGGGTGGCAAATCAAAGCGAGCGTCCCGATTTGGCCTGGCATTTCGGTGTGATTGAATCGAGTGATGTCAATGCTTTTGCCGCACCGGGAGGTTATATTTTCCTGACTCGCGGGCTGTATAGCTTATTGCAAAATGAGGCAGAGCTGGCCGGTGTGCTGGGGCACGAAATCGGCCATGTCATCCGTAAGCATCATTTAAAAATTTTACAGAAAAGCAGCCTGATAGATTTGGGCGGAAAATTAATTTCCAAGCAGGTCGGCGGTAATGACAAAGTACAGAAACTGATTGGTAACGGTGCGGAAATTGTGGCACGTTCGCTCGACAAAAATGCTGAGTTTGAGGCTGACCGCATCGCGGTGGTGCTTGCCGCGCGCGCCGGTTATGATGCCTTTGCGTTGCCCGAAGTGCTACAGCAAATAGGTCATTTTTCCAAAGATGACGGCAGTGTGGCACTGCTGTTCAAAACACATCCTCATCCAGATGACCGATTAGAAAAGTTGGGGCTTGCCATGAATGCTCGCTTAGAAGATGTAAAAGGGAAAACGCTGGAGACGCGATTTTATCGCATCAAACCTTAGCCCCTCTTTTTTATATTCTGTTCGTTATGCCATCCATTAAATAGAGAATGAGGAGATCGTTTGCCCAGTATCGCCCACATTAGCCTGGCATTCGCCGGGTTAATGTGGGTGTTGCCGTTTTTGTATTATTACCATGCCTATCCGCTCACTACGTTTTATCAGGAATGGAGTGCCGCTGTTCTTGGGCTATGCGCCATGCCTTTGCTGATGACAAAACGTTATTGGCTACAACCGCAACTTCCACTCATCGTTTTGTTGCCCATAGGGCTGTTACTGTTAGGCATGATGCAGTTTGTGCTGGGCAGGGTGAGCTACTTTGATCAGATTTTGTTACTCGCTCTGTACTTGCTATGGGCGGCGCTACTCATGATGCTCGGTCAACGCCTGCGTGAGGAATTTGGTTTGCCTGCATTGGTGACAGCGCTGGCTTCATTTCTGCTGGTGGGGGCTGAACTCAATGCTCTGGCCGGCATATTGCAACATTATCGCTGGCATACTTTTTTGGATGCCGTGGTTACCGTCAAGATTTCCGTAGCCGTCTATGGCAATGTGGCTCAGCCCAACCATTTCGCCAACTACATTACACTGGGATTAATCTCATTGGGTTTGCTGCACATGCGCGGCCTGCTACGCGTACGGTATGTTGCGCTGTTGGCCATGCCGCTACTATTTGTTCTGGTATTGAGCGGCTCGCGTAGCGTCTGGTTGTATTTGCTGCTTATGACGGGCATGGCCTGGCTGTGGCAGCGTAGCGATAAGTCTTGTTTACCCCTTTTGCGTTATACCTTGTTGCTGTTGCTGGGCTTCGGTTTGATGCATGGAGTGGTGCAAATTCCTTGGCTGGAAGGAGCGGCTGGTAGTATTACCACGATGCGGCGTCTGTTTGGTGAAGGGACTGGCGGCAGCATCCGGTTGTATTTGTGGCGAGAAGGATGGCAAATATTTACCCAGTTTCCTCTGCTGGGGGCGGGTTTTGGCCAGTTCGCATGGCAACATTTTCAGCTCGGCCCGGTTTTGCAGAACACCAGCATTGTCGGTCTATATAATAATGCGCATTCATTGGTATTGCAGATTGCCGCAGAAATGGGCTTGGCTGGCTTGCTTATCCTGTTGGGTATGCTGGCGATGTGGCTAATTCAATGTGGTCGTTCACAGCGTACCGTTTACCATTGGTGGGGATACGCCTTGCTTGGCGTGTTGGCTATACACAGCCTGTTGGAATATCCGTTATGGTATGCCTATTTTCTTGGGGTGGCGGCGCTTACTCTGGGCATGCTGGATACCACCATTTATCGCTTGAAATTACGCGGTATGGGACGCTTGGCGCTGGTGGCCATACTGTTGTTGGGGGCGTTCTCTTTAGTGCACATGTTGCAGAGCTACCGTAATCTGGAAATGCTAAGGGGACTGGGGCAGGGCGTAAGTAAAGACGGGTATTTTTGGCGTGAGAATTTAACGGTGGCAGATGTGCAAACCCCGCTGGGTCCTTACTTTGATTTGTTCAGGAGTGGCAGGATCAAGGGGGTGGCCGACTATTCCGCTGACAAGCGTATATTGAATGAGAGAGTGATGTCTTTTGCACCGATTAGTTTAGTGGTGTATCGCGAGGCGTTGCTGATGGCGCTGTCCGGTGAGCAGGCGGCGGCACAATTGCAGATGGAACGTGCTATCTGGTCATATCCCGATGATTTCCAGGCGATGTGTAAAGAATTGAGTGCGTTGGCACAGAAAAACCCCGAGAACTTCGCTGCTCTGCTAGAATTTGCCCTCCAAAAATACGAGGAGCGGCAGCATGCAGTTCATGCAAGATAATATCTGGATGATTTTAGTGGCGGTAAGTAGCGGATTGATGTTGCTATGGTCGTTTATTGGCAACAGCATACGTGGAGTAAAAGAAGTCAGCAGTGCTGCCGCTCTGCAACTGATCAACTACAAGAATGCATTAGTTCTGGACGTGCGCGAAGCGGCAGAATTTAATGCCGGGCATGTCCTGAATGCGAAACAAATTCCGTTTGGCAAGCTTGATGAGAGCATTGGAGAATTAGAACGCTATCGTACGCAACCCATCGTAGTGATGGACAGCAGTGGTCTACGCTCATCTGCAGCATGTGTGCTGCTAAACAAGCATGGATTTGAGTTGGCGTATAATTTGGTGGGTGGCGTGTCGGCTTGGCAAAAGGCTGGCTTGCCATTGAAAAAATAGCGATGCCCAAGGTATTAATGTATTGCACTGCAGTATGTCCGTATTGCGTGCTGGCCGAGCGGCTGTTGCGCGCCCGAGGTGTAACGGAAATTGAAAAAATACGTGTGGATCTGCAACCGGAGCAACGTCGGCTAATGATGGAAATTACCGGGTGTCGCACCGTGCCGCAAATTTACATAGGCACACGCCTTGTTGGTACTTACGATAACTTGGTGGCGTTGGAGCATAGTGGTGAATTAAGTCAGTTATTGAATAGTTAATTTAAAAATGAAGGATAAATCTAATGAGTGAAGAAGCCGCATCCGAACAGCAACAACCCCTATTCAATATCGAGAAACTGTATGTGAAAGACCTGTCGCTGGAAAGCCCTAATGCGCCGAGTATTTTTTTGGAACGCGAAAATCCGAATATTGAGCTGCAATTAAATACTCAGAGTCATTTTATGGAAGAGGGCCTATATGAAGTAACCGTCACTGTTACAGTTACCGCCAAGCTACCGGAAAAGGACAAAGTGATGTTCCTGATCGAGGCCAAACAGGCCGGTATTTTCCAAGTGCGCAATTTGCCACCGGACGAGCTGGAGTCGGTGTTGGCGATCATCTGCCCTAATATTCTTTATCCCTATCTTCGGGAAGTGGTATCCAATATGGCGATTCACGCCGGGTTTACGCCCGTGTTGCTCAATCCGATCAATTTCGAAGCGTTGTACCAGCAGCAGAAACAGCAGCTAGCACAGGCACAGGCCGCAACGAATACCCAGCATTGAAAATGAAATTGTCTGTTACTTTAACCCTGTTTATTGCTTTAGTTACAGCAGCAGGTTCCGCGCATGCGCTGGACTATGCGTCTGTCGCGGTCAGTTCCGCCATTCTTTATGATGCGCCCTCGCTTAAAGCAAAAAAAATCTTTGTGGTTAACCGTTACTTGCCGTTGGAGCAGGTAGTTAGCCTGGATGATTGGGTTAAAGTACGTGACAGCTCCGGTAGTTTGGCTTGGATAGAAAAACAAGCCTTAAACAGCAAGCGCTATGTGGCAGTGATGACACCACTTGCCACGGTGTATCAGTCGGCAGAGACGGATGCACCGGTAGCGTTTAATACACGTCAGCAAGTAGCGCTGGAATGGTTGGAAAGCTCGGGCAATGGTTGGGTCAAAGTACGTCACCCGGATGGCATGATGGGCTATGTGAGGGCAACCGAAGTGTGGGGCGATTAGCCATCCGTTTCTTTATAAGATGAACATTACTATACTGGGTGCTGGCGCATGGGGCAGTGCGCTGGCTATCAATTTGTCTGCGCGTCATCGCGTCACATTGTGGGCGTGCGATGCGGCACAAATCGAAGCAATGCGTGCCACCGGCTACAATCAGCGTTATCTGCCGGAAATTCCATTGCCGCAGGAGCTGAACCTTACTGCTGACTTGCATGCCGCATTCACGAGTGCGGAATTAATATTGGTTGCTGTGCCCATTGCTGCACTGCGTGCCACGCTACAGAAGATCGCGACAATTTCCATACCAATCCCGGTAATCTGGGCGTGCAAGGGCTTCGAGGCGGGTACCACACAGCTGCCGCATCAAGTGGCCGCAGAAATCTTACCGCAAAATTTCTCTTGTGGCGTGCTGTCCGGGCCGAGTTTCGCTTTAGAAGTGGCGCGTAGGCTTCCCACGGCTCTGATTTTGGCATCTAGTGATGGAGAATTTGCCAAGCAGGTGGCGCAATCCTTGCATCATTCGTCCTTGCGTATCTACTCGAGCACCGATGTGATGGGTGTAGAGGTGGGTGGCGCTGTCAAGAACGTGCTGGCTATTGCCGCTGGCATCGCCGAAGGCATGGGTTATGGGCAAAATGCACGTGCCGGGTTGATTACGCGCGGCTTGGCAGAAATGACCAGACTGGGATTAAAAATGGGTGTGCGTGCGGAAACTTTGAGCGGGTTGTCTGGCGCCGGCGATTTAATTTTGACTTGCACCGGAGATTTGTCTCGTAACCGACAGGTAGGTATTTTGCTGGCACAACAGCAGGCGTTGCCGGACATCCTGAGCCAACTGGGTCACGTGGCGGAGGGAGTGTATACCGTGAGAGAAGTGCACCACCTGGCGCAACGCCTGGGTGTAGACATGCCGATTTGTGCGGCGGTTTACAGCGTACTGTATGAGCAGGTTCCGGCAGCGAGCGCGGTCGAGGCATTACTCAATCGTGCACCCAACTCCGAATTTAACTCATTGCTGCCCGGTTAAACGAAAAGACGAATCGCTGAAAGCCATGTTGGACTCAGAATTCCAAGCAATGAAGGATGTTTACGATTTGAACGGCGCAGAGCGTCTAGTCGCCTCCCGATTTTTCTGCCGGAGGCTGTCGATGAATGAACATCGACAAAACCCTGTTTGCTCACTCATGCACTTCCTTGGAAGACTGATTTTTGCAAATAGAATAGGGTATTCCTCGGAAAAGCGATGCGCTATAGTAAGCTTCCTCTAGCTGTTGTACTTCGAACTTGAACTTACAGGGTAAGTTGAGAAGCGGGTAAAATTCAACGCGCAGCCAGGCTTAGATTTATAATCTTTCAGCAACCAATCATTTTTATGGAACGATCATGAACAAATACTTTACCGCCATTCTAGTCATGATGATCAGTATGTTGGGTGCTGTAGCATATGCCGCACCTGGTGAATACTGGGAAATCTCTTCCAAAATGGAAATTCCTGGCATGCCTTTCGCGATGCCCGCCACTACGACGAAGGTGTGCTTGGCCAAAGGCGGGGAAAGCGATCCCAGAAAGACTTCTGGCGACAAGAACTGCCAGATGTCTGACATCAAAACCGTCGGTAATAAAGTCTTGTGGAAGGCACGTTGCGACCATAACGGGGAGGTAATGACAGGCAGTGGCGAGCAAACTGCTACCTCCAACAGCTATGCAGGCAAGATGCAGCTATCAGGCAAATCAGGAGGCCAAGACTTTAACATGAACATGGCTTTCAGCGGCAAGCGCATTGGAGGAGCTTGTGATTCGGAAGAGATGCTTGTTAAAGCAAAAGCGCAAATGTGTGACACTTCAGCTTACGACAGCACGGCTGCCTGGATTGGCAGTGCTGATCACATCTTTTCCAACTGCGCCGACCAGCGCAAAAAATTGTGCGATAACGTGCGCAAGGATGCCTCCAAAGATGCGCAAATATATGCCCTGCTACTTCAGCATGATCAACAATCAAAAAGTGCTTCCATCGCTAAAGAGTGCAAGCTGGATATGGCTGCCACCACCAAGACAATTTGCAAGGGACTCAACAGCAATAATTATCAGCAGCTGTCTGCATACTGTCCGGCAGAAGCCAAGGTTTATCGCGAGGAAAAACGCCGCAAAGAATGCGAGGGCCGCAGCTACACTGGCAAGACCAGCGCTGAGAGTATTCGATCATGCATGAGCGGCATGAAAAACGTTGTGGATGACAACAAGCCAAGTGAAGCGGATGCTTCCCATGACTTGGGCAAGCCCTCTGCGAACAACCCAGCCAACGACACGCCTTCTGCAAACAACCCAGTCAATGGTATGTTGGAAGGTGTCAAAAAATTGAAGGGTATGTTTGGCTTTTAAAGCATGAAGTATCTGGTCGGGCTGCTACTGTGGTGCCACATCATGGCCGCACAGGCGCAGCCCGATCCTTTTCCACAGGCCGCTAACGCCTATCTCGTCAAAGTGGATGGTGCATCCATTTGGGAACATCGTTCCAATGACCGCTTGCCGCCTGCCAGCCTGACCAAGTTGATGACCGCGTTGCTGGTTCTTGAACAAGGACAGTTACAAGAAGCGGCATCGGTCAGCCTGGCATCTACACTTGAGACTGGTTCGCGTATCGTATTCAAAGTTGGCGAACGCTTCCGTGTGCAAGACCTGCTCGCCGCTACGATGATCGCGTCGTCCAATAATGCTTGCCATGCGCTGGCCGATCACTTGGGCGGAAGTGAAGCAGGCTTTGTGGCTCGAATGAATCGCCGTGCAAAAGAGCTTGGTATGCGCGACACACATTTCACCAACGCCTGCGGGCACGATGCCATCCAACACTATTCCAGCGCACATGATCTTGCGCGGTTGGTGCATGAGTTGCTTAAACACCCCTCATTGTTCGAGATTACCTCGCAAAAAAACTTGCAGATTGCCACGTTAGACGGCAAGAAGTTTTACACACTGGTAAACAAGAACGCGCTGATTGGTCGCTACGAAGGCGCAATCGGCCTCAAGACGGGTTACACACCCAATGCCGGCAAGTGTCTCGTAGCCTTTGCCAAGCGAAGTGGCCACGAGGTGCTGCTCGTGATGTTACATGGCAAAGACCGCTGGTGGGATGCTGTAGACATCCTCGATCTCGCTTTCGATCATGCCCGCGCGGCTCCCTGAAACGCACTTCGGCGTATTGCTGTGGCTCATGCTGGCAGTATCAATCTGCTACGCGAATGCACTTAACGGTACATTTCAGTTTGATGACTACAACGTCATCGTCAACAATCCGAGCGTACACTCCTGGGCAGGCTGGGCAGAAGGCTTATCCATCGGCATCCGCCCCCTGCTCAAGTTCAGCTACACGCTCAACTGGACAATGGGCACGGGTGTGATCGGTTTTCATCTCACCAACCTGCTGATCCATCTGACAAATGCTTACCTGATCTACAGGTTAGCGCAGGCCTTTGTGCAGCAACAATTTCAGCAGGATAAGCTCTGGCAAGTTCCCATTTTTGTCGCATTGCTGTTCGCCGCTCACCCCATTTATACCGAGGCCGTCACCTACATATGCGGTCGTTCCACCTCATTGATGACGCTGTTCTATCTGGCAGGGTTGCTCGCTTACATTAGCGGTCGCACGCAGCAAAACAGCGTCAAAGTGTATGGGTTGACTCCGCTGCTCTTCGTCATTGCCTTGGGTGTTAAAGAAACCGCCGTGACGTTTCCGCTAGCGTTGTTGTTGTGGGAATATGCTTGTGGCGGTAAATGGAAACGTGCCCTGACGCCGCAATGGCCGAGCTGGCTGGTACTGATTCTGGGCGCACTGATATTTCTGTTCAGCGACAGCTACCTGTCGCATATGGAACGCAGTGCCCAGCTCAATTCTTTGCAAGGCAACATAGCAAATCAAATTGCTGCCTTTTCCTATCTGATGCGGCAATGGGCTTTACCGTTATGGCTGAACATTGATCCGGACCTGTTGCTGCAAAACGATTTTTCCGCCATTTTGCTGCCACTGGTCTTCTTCCTTGCGTTATTCGTGATCATGGTAGCCTGCTGGCGTGAACGCCCGTGGATCAGTTTCGCCTTGGCGTGGGTGATGTTGCAGCTAATCCCGTTGCATCTATTTCTGCCGCGTATCGATATCGCCAACGACCGTCAGATGTATCTGGTCGGATGGCCACTATCTCTTGCTTTGTGTATCGAACTGAGGTTGTGGACGGACGGAACAAGAACTCAGGCTTGCGTTGCGCTACTGCTGCTAGGTTTGGCTTCCCTTACCGTTCTGCGAAACCAGGACTATGCTAGCGAGATTCGTTTGTGGGAAGATACCGCGATAAAGTCGCCCGGCAAGGCGCGCGTACACAACAACCTCGGTTATGCGTATATGCTAGCCCGCCGCCATGATGAAGCACGGCGCGAATTCACTACTGTACTGCAACTCGATCCGAGTTTCTACAAGGCGCGTTACAACCTTTATCGGTTGGACGACGAAGCCAGCTTGCGATAGTCGGAGAACGTGTCGCTGTCCGACATCCGGTTGACGCCTCATCTGTGAAAGGTTCAAGCCAGATTTTCTTGATGATGTTGATGAGTTCGTGTGCTATTCGCTCAAGGTGCAGCCATGTAGATACCGTCTTTAAAGTCAAGCATTTTTCAAATAATCGTGTTGATACGGCTGTTGAGTTTTGAGTACGCCAAAACACAAATGCACCAGCTTGCGCATTGCGGCACCGAGTGAGGACATCTTGGACTTGCCTCGGGCAAGCAGGCGTTCATAAATAGCTTTGACGTGTGGGTTGTAGCGTGTCCCCACGACGGCAGCCATATAGAGCACGGCGCGTATTCTGGCGGAGCCGGCCTTGGACATTCGCGCGCGTCCCAGCACCGAACTACCCGACTGTCGTTCCACCGGAACGAGTCCCAGATAAGCCGCCAACTGTTCCGCCGAACCAAAATCATGGTTGTGCATCACAGAGAGTATATTGCTCCCCACCTGCGGGCCAATTGCTGGAATACTCTGGAGCAATGCCCTATCTTTCTGAAGATTCGAATGCTGGTCGATATGTTCGTCAATATCCTTTTGTAGCTGGGCTAACTGCTTGACCAGAAACCCAATGCTCTCTTTAAGTGATTTATGAATCAGCGCTGGCGTGTCTGTGGCATGGGCTTTCTCCTGGCGATTGCGCTCGCGTTGTAAATCCTGGGCAATGGCTTCACGACGTACTAACAACGCTTGCAGTACCCGCGCTTCCTGAGGGGGCGGCACCCAAGCTTTGGGTTTGAGTAATGCGCCATAACGGGCCAGCACAACGCTGTCCACGCCATCGGTCTTGGTGCGCACGGCCAGCCCACGGCCAAAATCTTTAATCTGCGCCGGATTGATGATGGATACCATCACGCCAGCATCCGCGAGTGCCATGGCAGCTTGTTCGTGATAGATGCCGGTGGCTTCCATGACGATATGCAATGCTTTTGGGGAAACGTTTTGTTTGGCAACCCAAGCCAGCAAATCAATAATGCCTGACTGGGTGTTTTTCACTATTTTGGTCTTGCGCTTGCCACTGGCTTCATCCAACAACAGGCAACAATCCAATTTGGCTTTTGCCACATCCATACCGAGATAGAATATGATGACCTCCTGTTACAATGTTAGCCAACTTCGCCCACTTGCCTTGTGCATGCAGGGTTCATCCCTTGGATACCGTTCAGTGTCTATGCTGGCGAAAGGTGAAGCAGAGGGCTTGATCTACATGACAAGGTCGAGCCTTCAGGGTGGGCTCAAGCTTCCTCTGCTTCGTGTGATGGTAGCTAACCACCACAGGAAGAAAGATACAAGGGTGGACACGACTTTGTGCCCACGCGGATTCGTCATTTTGGAGTAGACAGCTATGTCACGTTATCGCCGAGCAACAGCTGCAGGTTCAAGCTATTTCTTTACGGTGGTCGCTTACCGGAGGCAGTCGATTCTATGTGGCGAAGCGATTCGTAACGCATTGCGCGCCGCAATCGAAACGGTACGTTTGGCGCGTCCTTTTGTCATTGATGCATGGGTATTGTTGCCTGACCATTTACATTGTGTGTGGACATTACCTGACGGTGATGCCGATTTTCCCACCCGTTGGATGATGATCAAGCGAGCGGTTTCTTTGGCCTGCAGAGAAGATTATCGTCGTGCCGACTGGGTGACTGCATCAAAACTCAAACATCGCGAATCGACTATCTGGCAACGGCGATTTTGGGAACACCAAATTCGTGATGAAAATGATTTTGCCCGCCATGTCGATTACATTCATTTCAACCCGGTTAAACACGGGCATGTACAACGTGCGGTTGATTGGCCTCATTCGACATTTCACCGCTATGTGCGTGATGGGGTGTATGCGCATGATTGGGCTGTTACGATTGGAAGTGCGGTGCTGGGGTATGATTAACGCTGCCCGCGTGGGCACAAAGACGTGCCCACCCTACTTGACTACTTGACTCAAACATCGCGAATCGACTATCTGGCAACGGCGATTCTGGGAACACCAAATTCGTGATGAAAATGATTTTACCCGCCATGTCGATTACATTCATTTCAACCCGGTTAAAAACGGGCATGTACAACGTGCGGTTGATTGGCCTCATTCGACATTTCACCGCTATGTGCGTGATGGGGTATATGCGCATGACTGGGCTGTTGCGATGGAAAGTGCGGTCCTGGGGTATGATTAACGCTGCCTGCGTGGGCACAAAGACGTGCCCACCCTACTGGACTGGAGAGGCTCGCCGGGATATTTTTTGCAATTATTAATTAGGGGATCGATTGTGCCGAAATTTGTATTCGAACTCACAGGGAAACAGTTTTTTTACTCAGCTTCCGGCGATTGTTCATCACAAAGGAGCAGGTTGATGTTCAATGCCGAAGCAATATCGACATGTAATATTCAGATTAAAGGTAAAGGCGCCCTAAGAGTAGGCGATGCGACATTTCATGAACATCACTACGCCGATGAAAAGGAAGTGCTAAACACAATTTTCTACGCAGAAGATTCCGATGAATCGCACACGTTTTCAGTTTTTGCATATTTGCCTGAAGCTACTTTTCGGTTCTTGCTGAATACAAACCCAGAACAGGGATCTGTCTACCTTACATTCAATACCAATTTTGCGGCGCTTCAAGCCGGTCAAAGCGGCGTGACCTATGGCCCAGGCCAGGGCGATGTTGTTTGGGATGTGGAGAAGGAGAAAAAGGTCATCGCCGAATCAATAACGCTAGCAGTCATTTTTCGCTCTGGGTCGCCCAATAGCACAAATGGGTAATGCAATTCACCCGCGCTTAGCTCTTAAGAGTGGTACGGCTATGCTCGGTGGCCCAACCCATCATTCCACCGGACCTGCGCGAAAAGCCGCGCAGGCCGCTGAATTCAGACATTATGCATTACGGAGCCGAATGCGATGAAACTCAATGGCTGGTTAAGGTTGTGGATCGTGCTGTCAGTTTGCTGGTTGGCGTTTGTCGGGTACTTCGCCTACGGGGACATATCTTCGTTCTACACGAAGAAAACTTTCGATGTCGCAAAGGAAGGTGTGGCGAATGTCCAGGTTATTTTCTCAGAGGCCCAATCCGATACAGAAATCAAGGAGCATATCGCTAACAAATTGATACCATTCATCGAAAAGAGTCCGCGAAATTTCGCAGATAAAGTAATTACTGCTCCATACGAAGAGCACATCGAAAAATATGCAGAAAAAATAATCGCGAGGTATGCCATGATTGCACTGCTTCCAATCGTTTGCTTGCTCGCTATTGGGTGCTCGTTAGTATGGGTGAGGCGGGGATTTTCCGGAAAGAGCAATGCATAATTCTGTTCTCAAGCGGGATGTTATGCGTGAAAAGGGATATTTATGCTTTACTGGTTCAGTTTGAAAAAAACGCAGGACTTGAAGATTTTCCAATCGATGTATCTTTGGCTTTTGATCGTTCCCGTTTTCGCAAAGTTTTTTGAGCACATTCGAAACACCGCCACAATTGAACTATTTTCGTACAAATTTACTGTGAGCCTTGCACTGCCCTTCACTTGGCAAGTGTTCTATTTTTCAGCCTTGTGCATAGTAATTGCCAATGTGATTTACCAAGTCTTTTGTCCATCCATTATTAAAGACCACGCCAACTATTCACATTTTAAAGCAGAAGGAAAAGGAATCAATCAGCTTAAAAAATACTCTAGCCAAACTCAATTCAATGTTGAACTTCATCAATTAATGGAGCAGATGGGCATTGAGATGAACAACGAAGCACAAGATGAAGATAACCTCCAAAAATTGTTTTGGGCTATTTACGAAAATGCGTCAGAGCTTCATAAGCTGGCTAGGGTTGCTTGTGTCATATTTTTAGGTATTGGGCTGCTCCTTATAGGTTGGGTGGTCGTCGAGAATATGACATGGGTCATTCGCGCAATTCTTCAGAACGCATAGGGACAGTTCTAACATTCCAACAAACTCTGTTGCACTTCGCAGATGGTTAGACCCCATTTACCACATTTATTTGTTCCATTTGTTCATGCTGTAATTATTTTAACGGAACGATCTATCAACCCCCGCAAACCCGCATTGACGCCATGCTTCAAACACCGCTATCGCGACTGTGTTGGATAAATTCAGGCTGCGATTATTCGGTAACATAGGTAAGCGCAGGCACTGTTCCGGTGATAACGAAGCCAATATATCCGCAGGCAAGCCACGCGTCTCTGGCCCGAACAGCAATGCATCACCCGCCTGATAAGATATTTCGTGATAAGGCTGCTTGCCCTTGGTCGTGAATGCAAACAGACGCGCACCCGGCAGGGTTTGTCGGCAGGCTGCGAGGTCGTCGTGTACACGCAGATCGGCGTATTCGTGATAATCCAGTCCGGCGCGCCGCAACTGTTTATCATCCAGCGAAAATCCGAGTGGCCGAATCAAATGTAGTTGCGCCCCGGTGTTGGCGCACAGGCGAATGACGTTCCCGGTATTAGGCGGAATCTCGGGCTGGAAGAGGATCACATTAAACATTTTGGGAGCCTCTGTTGTGAATAGATGCGCATCTCACTTTCGCTTGCAATGATTGTGGTATTGGCTGATACGGGCTAGAACACATGTGACAAAGTGGTGTGGAAATAAGTTTACGAAGCAGAATGCGGTAATGTCCGCGCAATGACCCAGGCACTGATTTCACGCGCGCCTGTTTTGCGTAAGGTTTGCGCCACTTCGTCCAGCGATGCACCGCTAGTCATTACATCATCCACGATGGCGACATGTTTGCCAGAAAAATCCTGCGTGCAAATGAATGCCTGACGCACGTTTTTATCTCTTTCTTTTCGTGATAACGCCGTTTGTGGCGGTGTATCGCGCTTGCGCTGGCAGGCATTCAACAGAACTGGAATATCCATCTGCCGCCCAATATGCCGCGCCAGCTCAAATGACTGATTGAAACCGCGAGCACGTAAACGCACCGGATGTAATGGCATTGCAACAAGGTAATCAGGATGTGCCGTAATACGCTGTATCAGTTTGTCCGCAAGACTGTTTGCCAGCATCAGTTTTTCATTATGTTTCAACGCCTGTACTAGTTTGTTGAGCGGGAAAGCGTAGGCGAACACGGCCACTGTGCGGTCGAAATGCGGCGCTCGTTGCAAGCAATGGCCACAGGTAGCGCCATCATGCGTAGGCAGGGCACACAACGGGCAACATGCCGCAGTCAAATAGGGTAAATCAGCATCACATGCGGCGCACCATACCCCATTGCGGCTGGCTGTGCCGCACAGAAAACAGGGTTGCGCGGGCAGGGCTTGCCACAATTTTGTGCGGATGTTCAAAAAATGACGAGTCAAAATTGACAAGGTCGTGCCCTTTCACGGATGATGCCGAATCATTGTAATTCATTAGACTGCAAGCTATGACGACCCACACCGTACAACTTACCCGCCCCTCCAAACCCTCTGCACTCGCTCAACCATCAACCAAGGCGCAGTGCTGGAGCCTCGCCCAAGTAGAGGAACTATTCAGGTTGCCGTTTGCCGATTTGCTCTATCGCGCACAACAGGTTCATCGTGAGCATTTCGATCCCAACGCGGTACAGTTGTCCACTTTGCTGTCCATTAAAACAGGCGGCTGTCCAGAAGACTGCGGCTATTGTCCGCAAGCGGCACGCTATGATACCAGCGTGAAAAACCAGGCATTAATGGAACTTGACGACGTGCTGGAAGCTGCCCGCGTTGCCAAATCCGCTGGTGCGACCCGCTTTTGCATGGGCGCTGCTTGGCGTGGCCCCAAGCAGCGGGATCTGGAATCGGTGCTGACAATGGTGCGCGAAGTCAAAGCGCTGGGAATGGAAACCTGCGCCACGCTGGGCATGTTGAAAGACGGCCAGGCCGAGCAGTTAAAAGACGCCGGGCTGGATTACTACAATCATAATCTGGACACCGCGCCTGAGTTTTACGACGAAATTATTACCACTCGTGATTATCAGGACAGGCTAGACACGCTGGAGCGGGTTCGCAATGCGGATTTGAATGTATGCTGTGGCGGTATCGTGGGCCTGGGCGAAAGCCTTAATCAACGCGCCGGCCTGGTCGCGCAACTGGCCAACCTTGATCCCTACCCTGAAAGCGTACCCATCAATCTGCTGGTACAGGTAGAAGGCACGCCGCTGGCCGACATCAAAGCGCTAGATCCGCTGGATTTCGTACGTACCATTGCGGTGGCGCGCATCACCATGCCCACGGCGCGCGTGCGATTGTCTGCCGGGCGACAACAAATGAGCGAAGCGGTACAGGCTTTATGTTTTCTCGCGGGCGCCAATTCAATATTTTATGGCGACCAGCTGCTGACTACCGGCAATCCAGAGGTGGAGCGCGACCGCGTTCTACTCGATAAATTGGGTATGTATCCGCTTGCGGCAACAAAGTAGAGCATGTTGAACAAAGCACTTTGCCAGTGATGGAAAATTTTAATGCCTTTTGAAGTGCTGCAGGACGAACTCGACACCCGCGCAGCCCAAGGACTTCTACGCCATCGCTACGAGTTGCAAAGTGCGCAAGGCACACGCGTCAAGGTAAATGGCAAACCGCTTCTGTCTTTTTCCAGCAACGACTACCTCGGTTTGGCTAATCACCCGCAGTTGCTTGCCGCTTTGCAGGCGGGTACGCAACAGTACGGATTGGGTGCGGGAGCATCCCATCTGGTCAGTGGTCATTTCAGCGCACACGACGAACTGGAGCAAGCACTTGCTGCATTCGTCGGCAAGCCCGCAGCACTATTATTTTCCTCCGGTTATTTGGCTAATCTCGGAGCGGTACAAGCGCTGGTCGGCAGGAGCGATAGAATCTTTGCCGACAAGCTGAATCACGCATCACTCAATGACGCAATGTTGTTGTCACGTGCGCAGATACACCGCTATCGCCACAACGACATGGCACATCTTGCGCAATTATTGGGGCAGCCAAACAGTGGTCGCAAACTTGTTATTACCGATGCGGTATTCAGCATGGATGGCGACCTTGCGCCGTTGCCGGAACTGCTGGCATTGTGTGAACAATATGATGCCTGGTTACTGGTGGATGATGCGCATGGCTTTGGCATATTGGGTGAACAGGGGCGCGGCTCATTATTTCACCCTAGAGATTCATCTGGCCTCGCCTCGTCGCGCATCATCTATATGGCGACACTGGGCAAGGCGGCGGGCGTATCCGGCGCCTTCATTGCAGCGGAACAGGTGGTGATTGATACGCTGGTACAGAATGCGCGCAGCTACATCTACACAACAGCCAGTCCACCTGTGCTGTCCTGCGCGTTGTTGGCCAGTTTGCGCTTATTGCAGAATGCGGAGTGGCGGCGCACACAATTATGGAAATTAATCGCGCAGTTGCGTGTGGGTTTGATCGGACTCCCGTGGGTGCTGATGGACTCTGATACTCCGATTCAACCGCTGCTGGTCGGCAACAATAATGTTACGGTAGCCCTGAGCGAAGGTCTGCGCATACGTGGCATCTGGATACCAGCCATCCGCCCGCCAACCGTTCCGCAGGGAACAGCGCGATTACGTATTTCGCTATCAGCGGCGCATAGCGAGCAGGATGTGGCGCAATTGATTTCAGCCTTGCATGAGCTTGCACATTGAAAGTCGCGGTGCCGGAGCACCGCTGTTACTGATACACGGTTGGGGTATGCACTGTGGCATATGGGGCAATGTGGTGACACACCTTGCGCAACACTTCCGCGTGCACTGCGTGGACTTGCCGGGATACGGTGCCAGCTCGATCATTGCGCAATATGATTTAGATGGGTTGGTACAACGGCTATCTGAGTATTGGTATGCTGAACATGGCGATGAGCCGCTGGCGCTGTGTGGCTGGTCGCTCGGTGGACAGATTGCGTTGCGCTGGGCGCTCCATGCGTCGCACCAGATCGACAAGCTCGTGCTGGTTGCTACCACGCCTAGCTTTGTGCAGCGTAGCGACTGGGAATGTGCAATGGCGGCGAATACCTTGCATGAATTTTCTGTTGCGTTGCTGGAAAATCATGCGCTGACGTTGAAGCGATTTATTGCCTTGCAGGTGCGCGGCAGCGAACACGAACGCGAGTTGTTGACGGATTTGCGTGCCCGCCTGTTTAGTCGTGGAGAACCGAATATTGCCGCATTGCGCGGGGGCTTGGAAATATTGCGCAATACCGATCTGCGTGCGGTGTTGCCGCAAATTACTCAAGCTACTTTGGTCATTGCGGGCGAGCGCGATGTGTTGGCTTTACCCGCAGCATCACGCTATCTCGAACAGCAATTGCCCAATGCGCAGTTGTTTAATATAAAGGGCGCGTCACATGCGCCGTTTTTATCTCACCCGGATATTTTTGTGCAACGGATCGAGGCGTTTCTAAATGGATGATTTTCAGATTGACAAACGCCAAGTGCGGATGGCTTTCAATCGCGCGGCCAATGGATATGATACTGCTGCAGTATTGCAGCGTGAGGTGTGCAGCCGCATGCTGGAACGACTGGATTATATAAAACAGAAGCCAGCGTTTGTGCTGGATGTGGGCAGTGGCACTGGCTGGGGCACGCGTCAGCTGTCGCAGCGCTACCCGGCGGCGCAACTGTTAGCGCTCGACATGGCAATCAGTATGCTCAATGTATCGCGCAGCAGGTTAAGCTGGTGGCGCAAATTATTTGACAGTGGCAAGCACAGTTATGTATGCGCCGATGCCGAAGCCTTGCCGTTAGCAGCCAACAGCATTGAGCTAGTATGGTCGAATCTGACCTTGCAATGGTGCAACGATCTGCCCGCCACCTTCAGCGAGTTACACCGCGTATTGAAAGTGGAAGGCTTGGTGATGTTCAGTACCTTCGGCCCGGATACGCTCAAGGAACTACGCAGCGCTTTCCATGGCGTGGATGAGCACAGGCATGTTAATCGTTTTGCGGATATGCACGACATCGGCGACATGCTGAAGGCCAGCGGTTTTGCCGCGCCCGTGATGGACATGGAAATTATTACGCTAACTTACGACAATGTGAAAGCGGTGATGCAGGATTTGCGCAGCATAGGCGCGCACAATGCCACAGTTGGACGGGGACAAGGCATGATGGGCAAGGCTGCATGGCTGGCGCTACAGGAGAATTACGAACGATTCCGGCAAAACGGTAAGCTGCCTGCGACTTTTGAGGTGATCTATGGTCATGCGTGGAAACCAAAGTCCAGAGTGACAAGGGATGGTGCGCATATTATTCAAACGCCATTTAAGCTATGAGGCTGGGGCACGCTCAAGAACAAGCTGGTTCATTCTATGGATATTCATTGTTTCACGAGCACCACGAAACTATTGGCAGGGACAGTAACACTGAGACGACCTTGATTGGAGGGGAGAGTGGCACCGCCATTACCCCTGTTTTGGCCACCATAGATGGCAGCGTCACTATTGAATATTTCCTTCCATCCGGCATTAGGAATGGCTAGCAAGTCCTTCTCGATGACGTAGCCATCGGCGAAGGCGGTATTGTTGAAGCTGGCGACGATAATGACTTCCTCATCCCCGCGCCATCGCTTGAAAGCGATCACTCGATTGGAATTCGACAGGTGGAGGATGTCAATGTCCTGGCTGCGGATCGAGCGCAGTCGGCGACTGAGACTTATTAGATCCTGATAAAAGTGAAACATCGCCTTGCCGTTACCAATCCGTTCGCCAATGATATTTTCGCGGTTCAACAGAAAGTGATCGAACGTATAGCGTTTCTGTGCCCCGATCTCCTCGCCCATGAAGAACATGGGAGTGCCCGCCGAAAGCAGGGATAGGCCGAAACATACACGCGAGCGTGCCTCCGCCGTGCGGCGCGTGGCACCAATGACAGGCGCACCATTGACAGCCGTTACCAGGGTCCGTGCCGTGCTACCGGCATTGCCGGCTTCGTCGTGAGATTCGTGGAACACGACCTGGTCAAAACGGCTGTTGTAAAGGGCGCTGGCGAACCAGTCCATCTGTAATGGCTCGTTGCCGCCGAATCCAGCCTGTTTCAATAGGCGTGCCCGATTCCCAGCCATGTCGGAGTCGCCGATCAACTGGTGATAGAACGCCAATTCCCACTTTGCGTTGAAGCCCAGCCCTCCTTGCGCCGCTGGTTTCGTCACCGCGTCCCATCCGGTATGATCTTCCGCAATCAGCATCACCGTAGGCTTGATCATGCGCAGGGTGCGGCTCCACTCCCGCAGAAATTTCTGCCCGAAGATGTTGGCGTTGCCCATCAACCGCCCATCGGCATGAAGCGCGTTGTCGCGGTGAATCGCCTGGGTCAGATCCACGCGCAGCCCATCGACGTGCATTTCTTCAATCAGAAAGGCGGCACTGCTGATGAACTGCTGGCGTACAACTTCTTCCGAAAAACGCGGGGTGAAGCCGGTAGAGCCGTTATCGAGATAGCCGCCCTCCGGAAATGGGCTGCCATCATTTTTTTTGTAGTCAGAAGCGCGCCCTTCATACCAGTAATAAATATTTTCTTCGGGCTTGGTTGAATCATATTGCCACTGAGCACGTTCCGCTTCGTTGTCATAATGGTTGTAGACCACGTCCTGGATGACTGCGATGCCACGCCGGTGACACTCGCGCACGAAATGACGGTACTTGTCGCGGCCTCCAGCGCTGGATTCGATACAGAAGTGGTGGCTGTCGCCATAGCCCCAGGCGGCATTGCCTGAAAACTCTGCCATGGGCAGCAGTTCGATGGCATTCACACCGAGTTCAACGAGATGGTCCAGGAATTGCAGCGCGTCACTCAAATCACCGGGGTCGGGCTTTCCGAACCCCAATGATCCGACATGTAATTCGTAAATAACCAAGTCTTCGAGGTGCGAAGGTACCGGCAGGCCGGACGTAGATTCTCTTGTCCAGAATTCCTCCGAGGGAATGGTGTCCAGTTTCATTCCGCGAGGCGTGGATGCAAAATCTCGGCGCACAACATCGGCATCAATGACAACGCTGCAACTCACAGACCCATCCAGAGTTTCAACCGTCCCCGGCCAAGCAGTCTTGATAGGATTTATATTGCCCCTGCCGATCTGGCTGCGGGAAAATATATCGGTGCGATAGACGTGCTGCCCTTGTGCGTTCAGGATGCGATACATGTAAGGCAGGCTTTTGAACATTTCAAAATCCCCCTGCGGTCCACCTTCCCAGATGCCATCAGCCAGGCGAGAAAGGGTGATCATGGGCAGTACTTGGTTCACTCCGGTATTATCGTTGGCTATGTAGCCGCTGGCCGGATTTCCAAAGACCACTTCCACATTTTTGGCATTGGGAGCCCAAATGGCAAAACGTAGACCGGGTGTGGTGCTTCCAGCGGCGAAGTGTTTGTTGGCTCCCAAGTGACGGTTGTAAGTGAAGTAATAGCGTTCGATCTGGGGTAGGGTCGCCTCGCGGTTGAGCCGAAACTGGCGATAGCGCGCAACGGAATTAATATCCTGCACCTCAGTCGGAATGCTCCAAAAGTTAGCGCCCTGAGGTCCGTCGAGGATCACTCCCCACTTGAAGGTAATATCGTGATCAGCAAGCTGAAGTGAGATCGAGGCCGTAAAGATTGGGCAGCCATCCACGCCGATTTCCTCCTGCATCGGAGATTCCGTCCAGTCATCCGCATATCGGCCGCTCTCGTCCCAGCTGCCGCGCAAGCGGGCGTTGCGAAATATCGACCGTTTAAGGCCGGTAATGAATTGAAATGCCACTGTCTGTATTGTCATGATGATTTCTTATCCTTGACGATCAACATCCAAGTAATATCTAAAGAAGCCAGGTTCAAGTTATCTCGCACAGATAAAGCGAAATTCGCAAGTGGTGGTCGCAAACTAATGCCAGCATTCCCGGCTCCGACAGTTTGCTAGTAGTTAAATATCCCGGTGAGGGTCAAATAGTAGAGTGGCACCCAGAAAAGTGAATAAGCAAATTGCTTATTTTTGATTTATAAAATCTTTAAAGTATGCGGCGCATTAAAATTTTTCCTGCTCCTGGTCTTACGATGTACATGTAAATTTGCATGTACGCAGTGAGAGAAACGTGTCATGCCACAACAAATATATAAGCTGCTTCTTTTGGAGGAAAGTGTCTTCGATATACTTCTTCACCTACATTCGGGCAGAAGACATGAGGACGGTTTAGTGGATTACGCTTTTCCCCCAATTCGGATAGCCACAATATCGAGGTAATATGTTATGTACCGGAGTAAGAAGTTGCCTAATTAAGGCAATTTATCGGAGCGGCTGCGACATTCAGTGATTTTTGACACTAATGCGCAAACTTAGAGGAGTCATCCCAGTGAGTTTGAATTACAGACGGGTTATGTGGGTGGTTGTGGCGCTGCTCCTGACTTTTATAGTGTTGCGAGTATATTTGTACTTCTCTCCGGGTAGCAATCTGGATATTGGTACATACAATATCCACCACCTTTTTATTGGTTTGCTGTTAATTACATTCGCGGGTTTACCTCTTGTCCTGTTTCATGGTAATAGTCGAAAACTGGATGTAGCGGCTATAGCGTTCGGAGCAGGGCTGAGTATGGCTCTCGACGAGTGGGTCTACCTCATTGCCACTGATGGAAGTGACGCTTCGTATCTCCTGCCGATTTCCTTATGGGGTGGGGTAATAATGATAGGTTTGGCTGCAAGTTATGCACTTGGCTTAGCATTTTTTGCTTATCGGTGTGAACGCGCTAACTCGGCGTTCAACTCGGATACGTAAAAACAGCGCGCAAGTTAGCACCGCATTAATCATGTGGAATAGTTATCTGAAAATTTGCCAGGCGAAATAATAATGGTGTTCAAAATTGGATTATTTCCTATTATATTAAGTATTATTTTGGTGGGTTTCTTTGCGGCCAAAGCGGCAAGAATGCGTGGCAAAAATCCGTGGCTGTGGGGAAGTTTAACCGTTGCTGTGATTACTGCGGTGACATGGCAACATTTGCCAGTATGGGCGGAGACTATCTTTTATCGAGGGACGACAAAGCAATCGGCTATTCCCCAACGGAAGGTTATCAGCCTGGAAGAGGCTAAAAAAATCAGTATTCGCGTAAGTATGGATGGCGTTAATTTTGATGTACCGCTTATATATAGTTTTAATGGATACAACCCGCAATTACACGGCTGGAGAAGTGTGCCGCGAGGGCAGATTGAAGGTAAGAAAAGGCCAATTGTAGATTTCATCAAAATCGATGCCATATTGCCGGGGCTTTCTCCGGTAAGTGATGAGAATCTAGCGCAATTTGAAAAATTAGCATGGCGACAAAACATGCACGCCTCTATTGCGCATATGAGACCGTGGGATTATTACTTCAAATATTTTTTCGAGAGATTACAGCGGCAACCCGATTTGCCGAAATTGCCCGGAATGTTGCATTACTACGACCCATCCGCTAAGGCAGATATATTCTTTAGTCATGATCACCCTACTGACGAACTGGTGCGTATCCGGTGTGCTGATGAGAATTTTTTTCACAGTGCATTTCCAATTTGTGTAGTGGAAACCTCTTATAGCCCTGCGCCGGAGGTGGCGCTATCTAAGTCCGTAAAAAAGACGGTTTTCTATCTGAGGTATGAACTGCCCAGTCAATACATTGCACAATGGCAACCGATAGGTCAGAAGCTGAAATCTCGGTTTGATCAGATGGTTAGCACTAACGCTACATCGTTACATTGATTTGTGGCGAAAATTTATGAGATGAGTGGATTATGAGTATAGGAGATGGATAACGGCTTGCGCATAGTTTTATTTAGAAGAGGCTGTATATAAATCCAATGTCAATTCAGGGTACCTCGTACAGCTATGAAGCTGTAGTATAATTTTTAAAGTTTTATCAGCTGCATCCATAATGAGTAAATATTTGTAATAACAAAGTATTTACTTAAATATTCAATAATACAAAAAATTAAGGGGGGGGGTAAATTATGAAGAATGTTTCTAACGGTTTCTGCCGTACAACCACGGTAACGGTTGTTTCTATTTTCATGGCGAGTTGTGCTTTCCTGGCGGGTTGTGCTGACATGAAGATGGGGTCTCAGGAAGCGAAAACGACCGCCACTGGCTCTGCCGGTGGCGCAACATCACAGAACGCCAACAGCAAGCTTGAAAAATGTGCTGAATCTCTGGGTACCTTGGCAGTCGTCGAGGATACCAACGCCCCATGGTATGGCATCTTAACTGGGCAAATGAAACTAGGATCCACTACTCCCGTGCTTAAGATGCTTGTTCAACAGTCTAACTGCTTTGTGGTTGTAGACCGGGGGCGTGCGATGGGTAATATGATGGGCGAACGTGCACTGGCGGAATCGGGAGAATTGCGCAATAACTCTAAGTTCCAAAAAGGGCAAATGGTAGCGGCCGACTTCTCTATGAGTCCTTCTATCACGTTCAGTAATACGAATGCCGGAGGCGCGGGTGCTGCTCTTGGTGGCCTCTTTGGGTCCGTTGGTGCTCTATTGGGCGGCAGTATGTCTGCTAAAGAGTCCAGCACCATGTTGACCTTGGTTGATAACCGTTCTGGCGTTCAGCTAGCTGCAGCTGAGGGTAGTTCACGCAATATGGACTTTGGATTCTTGGGCGGCTTATTCGGAAGTGCGCTTGGCGGGGCAGGTGGAGGTTATTCCAACACTGCAGAAGGAAAGGTTATCGTTGCCGCTTTTACCGATTCCTATAATAATCTGGTGAAAGCAGTGCGTTCTTATAAAGCACAAGAGGTCAAAGGCGGGCTTGGAACGGGCGGTCACCTGGGTGTTCAGGGTGGAGGAAATTAGGAAATAAATAGGTACGAGGAAAATTATTCCTAAAATAAGTTTCCTTAATATGCACATTGCGAGCTATTCAGGTTGCGATGTGCATAAATTAATACTATGTAAAATTTAAAGAGACAAGGTCTTAGTAATACAGAAATACTAAATGCCATCATACAAAATGTGTCCCTTTTTGCATTATGCAAGGGAACATTCAACACGCGTTACGTCGCCTGATGACAATTCAGGCAGCTTCATTTCGGTTTCGGGCTTGACACACCACATTTATTCTTTGGTTATGGGTGAATGTGATGGTTAAGTTTCTTGCCCACATCATTAGAATTGCAGCCCTTAATAGATCTTGCTGGAACCAAGTATTATGACCCTATGCCTGTGGCGATTGATTCATTCAGTACCAGCCTGCTATGCATCGAACCCCCTAGCGTGAGTGCAGGAAACCTGGACATTAAGGGATAAAAATGAGTTATTTTATAACAGGCACCGATACTGGAGTTGGCAAGACGCTGATCAGTGGCGCATTGTTGCATGCCTTTGCTGCGCAAGGACAGCGTGTAGTCGGCATGAAGCCGGTGGCGGTGGGTTGTGACGACAACGGGCATAATCAGGATGTGAAACAATTGCAGGCGGCCAGCAATGTACTGGTGAGCTATGGCCAGATCAATCCCTATAGTTTTCTAGATCCTATCGCGCCGCACATTGCTGCGCGGAATGCAGGTGTGCGCATCGATTTTGCACGCATCCTGACGTCATATCACGAGCTGGCATCACAAGCGGATGTGGTGATCGTAGAAGGCGCAGGAGGATTTAGAGTGCCGCTGAATAACAATCAAGATATCGCCGATCTGGCTATGCAATTGGGTTTGCCTGTTATTTTGGTGGTGGGCATGCGTTTGGGTTGTCTTAACCATGCGTTGCTGACAGCAAGCGCGATTGAGGCATGTGGATTAAAATGTGCCGGCTGGGTGGCCAATGTGCTGGATGCTGACATGCTCGCGCTACAAGCCAATATTGTGGCATTGCAGCAACGTTTGCTCGCACCGCTGCTTGGCGTGGTACCTTGGCAGCCGCAGCCGGATGCGAGGATGGTAGCCTTGCAACTCAAACTTGAATTGCTGGAGGAAATATAGCGGTTCAGTTCAGAGTTGAGAGGCTGTATAAATTTGTTATTCCTTTAAGAAGCAGCATGGCCCGTGCCGAATTGCATACGCAGGCTAACGATTGTTACGGCACATGGCGTGCCAAGATCTTGAGCGGGTAGCGCTAGACCTCGCTGTAAGATGTGAAAGTCAAAAAATGGGGTATGAACGCACTATGGCGTTATTGAGTAGCAAGCTTGAAAAACCCTCTCCGCTATCAGGTCGATTAGCTGCATTGCTGCGCGAATCGCGCTTGCTGTTGCTGGTTGCGGTGGCAATTTATTTAATTCTAATTTTGTATGGTTATGATCGGAATGATCCTGCCTGGTCAAATAGTGCCAGCAATGCTGTGCTACATAATTCGGGCGGCGTGTTCGGTGCTTGGCTGGCGGACGTACTGCTGTATGTATTCGGTTTTTCTGCCTGGTGGTGGGTTGCATTTCTGTTGCAGCAGATATGGGTGGATTATCGCGGCATATCGCAAAACAGCCTGTTCGATCGACGTGCTTTATGGGTAGCGCTGATCGGTTTTGTCGTGTTATTGCTGGCCAGCAGCTCATTGGAAGCGTTGCGGTTGCATACACTGAAGGCTGCGCTGCCACTCGCGCCAGGCGGTATGTTGGGTATGGTGCTGGGTGAGGGGTTGGCGCACTTGCTGGGGTTTACCGGTGCCACTTTGTTTTTGCTGGTGTTGATGGCCATTGGATTTAGTGTGTTCAGTGGTTTGTCGTGGCTGCGGTTCACTGATCGATCAGGGGCAGCTCTTGAAGCTTTTTATTTCTGGGCGCAGAACGCGTGGCTGACCTGGCAGGACAAGCGTGTCGGTGCACAATCATTGAATGAGCGCCAGGTGGTGGTGGAAGAAGAAAAAAAACGTGTAGAGAACCATCTGCCGATATATATCGAGCAGCCACTGATTGAAGTGCGACAGTCTGCGCGCGTGTCGGAAGAGAAACAGGTGCCATTGTTCCCGGACATGCCGGACTCGCCGCTACCACCGCTGCATCTGCTGGATCAGCCCGTACATGAAGTTGAAATGTTGTCTGCCGACACCTTGGAATTTACTTCACGTTTGATTGAACGCAAACTCAAGGATTTCTGCGTGGAAGTGAAAGTTGTGGCGGCCTATCCGGGGCCGGTCATCACGCGCTATGAGATTGAGCCTGCAGTGGGGGTAAAGGGCAGCCAGATTACCAGTCTGGTGAGAGACTTGGCGCGTGCGCTATCGGTGGTCAGCATCCGCGTGGTGGAAACTATCCCCGGCAAATCCTACATGGCGCTGGAATTGCCTAATCCGAAGCGGCAGATGGTGCGGTTGTCCGAAATTCTCAGCTCGCAGGATTACGCGGGCATGAATTCGTCGCTCACTATGGCAATGGGCAAGGATATTTCCGGCAAACCCGTGGTTGCCGATCTGGGCAAGATGCCGCATGTCCTGGTGGCGGGTACCACCGGTTCCGGCAAGTCGGTGGCGATCAATGCCATGATTCTGAGCCTGCTCTACAAGGCCACACCGCAGCAGGTACGGTTATTGCTGGTTGATCCCAAGATGCTTGAGCTGTCCGTGTATGAAGGTATTCCTCACCTGCTAGCTCCCGTGGTGACTGACATGCGCCAAGCTGCGTCTGCGCTCAACTGGTGCGTGCAGGAAATGGACAAACGTTATCGTCTGATGTCGTCCCTCGGTGTGCGCAACATTGCCGGCTATAACCAGAAGGTGCGCGATGCCATTAAGGCGGATCAACCGCTGACCAATCCCTTCACGCTTACTCCGGAAAACCCTGAAGCGGCAGAAGAATTACCGTTCATCGTGGTGTTTATTGATGAGTTGGCCGATCTGATGATGGTAGTGGGCAAGAAGGTCGAGGTGTTGATTGCGCGTCTGGCGCAGAAGGCGCGTGCTTCTGGTATTCATCTGGTATTGGCGACGCAACGTCCTTCGGTGGATGTAATCACGGGCCTGATCAAGGCCAACGTTCCAACACGCGTGGCGTTTCAGGTGTCCAGCAAGATCGATTCGCGCACCATCCTCGATCAGATGGGTGCGGAAGCATTGCTTGGCCAAGGCGACATGCTTTATTTACCGCCGGGTACCGGCTACCCGCAGCGAGTGCATGGTGCTTTCGTTTCTGACCAGGAAGTGCACCGCGTCGCAGAATATCTCAAGGCGCTGGGCATACCGCAATATGTTGAAGGCGTGCTAACTTCGTTGGATGAACTTGAAGCGGGCGGTGAAGTCGAAAGCGGAGGCAGTGTAGAAGCCGATGCCCTATATGATCAGGCGGTAGACATCGTTTTGAAATCGCGCCGTGCTTCTATCTCGCTGGTGCAGCGCCATTTGCGTATTGGCTACAATCGTGCCGCGCGTTTGGTAGAACAGATGGAGCGCGCCGGAGTGGTGACGCCCATGCAGAGTAATGGCAACCGTGAAGTGATTGCACCTGCCAGGCAGGAGTAATCAGTTAAACCCTAATTCATCTGACATCTCCCGACAAGGAGAAGTCATGCAGAGAGGAATTCCACATGTTCAAGTTTTTTATTTTTTTATTTTTTGTTTTGCCTCTTTCAGCGTATGCCGGAGCCACTGATAAACTGAAAAATTTCATTGCCTCTACGCATTCAGCACAGGCCAATTTTACGCAGGAGGTTCTGGATAAAAGTGGCAAGCGTATTCAGTCGGCTTCCGGCACCATGCAGTTTGTACGGCCTGGAAAATTTCGCTGGGTCTACCAGAAGCCTTTTGAACAATTGATCGTGGGCGACGGTGAGAAATTCTGGCTGCATGACGTGGAACTTAATCAGGTTACAGTGAAAAAAATAGATGCCGCGCTGGGTAGCAGCCCGGCGGCACTCTTGTCCGGTAGCAATGAAATTGAACGCGGCTTTGAGTTGAAAGACAACGGAACCAAGAATAGCCTGGAATGGCTGCAAGCCACGCCCCGTGCGCAGGACACCAGCTTTGAGAAAATTCTCATGGGGTTTAACGCGCAATCCGAGCTGATGGTCATGGAATTGCAAGATGCCTTTGGCCACACCACCGTGCTTCGTTTTTCGAAGCTGCAACGCAACCCGAAACTATCACCGCAGTTGTTCAAGTTTGTGCCGCCTAAAGGGGCGGACGTACTGGGTGAATAAGTTTTTCCCCGGCTTGGCTTATTTGGGGAATAAGATTATTTTGTTATTTCCGGATTATGTTCCCCACTCGCGATAACCTGTTCGATCCGCCTGCACCCGCCGCGCCCCTGGCCGAGCGTCTGCGCCCCAAGCACATTGACGAGGTTATCGGGCAATCTCATCTGCTTGGACCGGGCCGGCCGCTACGCTTGGCGTTTGAATCCGGCAAGCTGCATTCCATGATTCTGTGGGGACCACCCGGAGTGGGCAAGACCACCTTGGCCAGACTCATGGCCTCGGTCTTTGATGCCGAGTTCGTGCCGCTATCGGCAGTACTGTCCGGAGTAAAAGACATCCGCGATGCTATAGCGCAGGCGCAGCACACCTTGCAGCAGAGCGGGCGCCACACCATTTTATTCGTGGACGAGGTACATCGTTTTAATAAATCACAGCAGGATGCATTTCTGCCTTACGTCGAACAGGGCTTGGTCACCTTCATCGGCGCGACCACCGAAAATCCTTCATTTGAAGTGATTAGCGCGTTGTTGTCACGTGCCCAGGTTTATTTGCTGCAAGCCTTGTCCGAGGCGGAGTTGAATCAATTGTTCAAACGCACGCAACAGCTTGCTTTGCCGGATTTGGAATTTGACGATGCGGTACGTGAACGCATCGTCGGCTATGCCGATGGTGACGCGCGCCGCTTGCTCAACGTGCTTGAGCAGTTGCAAACCGCCGCTCAGACTGCACATGTTACGCGCATTGATGCCGACTTCCTGGACAACGCTTTGGCGCAGAACCTGCGTCGTTTCGATAAAGGTGGCGAAGCATTTTATGATCAGATCTCCGCCCTGCATAAATCGGTGCGAGGTTCCAATCCTGATGCTGCTCTGTATTGGCTGGTGCGTATGCTGGATGGCGGTGCCGATCCGCGTTACCTGGCGCGACGCATTGTGCGTATGGCATGGGAAGATATTGGCTTGGCCGATCCGAGAGCGATTCAATTAACGATGGATGCCGCCCAGACTTACGAGCAACTGGGCTCGCCGGAAGGCGAGTTGGCATTAGCGCAGGCAGTGCTCTACCTGGCAGCTGCGGCCAAGTCGAATGCGGGTTATGTCGCGTATAATGCCGCCCGCGCCTTGGTCGCCCAAGATGGATCGCGTCCGGTACCGTTACATTTGCGCAATGCGCCAACCAAATTGATGAAACAGCTTGATTACGGTAAGGACTATCGTTACGCACACAATGAAGTGGAAGGCTATGCAGCCGGTGAAAATTATTTTCCAGAGGGGTTGCTGGGGGTAAGTTTTTACCAACCTGCCGAGCGAGGCTTGGAAGCGAAAATCGCAGAAAAACTAGCTCACCTTCGTGAGCTGGATGCTGCGGCAAAGAGAAATGAAAAATGATTGCAGCATGTAACCGAGTGAGGGTTGCATCGCGTTGGAGGGGAACATGTTAGATCTACAAGCATTACGCAATGATTTGGACGGCGTGGCGATACGTCTGGCAACACGGGGTTACCTGTTGGATACGATTCGTTTCGAGCAGCTGGAGAGTGCACGTAAAACAATTCAAACACGCACGCAAGAGCTACAAGCCAAGCGCAATGCTACTTCCAAACAGATTGGTATGGGCAAGGCCAAGGGCGAGGATGTGTCGGCCATCATGGCGGAAGTGGCGGGCTTGGGCGATGAACTTAAGGAGCTTGAGGCGCAACTTGAGCATGTGCAGCAAGATTTGCAGGATTTCCTCTCGGTTATCCCTAACACACCGCACATCAGTGTGCCGACAGGAAAGTCAGAGGCCGATAATGTTGAAATACGCCGCATAGGATCGCCACCTGAATTTGATTTTGAAGTTAAGGATCACGTCAGTATCGGCGAAGGCTTGGGCGGCCTGGATTTCGAAACCGCGACGAAGATCGCCGGTGCGCGTTTCTCGTTGCTGAAAGGACCGCTGGCCAGGCTGCACCGTGCGCTGGCGCAGTTCATGCTGGACACGCATACAGAGCAGCACGGTTACACCGAGACCTATGTGCCTTATCTGGTTAATGCAGATTCCATGCGCGGCACTGGTCAATTGCCGAAGTTTAAAGTTGACTTGTTTGGTACTCTGGATCACGGTAATTTCCAAATCACTGACACAGAGCTCCTTAATGAAATTAGGCAGCAGGCAAATTCTAAGGATGAGCATGAAATCTTCAATGGATTGGATAAATTCATTGAGGCCAGAAGAGGGCTATATCTGATTCCCACGGCTGAAGTTCCGGTGACCAACATGGTGCGTGACAGCATCACGCCGCTAGAGAAACTGCCGCTGAAATTTGTGGCGCATACCCCCTGCTTTCGCAGTGAGGCCGGCTCTTACGGACGTGATACGCGTGGCATGATTCGCCAGCATCAATTCGACAAGGTGGAGTTGGTGCAGATTGTGCATCCTGAGCAATCCTATGACGCGTTGGAGCAATTGCTAGCACATGCCGAAACGATTTTGCAAAAACTGGCTTTGCCATACCGGGTAATGAAACTGTGTACGGGTGATATGGGTTTTTCTGCCGCCATGACTTACGACATTGAAGTTTGGTTGCCGGCCCAGAATGCTTACCGTGAGATTTCTTCCTGCTCCAATTTTGAAGCCTTCCAGGCACGGCGTATGCAGGCGCGCTTCCGAAATGAACAGGGAAAGCCGGAATTGCTGCATACCGTAAACGGTTCCGGTCTTGCGGTAGGGCGTACATTGGTTGCTCTCCTGGAGAATTACCAGCAAGCTGATGGGAGTGTTGTTGTACCTGAGGTGTTACGTCCTTATATGGGAAAACTCGAATATATCAGGGCGTCGTGATGATCATGGTTGTCGCAATGAGGAATGGTGTGATTAACGTATCGAAGATGTGTGAGAAGGTGATGTCACGAGGTGGATATGTCACTTATCCGGTGGATGGCGCTACGCTTTCTCGCCTTGTCGAGCTATACTAAAAAATTTTGGAAGTTTAAAATGTGGTGACCTATACCATTCCCTGCCGTAATGAATATTTTAAAAATGTGTCTGCCGGATAGGCAGACGTTGTTGCATGAGTACAAGGAGATAGAAATGGAAATACCGGGAATTTCAACATTAAGCACTATTTTGAAGCGCCCCATTGAGCTCAGAAGTGATGCTCTTGTCCAGCGCAGAGAACTGGCAGCTGAGTTGCAGGAAAACTGCCAAAAACTGGCAATTTTTTTTAAAAATGCGCTTCGTATTGCTAAACAAGTGAACGAAGTGGATTCTGAAACATCTGAAAATAAAATCATGAATCTGATGGATGGTTTAAAGCATGTGGATAGCACATTTCTGGAAGAGGAAAGTCCAGTTCTTCAGCATTTGGCAATCGACATGCGATTCAAGGATTTCGCAAAAAGTTGCGCAGATTTTTATCAATCAGCCCTTAACCTGAAACATCTTCTTAATGAGAATATACCGGATTCAATAGCTCTCAAAGCTCTGTGTAAAGAGGGAGGTTTGTTAAAGGTGACAGGCGCTTGGCAAGGTGAACTTGAAACAATGCTGACCCGTGTCAATCAAGAGTACATGAAAGTTATGGCTATTAAGTTCTCTTGGTGAATCGTGAAGTGGTATGAAAATCTGGAGATGGGGCGAGCTGAATTAGCGTGCGGGCTGCACCCCGTTTCTTGCAGGGTGATAGATACTAAGAGATTCACTGGGCTCAGATAGACTATTAATGGCATTTGAGGATGAGAGGCGCGGTGCTTCATTCTTGCTCTTTTCCAATATCTTATAATCTTGCGCTGGAGGAATCAGTCGCGGCACGCTGCCTATAGGCAGGCTATTTAACATGTCATGGTTCATACGCACCATCTCAACCAGATTGACCGCTTCGCCCCCGCGTGCATAACCGTATTTGGTCTTTTCAAAATACAGTGGTTGCGCTAGTAGCGGCATCACTTTCTTTACATCTGCCCATTTATCTGGATCGTGACCTTGTTGTTGTGTCAGCTTGCGTGCATCCTCCAGGTGCCCATATCCTTGGTTATAAGCTGCCAGGGCTAGCCAGGTACGATCGGGTTCATTGATGCGTAGTGGCAGTTGTTCCTTCAGTAATAGCAGGTATTTTGCACCGCCAATAATGCTTTGGCGTGCATTTAGCCGGTTGGTTACACCCATACGGTCTGCTGTGTCTTCAGTCAGCATCATCATGCCGCGCACTTTTGTAGGCGAAGTGGCAAGCGGATCCCAATGCGATTCCTGATAGGCGAGAGCGGCGATTAGTTGCCACTCCATCCCGGTTAAAGTAGCAGCTTCCTCAAACAGACTTCGAATATGTGGTAACACAGTTCGCGCTTTGGTGATAAATGCAACTGCGTCGTCTGATTCCAGTTGTTTGTTGTGTCCGTAATAGTGACCCAGCAGGCGGTGCAAAGTGCCATCTTGTTTAATGAAAGTGAAAAATTTTTGTGCTTCTGCCAATAACTCAGCGTCGGCGTCCGGTGCAAATGTCCAAGCTAGCTTGGAAGGTGTAGCGATATCGAGTGTGGAATCCAGGTTGGGATGGTAATTGCGTGCCAGCGCCAGCTGTTCCTCGTTGGCGACGGTGCATTCCAGCTTGCCCTCCGCCACCTCTTTCAGTAGCTGTGCAACTGACTGATTGGGGCGTATGTGCCAGTGCAGCGCTGGAAACTTCTTGCGTGCTTCATGCAAGGCAGCTTCTTGTGCGGAGCCAGCCACGATGGTGATATTTTTTTTGAGGAGCCCCTCCATGCGTCGTAGCGGCACGCCATTGCATACCGCCTGCTCACTTACAGTTTGATAGGATGGTCCAAATCTTGCGCTCTCATTATCGTTGCTCCGTGATCCAGATGCAGCGAAATGGGCATTGTTCGTCACAATGGACTGCATCACTTGATCGAGCGGCAATGGTATAAACTTTATTTTTACGTGCAATTGTTCGGCAAAAAGATTAACGAGCTGGAGCTCGAATTCAGAATCTACACTATTCTCACCTGGCACTACGATGACCGTTAATTCTTCTCGCCATGGTTTTTTGGATGGTTCTTCAGGCGCACAGGCAACGAGCAAAGCGATATTCAGCAATGCAAGTGCGAAGAGTCTTGTTTTTGAAAGGAATGAATGTAGAGACTTGATCATATGAACATTCTGCCTGATTTTATGCTTTGATGGTAAAATCAAGCTCTATGGAGAGGTGGCAGAGTGGTCGAATGCGACAGACTCGAAATCTGTTGTACGGTTTTCCGTACCGTGGGTTCGAATCCCACCCTCTCCGCCAGATTGGCATCCTAACTCGCCCGATATAGTCAGAAAAACCCAGTGAATACTGGACATTGTTGTGAGTAGATAGTTCAGCGCAGTGTGGTAACGTTCCATTTCGTCCGAGCGTAAGCCGTGGTAACTTTCGTGGTAAGTAAATTACCACGGTGAGGAGTTACCACGATGGCTACGAATCTGTTATCTGCTGCCGAATGCAAGAACACCACCAGCAATGGCGCAGGCATCCGCAAACTCCATGATGGCGATGGTCTTTACCTGTGGGTTTACCTCGATGGCCGGAAGTATTGGCGGGTGCGTTACTGGCAGGCGGATAAGGAAAAGTCTTTATCGCTTGGAGTCTATCCAAAAGTCACCCTGAGCGAAGCGCGGAAAAAACGCGATGGCCTACGCAAGCAACTGCAAGCCGACCTCGACCCCTCCGCCGAACGCAAAGCCACTAACCTGCGTGAGAAGCTCGCCAATGTAAATTCCTTCGAGGCCGTGGCGCTGGAGTGGTACAACAAGCAACTGCATACTTGGGTGGAGCACCACGCCAGCGATGTGAAACGCCGCCTTGAGAGCAACATCTTTCCCACCCTTGGCAAACGTCCGATTGACCAGATAAACGCGCTGGAGCTGTTGGAAACCATCCGCAAAATAGAAGCCCGTGGCGCAGCATACGATCTTGCCCACCGTGTACTGCAAGTGTGCGGGCAGGTATTCCGCTACGGTATCGCCACTGGGCGCTGTACCCGCAACCTCTCCACCGACCTGCGCGGTGCACTCACACCGCATGTAAAGAAACATCAATCCACCGTCCGCCACGAAGAGCTGCCCGACCTGCTGCGCGCTATTGCCAAGTATGACGAAACCGGCGACAAACAAACCCATCTTGCCCTGCAACTGCTGGCGCAAACCTTTGTGCGCACCAATGAGTTGATCGGTGCGGAATGGACTGAGTTCGACCTCGACAATGCCTTGTGGATTATTCCCGCCGGGCGCATGAAGATGAAAACCGAGCATGTGGTACCGCTGGCAGAGCAGGCACTCGCCATACTGGCCGAACTCAAGGAAATATCCGGTGGCAGCCGCCTCGTGTTCCCCGGTCGCAACCGGGATAAGCCGATTAGCAACAACACCATGCTATTCGCCCTTTACCGCATGGGCTACAAAGGCAAGATGACCGGCCACGGCTTCCGTGCGGTGGCTTCCACCATCCTCAACGAAACCGGCTTCAAGCCAGACGTGATCGAACGCCAGCTTGCACACCGCGAACGCAACGAGGTGCGCGGTGCGTATAACCGCGCCGAATATCTACCCGAACGCAAGAAGATGATGCAGCACTGGGCGGATTATTTGGGTTCGATAGAAGCGGGCGCGAAGGTTGTTCCGCTGCGCGTAGGCGGTTTGGCGTGAGTAAAGTTACGATGACATTTGGTTCTCTATTGAAGGTGCTGGATGGCTGGTTTGACAAGCCATTGGCAGAATTGCCTGGCGCACTACGCCACCGCGTCGAAACGGATTATTCACCGATGCCTTGGGATAATGTGTCGCCAGGCAATCGGCGCAGCGTGGCTGAGCAATGGGATTGTCAGCATGATCCGGCGATGGAGAATGAACGGCAATACTGGTGGGATTTCTACATACGCATGGATGAGCTTAAGAAGCAGATTGAGACGTGGACGGCTATTGCGATACCGACAGCCACTGATCTTGCGCAGAAGGAAACCCGTCTCGCCGAATTGCAACGCGAGCTTGCCAATATGAAAAAAGAAGAAAAACAGCCATATAGAAACCCCACTGGCCACCAATGCAATTCAAATGGCAAGCAGGCATCCGTAACCACGAATTCCGCAGGTAAGCCGGAATACATCGCCTACCCGAAAGCCATGAAGTTGTTCGCGAATCGCTTGGAGGCAACGCCAGAAGAGCTGGCTGCTGGGCTATTTTTTGGGCCGGGGCTGGAGCTAGGCGGCATTACAGCCTACCTGAATGCAAATGAACTTGATCCGCCGCCGAGGTTTTATTACGCAAACTATGTGGGCAGCTTCGACTATCTCGCTCCGCTGATGAGTTGCTGGTTTCTCGCAGAGGAGATTGCCAACTTTCAACCCACTGAGCGCTACATCACAGGAAATGCGCTGATTGAACGCTGGAGTAAACAGCCAAACATCCAACCAGTAGCCTACATTCTGGCCAAGATCGCCGAATCGCGGCTTATGGATTGCCAGCCGATCTACGGAAGAACGGAAGCAACCGTTTCCGGGGCTGGATCATTTCCGCCACTCGAAACTGGCCTGTTTCCGCTCTCTCATATCGAAGAGATTGAGGCATCCGATTTTGGTAGCGATAAATTAGACCGGAGCAATTTTGTCAAACCGCTCAATGCCCCGATCAATGCTCTGTCAAAGGGCGAATTCCTCGTCAAAAAAACCCGGATTGATGCAATGAGCGCAGAAATTGAAGAGGTGATATTGGAGCTTGGCAAACAAGCCACGCCATACGAGATCATGCAAAAACTCAAGAACCGCGCTTAAACGGGAGGCTGCATCACCGAAGTCAAACC
Organism: Candidatus Nitrotoga sp. AM1P; assembly: GCF_013168275.1. Lineage (GTDB taxonomy): Bacteria > Pseudomonadota > Gammaproteobacteria > Burkholderiales > Gallionellaceae > Nitrotoga. The sequence goes on along the minus strand of NZ_AP019547.1, from coordinate 1,392,266 downwards.
TGATTATGTCTTATGGGTAAATGAAAGTGGCGAACCATCGAAGCTGGACATGAAAATGCTGAGAAAGCGCCCTGAGCGCCGAATCAAAAAGATCACGATAATACCCCGTTAACGTCCCGCTAAGACTCCGCCAGCACCGCTAACGGGACGCTTTCCCGCTTACCATACTGGCTCTTTTTTAATATGTAGGATTCACTCGTCGGCCAACACTGGCCTTATTTAGACGGGAGTAATCCACAATGAACCACCTACCTGAAGTAGGCTATCCTCGCCTCTCGCAGATCATCGGCAACCCAAAGGCAAAGCCGCCGATCCCCGCTGTCATCCCCGTAAGCAAATCGACCTGGTGGGAAGGCGTTAAGTCTGGCCGCTACCCGCAGCCAGTGCGGACGCTTGGGCGACGCATCACTGCATGGCGCGTGGAAGACATCCGCGCACTGATCATACGGACTTCGGCCTAGCATTGCTGATCCTTGTATCACGCTATGGCGACCGCAAACGCCCCCACCTCTACGCACTCACATTCTTCGCCATCGACGAATGCGGGGGCAAGCTCGACATCAAGGCAACCGAAAGGCCGATGAGCACATGGCGATTACACGAACCGTTACCCCCACTGAAAATTAGAATCACTCCCCCGCCCGGCGGGTTAAATAAGGCCGATAAGACACGCCCGGCGTGTGACCCCAATCAGGTGGATAAGCTATATGACACGTCCGCCGTGTCAAATCAGCCCATTCCAGAAATAATATGACACGCCCACCGTGCACCTTTCTACATTGCCATACCCTAGCATATTGTTCACGGTGTGCTGAGTCATGAGCAAGCGCCACCCAAACTATCGCCACGTCAAAGTTCATCGCAACTACTCCGTGGAAGATGTTGCTGATTTATTTTGCATCCACAAAAATACTATACTCAATTGGAAAAAAAGCTGCCTCGAAACAATTGATGACGCAAGGCCGATGCTATTTTACGGTCAGACGTTGGCTACCTTTTCAGCCAGAGCCATCAGAGCCGTCGAAGCTTTCCAAAGCAGAAGTCACCATGCGCACCAAAACGGTCAGCAAACTGGAAGACCCTGCGCTGGAGGCGATTATTGCCAGCGCGGAAACCAATCCACCTAAAACGCCATCGGCAGAACTGATATATAACCTTGCGCTGGCAGAGCGCGAGCGAAGAACAAATGAAGCTCCTGTTGCCGAACAGCCGGAAATTGAACAGAGTCAGTCGACTAATCTTAGCGAAAATCCTAGCGAAACTACGCCTGAAATTGGCAGTCCGGTGGGAGTTACTCAAGAACAGGTAGCGGCGACAGAACCGGTTGATCCGGTTATTGCGGCAAGAAGCGGGGACAAAAACGCACAAGACAGATTGGCTGCACTAGGCGTAGAGTGGAATGAGTCTCCGACAAAATATAGAATGATTGGAGAGGAAGAGCTTGCATCGGTATTGTCTGGCGCTCCGGTTTCGTCCAGCCGAAGCACGCATAGCGATACTGGCGTAACTGATGTTACCGACAATCCTGATTACGGCAATGTACCGGCATCGTCCAAATACAGAGTTACCTATAAAACCTCTCCTGATTTTGATAGTCAACTCGGCACTACATTACGACTTAAAAATAAAAAAGCTGGCGAATACCACCTTACAAGACCTTACGACCTTAACGATATTGCTACAATCGAAGAGCGGCAAGAGGATGGGCGCTGGAAGGTAATTCATCCATCAGACACGGCGACTACCTTGCCGAGCAAGACGACACAACAACAAAGCCCTTCCACGCCTCTGCCTGCAAGCGCACCCCGGGAGGACGCTCAAACAAGCAAGCCAGTCGATGACCAGCTCAGACCTCTCCGAGCGGGAATCCTGAAGTACAAGGGTGAGGGTAAAACCAAGACAGGCAGCAAGGTATTCTACGATGCTACTGAACGCCTTAAGGCAATCACAGGGGGTGCCGCCGGAACATCGTTAGCAGCACAGCATCTTTGGTTCAATTCCAAGCGCAAGATACTTGCCAAGAATGGCGATGCCGAAGCAGCGGCATTATTTGAGCAGGTAGTAGTGCACCTTAGGGAACGCATCAAGACTGCGAACAAACCGGTGCCAGTTAAGATTAATGATGCTGTCAAGACGGCGGAGGTTGTTGAGTCCAAGCCGCAACCAGAGAGCGCACCGGCCGATGCTGACATCGGTATAAAACTACAAGATAAAATTGACCAGAGTTACGAAGATGCGGTCAAAGAATACAATGCTCTTGATAATAAAGAGCTAGGCATTACATCAAACAATGGCAATATCCTGGATACCGATCTTGCTCGCGAGTTATCTCCAGAATATCGTAACAACAGGTCCAAGTCATCCCAAGTGCACGATGCAGCTAGTGCGTTTATAAAACGCATATACGCAGACAAGTTATCAAAGCCAACCCCGCAAGACAAATCGCCAATAGTATTATTTACCGCTGGGGGCACGGGTGCCGGGAAATCTGCCAGCCTTAGAATGCCGGGAATTCGCCCTTTGGTCGAGAACGCAGAGATTGTTTACGATACAAGCATGAGTAAGCTTGAATCATCTATATCAAAGATTGATCAAGCATTAAATGCCGGTCGTGACGTTCGTATTGTGTATACCTACCGTGACGTAGCAGATTCTTTTGTTAATGGCTCATTGCCTCGCGCAGAACTCATGGGGCGTACCGTAGAAATTGGTGCGCATATTAAAACCCATGTTGGCGCAAGCGAGGTCATAAGAAAACTATCGTCTCTTTATGCAGGCAACCCGCGTGTAGTTTTTCATTATGTCGATAACTCACATGGAAAAGGTGGTGAACGAAAGGTAAGCTTGACGAACTTGCCACATGCAAACGATAATAATTTAAAGGAGAAATTGCATGGACACCTCACAGAAGAACATAAAAACGGAAAAATCTCAGACGCCACACTACGTGGAACCGCGGACTCCCGAAATGCAGAAGAAGATAGACGAGTTCGACAAGGGCCTGACTCAATACCTAAACCGAAACAACCCCAAGACTTAAACGCCGAAGTCTCAAAGTTCGTACGGCGCGGAGATTTTTGGAATTACTCAGGAGACCGTGTAGCGGAGATTGCCAAAGCGCTTGACTTAACCGTAACTAGTCGCAATGGCGCTAAGCTGGTCGGGATACCCGATCATCTGCGTGCCAAGATGGAGCAGCAGCTACGCGAAGCCGGAATTAACGCGGAGTTTGAAAAGCCCACAGATGAAGTCTCAAAAGCCAAAGAACACCTAGACGCAGCAGGCATTCAAGGCAAGGAACGACTAGACACAATCGGCGCAGTAAAGCGTGGTGAGGTTACGGCTGAGGATGTAGCTGAGGCACACGCACAAGCAATTAATGATGTGCATAAAAAAGACGAAAATATTAACACGTCAGAAGAACGTGTTAAGAAAAGCGACATATCGAATACACAGGATGGCGATGTACGGCTATCCCTTGTAGGGTCTACAAAGGATCGGCGGATTTCCTTCGCTGACGCTTCCGCTATCGTTGACAGGATTGCCCTCATTGCGAAGAAAGACTGGAATCTCGACGTCGTCTTGGTTGCGTCGCATGACGCGCTGCCGGAAAAAGTAAAAGCAGCCATAGCCAAAGATTACGGCAAGGACACAAAGGCCAAAGGTGTAGTTCATAACGGTATCGCCTATATAGTTGCGGATGAGCATACGTCACAAGCGGACGTTGAAGAAACCATCCTACACGAAATCAAGGGGCATGTCGGGGTTCATCGGTTATATGGCAAGGATATACGGCAAAAGCTGAACGAATTGTACCTGGCTATTGGAGGGAACAAAGGGTTATCCGCCATTGCAAGAAAGCGTGGCATTAACGCTGACCTGAGCGTTTATTCACATCTGCTTAGCGACTCGAAGATGACGGACGATCAGCGTGTCCAGGTAATGATGGATGAAGCGTTGGCGCATATCGCACAGAATCCAAAATTTTCCGATCGGGTGAAGGCTATCGTTGGTTTAATCCGGGCGTGGCTGCGTGATAACGGGTTTGCAAAACTGGCTGAGTATGGCGAAACCGACTTGTTGCATATTCTGGATCAAGCCAATAATGCGCTGAAAACCAAGACAGGTGATGCGGGCGGAACAATGCTGATGGTTGCATGGCATGGCTCACCGCATGACCATGATGGTTTCAGTATGGATAAGGTTGGAACGGGGGAAGGGGCGCAGGCTTATGGGCATGGCCTTTATTTTGCTGGGAGCAAGGAGGTGGCGGAGTGGTATAGAAATAATTTATCCTCGCCAACAGACGTTATATCTGATGGGGCTATTAAAGAACTTGAAGCGAGCGTCAAGTTTTTACCAAAAAAATTACGCAAAGAAGCTGGCGATGTGATCAAACGCCTTGGTACAAATAGTCACCTATACAGCATAAAAAATGATGTAAATAAATATGGGTCTAGCGAGATTTATGAATGGCTAACAAAAATAACAGATAGAAAAGGCCGTCTATACCAAGTAGAACTAGCACCCTCAGAAGATGAATACCTTCTTTGGGATAAACCGCTAAGCGAGCAGAGCGAGAAGGTAAGAGCAGCTCTTTCAAAATATAACCTTGAATATCCTATATCCGATACAACAAAAGGTGAGGATATCTATATTAATGTAGCTCTTGATACTAGCCGAGGCCTTGAAAATAGTGGTTACAAAGCCGCCAGCGATTACCTTCACTCTCTCGGCATACGCGGCATAAAATACCTGGACGGCAGCAGCCGCAGCATACAATATGAAGTTGTGTTATCCACCAGCAAAGGTGAGTATGCGCGTAAACAGTTTGACAAAAAACAAGCAGCGGAAGCTTACGCTGAGGAGAAACGTGGTGAAGGATTTTCCGCAAAGGTGCAAGACAACGAAAATGCAAATAGCAACTACGTCATATTCAACGATGAAGATGTAAGCATTACGGCAAAATTCAGTCGCCGCATCCACGGTGACAAAATGTCAGCCAGTGATTATGTTGTACCTGAGACGCCGGAATTTGACGGCAATATGAATGGAGATTTAGCGTACACACCGCAAAGCGCGGAGAAGAAAGGCATTGAGCAATTGCCGATTAGACTGCCTGTTGGTATTGCCCGTGAAGCGCATCGTGGATATGGAATTAGCCACATTAAAGCGGAAGGCGATGCAATCAAATCCCGTCGCCCACCAGGTTATACCGACGATGAAGCTGAAAATTATAGTCGGCATGTAGCAACGATTGCTAAGTCTTTTAGTGAGATTTATAAGGATGGAAACAACCTGATTCTGAGATCAGCAAGAATGAAAGAGGCGCTGGTGGTGTCCGAGCAAACGGATCGTGAAACAGGAGAACGATTTTATTCTGTTGTCTCGCTCAGGCCAGCAGAAAAATTAGTATGGGGTGCGCCTGAATGGCTCACCGGGCGCGCATCGCTTCCCGGTGATAGGCTGCTGCAACCTAGAGCCTCCGATCCGTCGCCTGACCATGATTCGCAGCAGTCAGACCGTCTAGTGCAGAGGAACCAAACCAGTAAGTATATTTTTGCACAAAATGATGATGACCGTCAACCGAAAAATAAGACCGTCGTAACACATAAAAAACGCCGCGCTTATACGATGGGAGAGATAAAAGAATCACAATCCAGCGCGATAGGCGGTCAAACCGTCGAATCCATCACCAAGGCCACTGCCAAACTGCGCGCAAGCTGGCTAGGTTTCAAGCAGATCAAAATCATACAGTCGGTTAAGGAAATCCCGAACGAGCTTTATCTTCGCGCGCTGCGAGCTGGCGCGGCAATTGATCAGGGAACCGAAGGGATCTACGATCCGAAGACGAACACCGTCTATCTAATTGCCGATAACATTGCGTCGCCTGAACGTGCTGTGTGGGTCGCAATCCATGAGGTCGTAGGCCATGGCGGGATTCGAATGCTTAATGCGCCAGTTGCAAATACACTAAATTTTGCAGCCAAGAACGGATTTGTGACTAAGCTTGCCAAGCAGATTGCAGCGGATCGCGGTGAGACTTTCGATGCCAGGACGCATACCGATGAGGCTATTGCTGAGCTGGCAGCAGCCACTATCACAGGCAATGTCGATGCCATCCTTGAGCGTTACGGCGTAAAAGTACCTATGGCTATGCGTAGCAACCTGTTGGGCATGATTAAGCGTGTAGTGGATGCGATACGAAACTTCGTTGGTCGCGTGACTGGCAAGCCTGTTGAAGAGGTTAGCGACGGCGAAGTGCTCGGGCTGATCCTGCGGATGAAGGAGGCGGCTGAGGGTAAGGCGCAGGAATATGACACGGCTGGCGTGTCAGATGGCGCGCTGGCGAGCTTACAAAGCACTAAAGATGCGTTTATTTCAGCACTTGGCAGGTGGTTCTCTATGCCTGAAAAATTTAGAGCAAGCGGGCTTCCTATTATAGTTGGAGAGACGCCGCTCGTGCTAAAGCAAGTAGGCGCAGAGCCCCATCCAATAAGTATTGACCGTGGAACCTTGATAAAGGTGACCCGCGCTCATGGAGAATTACCGAAGGGCCATGGCATCACCAAAGAACAACTAGAGCAACTGCCTGACGCTCTTGCAAATCCACTTGCTATATTCGAGTCCGCCCCTATCAATGGGGTGCGCCGGAAAGATGGCCGTGTTGTGCTGACTACCATGAGGGATGGGCAAAAGGAAAGGGTTGTTGTCGCTATTCACCTATCAAAATCCGCTGGCCGTTCGCATACCATCAATGACATATCGTCTGTGCATGGAAGAAGCGATGCAGAAATAAAGCGATGGGTTGATTCTGGTCTGACCTTATACTTTGATGACACTCAAAATGGAATAAGCCCTGAGTGGCTTACGACAGGTCGGCTGAAATTGCCTGCTGTGGTTCAAGCCGCTCAGAGCTTAGGTAATAATGTACGCTTAAAATCAGAAATTGTACAGGATTCTGACCAGCCCCTTTCTTCTCGCGCACCATCCCAGCAATCAATCCCCGGCACAGCACAGCCACCGGCCAAACCACCACGGCAGGGCAATATTCCACTGCAAGGTGGACAGACTGGCAATAACGCCTCGTGGGATTCGCCAGAGCCTTCGATGCTGGACGACATCGCGTACAAACTTCAGGACAAGAACATCGACCTCAAGCGGGTATTGCAAGCCATCAAGTCAACCGGCGCTCAGGTTGCCAACGATTTCAATACCTATCTTCAAGAAGAGCTGTTCCACGGCAGGGCGGCCAAGCGCACGCAGGATTTTGTAAATACCGAACTTCGGCCAATGATGGTTGAAATGAAGACACGAGGGATTAAGCTTGAAGAGATCGACGCATATCTGCACGCCCGCCATGCCAAGGAAGCCAACGCGCTGATCGCGCAGCGCGACCCGAACATGGCGGACGGAGGTTCAGGCATGACAAACCAGCAGGCGGATGATTACTTTGCCAATCTGCCACAACTCAAACAGCAACAGCTTGGAGCTACCGCAAAGCGAGTAGATGCAATCATCGCAAAGACGCGCGAATATTATGTTTCATATAACTTGGTATCGCGCAATCAGGCAAACGAATGGGCGGCGATGTTCAAGCACTACGTCCCGCTGATGCGCGAGGATCACGACGGCGGCATGGGTATCGGGCAAGGATTCTCGATTAAGGGCAAGGAGGTGAAACACCGCACTGGCTCTACCGCTGCCGTGGTGGACATATTTGCCAACATCGCCCTGCAACGCGAGAAGGCAATTGTCCGTGGCGAGAAAAACCGCGTAGCGACATCGCTATTCGGGCTGGCCTACCTCAATCCTAATCAAGACTTCTGGACTGCCGGCACAATTCCGACTGAGCGCGTACTGAACGAGAAGACCGGGTTGGTGGAAGTGCGTATTGATCCGATGTTCAAGAGTCGCAATAGCGTAGTGGTCGCAAAGATCAAGGATAAGAGCGGAAACATCCAGGAGCGCGCAGTCGTTTTCAACGAACGCAACGAGCGTGCCATACGCATGGCTGAGGCACTCAAAAATCTGGACGCGACGCAGTTAGGTGGATTGCTTGGCGTATCTGCAGTCATTACCCGCTATTTTTCCTCGATCAATACCCAATACAACCCTATATTTGGCGTGACCAATTTGGTGCGAGACGTAGGCGGAATGACGCTCAATTTGTCTTCTACGCCTATCGAGACATATCACCGATCTATTTGCAAGATTAGCCAACGTCAAAAAAACCAGCACGGTGCTGGATACTTGCGCCGGAACAGCCGGATTTTTAGTGTCGACCATGCACCAGATGATGAAGCAGGCCGTCACTCAAGTGGAAAAAGAAAGGATAAAAAAGCGTGGTCTGATTGGCATTGAAAATCAACCAAGCATGTATGCGCTAGCTGCCAGTAACATGATTTTGCGAGGCGATGGTAAAGCCAATCTCTACCAAGGCAGTTGTTTTACTCCGGCCATTATTGATGAGATCAAAGAACAATTTGAGTGTGATGTTGGATTGCTGAATCCGCCTTACTCGCAAGGTGATGCTGCTTTACATGAGCTTGTTTTCGTCAAGCAGATGCTAGATTGCTTAGCGAAAGGCGGAATAGGTATCACCATCGTACCGATGTCTTGTGCCATATCCCCACACCCTTTGCGTGAGGAGTTAATGCGGTATCACACGTTGGAAGCCGTTATGTCCATGCCTGATGATCTTTTCTATCCGGTCGGTGTGGTGACTTGCATTATGGTGTGGATGGCAGGTATTTCTCATTCTATTTCGGACAAAAAAACATGGTTTGGCTATTGGAAAAAAGATGGCTTCGTGAAAACCAAACACAATGGTCGTGTTGACCTTAATCACCAGTGGGAAAATATCCGAAATCGTTGGGTAGAGATGTTCCGTAATCGCGAGGTTCATGCTGGAGAAAGTGTCATGCAAAAAGTGACGCATAAAGATGAGTGGTGTGCAGAAGCTTACATGGAGACGGATTACAGCAAGATATCGCAAGCCGATTTCGAGACTGTTGTCCGCAACTACGCCATATTTAAGTTGTTGGGTGCGCAATCAATTGATGCCAAAGAATTAGAGGCATCAGATGATTAGAATCGGTGATCTGTTCGAGGTGAGATATGGAGTTAACCTTGAGCTGAATAGAATGTTGCTTGATTCTGCTGGCGTAAATTTCGTATCAAGAACTTCCCGGAATAACGGCATTTCTGCAAAGGTAGAAAAGCTGCATGACGTGGAGCCTATAGAAGCTGGTGTGCTCACTGTTGCAGGTGGCGGATCGGTACTTGAAACGTTTTTGCAGCCAGAACCATTCTATTCTGGACGTGACCTATATTATCTGAAGCCAAGGGAGGATATGACTGATGCAGTCAAGTTGTATTACTGTGCTTGTATCCGCGCGAACAAGTACCGCTACAGCTATGGACGGCAAGCGAACCGAACCTTGAAAGACATTGAAGTTCCTGCTTTGGCAGAAGTTCCTGCATGGGTTCACCAGGCAAACCCGCATCAGTTTGATCATGCAGATATTCCCGCTTGCACAAGCGAAAAATTAGTTCCGCTTAACACGGAACAGTGGGGCATCTTTTACCTGAATCGACTCTTCGAACTGAGAAAAGGGAAGGGGCTAACCAAGGCGAATATGATGCCTGGAAACGTGCCTTTCATTGGTGCCATTGATGGCAACAACGGCCTCACCGCTTTCGTCGGTCAAGAAGCCCTCCATGAAACAAATACCATCACGGTGAATTACAACGGAAATGGTGTCGCCGATGCTTTCTATCAGCCAGCGCCGTTTAGATGCTCCGACGATGTAAATGTTCTGTATCCGAAATTCACAATGACGGCGGAGATCGCGCTATTTATCTGCACGATTATTCGCATGGAGAAGTATCGGTTCAGCTATGGACGTAAATGGCATCTTGAGCGCATGGAGCATCCGTTATTAAATTGCCAACAGACCAAACCGGGCAACCGGATTGGGATTTCATGGAAAACCACATCAAGATTCTGCCGTTTAGCTCGCAGCTATAGGCCGATGCCGTGGTTGCTTCATTCTGCTGACTTCAGCTTCACCGCAAAATTTGCTTTGGAGCAAATGGGAAACGTGGCAGGTGAGGCGGGAACGAGCAACGCAGTGCGAGCCGTCGTAGATTGACAAGGCATAGCCATAATTAATCTGATCAGAATTAACCTGATAGTTGCGTGTGCGTAAAAATGACGTACAATAAAGCCATCAAGTTTTTGGAGAAGATGCCATGCCGACCAGCCTTGCCAATGAATCCGCCCGGATCAATCTGCGCACCAGTGCCGAAGCGAAGGCGATGATCGAACGTGCCGCTATGCTAATGGGAACAACGGTTTCCAGCTTTATGTTGCAAAACGCTTTTGAGGCTGCGCGCCGGATTGTGTCGGAAACCGATACGCTGTTGTTGACCCAGCGGGACTTTGAGGCGTTCACCGCATCCATCGAGAAGCCCCCCAAACCTAATGTTGCTTTACGCAAATTGATGGCGCGTCGTTAGGCAATGGTTGCCATCCAGTTGCTGGGGGCGGAGCATCGTCGCGAAGCGTTTGATTGTGGCGATGCGGCACTGAATGATTTTCTGCTGCGCCAGGCCGGGCAGCAACAACGGCGTGGTTTCGGCAAAACATATATTGCACTGGCTGACGATGGCGTGAGCGTCATCGGGTTTGTCACGGTGAGCGCCGGTCAGGTTGCCACTTCCGCATTATCTTCCCAAGCTAAATTGCCGCGCTATCCCGCTCCCGTTCTGCGCATCGGACGATTGGCGGTGGATGCGCACCATCAGGGCAGCGGAGTGGGGCAGGATTTGCTGGCGTTCGCTTTGCGTTTGGCCGTGGAGTTCTCGCAACGGGTGGGGTTGTATGCCGTGGTGGTGGATGCCAAGCATGACCAGGCAAAAGCGTTTTACGTGAAGCTGGGGTTCATTGTTTGCGTGGATAATCCGCTGAGCTTGTATTTACCGGTCGCTACGCTGGAGCGGGCGGCTGCGGTATAGGCTTCGCCTAGACTGCATTCGTCTTCAAGCCCCACCGCAAAACTTCTTCAGATCAATCTATCCCACCCCGCGCCCGCCAGACGAGCCAATGGTGCTGCCAGTGATTGCATCGAGAACTTTTATCACGAATACACCGATGTCAGGCTCCTTGCTGGATCGAGGCCCCGCCACGTTGAGAATTTCGATCTGGGTCGAAGTCAGCCAACTGGTGATTGCATCTTGCCAGTTCATTTCTGAATGAATATGCAGCCAGGGTTTGCGCAGATGTTTGGCGAATGAAACCGTTTGTTTGCTGCCGCCGCTAAGTTCTGGGCTGATTGTCAAGATAAGTGTGGCATCTGAATCATGGACGTTGGCCTTGTTGCGCTGTCGATACCCGCCACCATCCGGCATTTCAGTCAGTTGGTATTTCGCCGGAATGACCCCATCTTCAGCCATGCGCCCGGCTGGACACCATCCGCCATACGGAATGTCATGAGCAATAGCCCAGTCAAGTGCGGTGCGATCCGCGCCAGTTTGTCCGCCGGAAATAATCTTCGTAATCATAGAAGGGCACTCTCAGAGATGCGTTCATTGAGAAGCACACTTACCTTGTTTTCTACAGCTTGAAACTCTTTGCTTAGCGCCATTGCTGGTGCGACATCTCGCTCTCTGAAAATTTCAGATAATCGGCAGTAGTACCACAGCACCTCATCCTTTCCCGCACTGAAATGATCAAAAACTGATAATCCTGATTCAACAAGATCAAGATGGATCGTTTGCAGGTTGTTCAGCTTGTCGCAAGCAGAAACCAATAACACATTAGGCGTGGCATCCTTCAAATGATCCAGATAAAACTCCTTGCGCTCACGCCATAGCGCTTTTTTGCCCGTTACGGGATCAGGTTTGCCATCAGTGCATCCTTCCACAATTCGCAATACTCGATCACCAAATACAGAGATGCGACTGACCCAATCCACCTCTGGGTTGCCGTCTTCCAGCACGTCATGCAGCAAAGCAGCAATGGCCTGATCTTCGTCACCATCGTAGCGGACGACAAGAGAAGCTGCCGCAACGGGGTAGTAAATGTAAGGAACCGGCACTCCCAATTTATTTGCTGTGCCTTTCCTTATTTGTCCTTCATGCGCATCCATTGCAAGCGTTAAGGCAAGATTGAATTTGTTCATTATCAGTTCCTTCGCAAATTAAACTTTTTCTCGACATTTATCCGATCAGGTTATATATTGCTCGACATCGAATAATAATTACTAGAAAATTATGATCAGTTGCCGCCTTTCCACCATCCTGGGCGCGAAGCGTCTCAAAGTTTCCGACGTATGCCGGGCGACGGGTGTTGCGCGTGCCACCATTGATCGCTACTACTACGACAAGGTCAACAGCTTCGATCGCGAAGTGCTATCCAAGCTGTGTGATTTTCTGCAAGTAAAGCCTGGCGACCTGCTCGTAGTGGTGGAGCAGGGCAAGCTGTTTGATGCGGATTACGCAGTCGCGCCAAGCGGCTCTGCATATCCTGTCACGGCAGAAACGGTATTCACCGGAAATGAGATATTGAGAGAACCTGCGCAGAAACCATGAACGACGCCAACTATCCCGTTTTCAACACCGGGCAACCGGAAGAAGAATTGTCAGAATCCGTCATCACACTGATCGGCGAATTGATCGAGCGCGATAACGTGCAATCTGTCTCATGCCCATTCAACAACAGTAAAGTTTGGCGCTTGCTTGTTGCCGAGCAAGTGTGCAGAGCCGAACAAACTGGCAAGCCACCACAACAAGCATTTACCTTGGCTGGCCCGGATAGTGGCTTTGGATTTGACCCAGCCGATTGGCGCGGAGAAGTCAGCATTCCTTATGAAGGCGCATTCATGGCGGATTTATTCGTCGCCCCCAAATGGCGAAACTTTATCCGTGAATCCAATTCGGTAACATTAAGCACCGCATACCACTATCTACTGATTCAACGTGACTTCGGTGAATTGCACTGCGCTACACGCCGAGACATTGGCGATGGCTGGCTACTCTATGAATCCACACGCCCCTATGTGAAAGTAGATGTATTCGGAGAACAGTATCTGCATGATCACACCAACGCCAATTGAAAGCAGTATCAGGCGTGCCACCGAGCTAATCAGTGACGCGTATTCCCTCGTTATCACTGCCGGTGCTGGCATTAGCGTGGATTCCGGCTTGCCCGACTTTCGCGGCAAGGAAGGATTCTGGAAAGCTTACCCTGCACTGGCCAAATCGCAAATCGGCTTCACTGATATAGCCTGTCCCGATACCTTCGAGAGTAACCCCAAGCTTGCCTGGGGATTCTATGGGCATCGGCTCAACCTGTACCGTAATACCAAGCCGCACATGGAGTTTCGCTACCTCCGCGCCGTCGCCAAACAGCTTGATGGCGGCGCATTCATTTACACCAGCAACGTGGACGGGCATTTTCAGCAGTCCGGCTTCTCGCTAAACAACATCGTGGAATGCCACGGCTTGATCCATCATTTGCAATGCCATCAAGCCTGTACTCAGGAAATCTGGGAAGCAACCAAATTTACGCCGGAGGTCGATGAAGAGCATTGCGCCTTGACTTGCCCATTTCCAACTTGCCGAAATTGCGGCGGTATTGCCCGCCCGAACATCCTCATGTTTGGGGATTGGCACTGGGTGAATTGGCGCACCGAATTTCAAAAGGCGCGTTTCCAGGAATGGCGCGAAACGGTTTATCGCCCCGTCGTCATAGAAATTGGCGCTGGCATGGCTATACCGACAGCACGGGAGTTTGGCGAAAGACTGAATGCACCTCTGATCCGCATCAATCCAATCGATGCGCAAGTCAATCGGCTTGGTGATGTTGCACTTCAAATGGGCGCATTAGAAGCGATATCGGCGATTTCCAAGAGTCTCGTCGATATGGGTTTCCTCGAAAAATCACTTGAACAGCAACCATGAATGCCCCCGTCCGCGCCAAAACCTACAACTTGCCGCTGCGCTCCAAGCTATTGGAATGGCTGGATGCCAGTCCGCAGAAAGTCGCCTCTCCACAACAATGGCAAGGCATGTTGAACAATCTACAAAACGTGCGCAACGAGGAAATTGAGCGCGCAGAATTAACCGATTTCAATTTTTACTACAAACCAGATTTCCGTATCGGCAAAGAGGAGCTTATTGAAATTGCGGAGTGCAAGCTCGCCTCGTGCCGTCCCATCCTGAAGTCATACTGGAATCAGGCTTTCCGCCCCAGCCTGGACGTAAAAACCGTTACTGATCAATTACCCAAGCGCGTGGAAAAAAAGGCTAAGCGGTTTGTTGAAAAGGCGCAAATCTGTTATCAGCATCCCTCCATAGGCTACTGGATTATTCGCAGCGGCTATGAAGACATTGTGACTGTTGCGCCGAACTGGATTGTGCTGGATCACAAAGGCAAGATGCTCACCAGTTGCTGGTTTGCCAGCGCGCTGGAAGCCTTCGATGCCATGCATCAATCCATCCGCAAAACCTTGAATGACTACGGGCAGGAGCAGCCGATTGCCCGCTATGATGAATACGCATTTTTGGGCGGTAATAACTATCAGGAATGGTTTATCTGCTTGCCCAAGTGGCCACTGCCTTACCGAGATGGTCATTTCAAACTGGATCAATTGCTGGTACATATCCGCACCACTGAGCGCATAGACCACGACGGCAAACCGTTGCTGATGGTGGAAGAAATTCAAAGCCCGTGGCACGCCGATATTCGTAAATATGGCAGCACCACTGATAAAAATGAAGTCGGGAACAATGATCTTGTCGCCGACGCACCTTTTGCCAAGGAATGGCACGAGCTGGCTATCAAAGCCGTCATCGCGCTGGCAGTTAAACAAAACTGCACACAGATAGGTTTCACCACCGGCGAGCAACAATGTGAGCGCTGGTGGAATATGAAAGGACTGATGAACCTCTATGACTTTGATATTCCAAAATGCTTAAAGAAAATTGCATTTCAATACGATTGCGTCAATGACTGGACGACCATTAGCACGCGCAAACCTATCGGCAAAGTGCGCCGCACACCGAAAGGGGAATGGATTGTGCAGGATGCGAACAAAGCCGCAATTGCACCATCGGTCAAAAGCAAAGATGTCGCGTTGCATTTCCTTAATGATTGCAGCACACCGGTGAAAGAACAAATTCGCGTGCTGCAAGTTTCACCTGCACTCAAGCAAGCAATGACGGCAGGTGAAATCCCATTATTTGGCTGGTAACCCGACATGAGTCTACCAGTCGCAACCATCAAAAAACTCCCGCCCATCACCAAGCAATGTGCCTTGGTGATTGCAGCGCGGGTGTTAACCCCTCATGGCGGGCAATTCAAATGTTACAGCCAGAAACCCGATAGCTGCCGCATCTACGGCATCAATACAGATCAGCCTTGCTGGTATGTCTATGTACCTTGGGAAGATGGAATGCTGGCGCTGCGGAGTAGTCGAGTGATAGTAATTTCAAGGTTGACCGGTAAAATTCTTTTCAATGGATCGGCAGGAGACGAGGGCTAAGGGAACGATTACGTCTAGCCTGCCACACTTCCCATCCGTCCCAAGGGACTCCTAACGCTGATTGTTAAATCGGGTAGTGTTTTGTAAACAGCACTGTATCAAAGCTGTAACCGTGGTAACAAACGTGGTAACTATTGAAAGCGTGTGGTGCCACATTGAGCAATGACAAGGCTTGCATGCGATAATGTGAAAGGCACCCTCGCCAAGAACTATGCATAGCGCCACTTACGTGGCGTTTTTATTTACTGCTCATGTTTCTGCCTATGATAAATAAATCGAGCTACGGAAAAGTATCATTGCCGGAAGCCATAGTGTGGTTGAGCAGGCAGTTGCATAAATATAAACGGAGATTACTTTGAGTACTTTTGATAGCACCAAGCGTTTGTTACCAGAAATACTCAACGATATAGTCAAAGGAAAAGTACAATTGCCTGATTTTCAGCGCGGTTGGATTTGGGATGACGATCATGTTCGCGGGTTGTTAGTAAGTGTTGCTCGTTCTTTTCCGGTCGGGGCGGTAATGCTTCTCGAAACAGGCGGTGAGGCGCGTTTTCAAGTGCGTCCTGTAGAGAATGTACCCTTTGCAGATGGCATTCCTGATGCGGAATTGCTCATCTTGGATGGGCAGCAGCGTTTGACTACCTTGACGCAAGTGTTGTCATTGAATAGTACTGTTAAAACTTACAACGACAAAGGTAAGGCAATCGAGCGGTATTACTATTTTAATATCCAAATCGCGTTGGAAGGACAGGTACACCTTGAGGATGTGCTGATTGCTGTTGGCCCAGACCGCAAAGTAAAAGCGAATTTTGATAGGGACTTGGTGTTGGACTTATCGACTCGTGAGTTGGAATGTCGTCAGCTCTTTTTTCCGTGCAGTGAAATTTTGAATTCCGATGCTTGGGAAGAAGCGTTACAGGAATATGTGCCCGAACATTTCAATACGTATATGAAATTCCGTAAGGAGGTAATGAACGCTTTTCGTAACTACCAATTACCAATCATTGAATTGAAGAAGGAAACCTCGAAAGAAGCAGTTTGCTTAGTATTTGAGAAGGTGAATACCGGCGGCGTGCCTCTTTCCGTGTTTGAACTGGTAACGGCGAGTTATGCAGCAGATGGTTACAACATGAGGGATGACTGGTTCGGTAGTAGCTTGCGCAAAGTTGAGTCGCGTCAAAAACGTCTGAGCAAAGAACCAATGCTGAGTGGTGTTGAAGCGACGGATTTCCTCCAGGCAATTACAATGTTGCATACGCTAGAACGTCGAAAATTAGATAATGCAGCTGGTAAGACAGGCAAGCAAATTGCCCCTGTGAGTGCAAAGCGTGTGGCAATTTTGTCATTACCTCTTGAGGCATACAAAAAGTGGGCGAACGAGGTTGAGGCGGGCTTTATGTTGGCCGCTAGATTCTTGCGAAAAGAATGTTTCCTGAGCCCTTCAGATTTGCCCTGCCGCACGCAATTGGCTCCGTTGGCATCCGTGCTGGCTTTACTTAAGGAACGCTGGCTTGAGCCTCGCATCCATGCAAAGTTGACCCAGTGGTATTGGAGCGGCGTGTTGGGCGAGCTGTATGGCGGTGCAGTCGAGACACGCATTGCGAACGATGTGGATGAGTTGTTGTTGTGGATTGATAAAGATGAGGAATTACCTCGAACTATCACTGATGCGACATTCCAGCCAGATCGCCTTGATCGTCTATCATCGCGCCTGAGTGCTGCGTACAAGGGAATCAACGTTTTGGTGTTAAGAAGCGGCGCGGAAGACTTTTTCTGGAAGGCCAATATCCGTGAATTGGATGCAGAAGATGTAGCACTCGACATCCACCACATTTTCCCGCAGGAATGGTGCGAAAAACAGAAAATTCCGCGCAAGGTTTACAACGCCATCGTCAACAAAACTCCGATCTCGTACAAAGCCAACCGTATGATCGGTGGAATTGCGCCATCGAAATACTTGGAGAAGTTGCAGCAACACAAGCAGGTGCTGCTTGATGATGCAAAAATGGATTCCATACTAGAAAGCCATTTGATTCCTGCTGGCTTGTTACGTGCGGACAACTTCGATGAGTTCTATCGGCAGCGTAAATTGCATTTGCTGAGCTTGATTGAAAAGGCTATGGGTAAAGCATCGGTGTCATTCTCTGACGTTGAGAGCGATGATGATGCTGAATTAGAAGAATATTTTGGAGGAATATAAATTACAAAAAAGTGAGGGTTGAAGAGTGTTAGCTCAGTACCTGATCTGACAGTTACCGAATTTTTCGGGTGCCTGTCGATTAAATTGGATTTAGACTTTTTCCACTCCAAACCTGTTTTCCACTGAATAACCTTTCCAACGGCGTTCTGCCATTACAAAACTTGCTCTGATGAGTTTTTTTTATGAACTAAACATAGAAATGGCTGAGCTAGTAACTGCAAACTAACCAAATAGGATTCGATAATGTATTCAGGAGGAGGGAGAATATCCGCCACCAAATCTTTACCTTGAACTATGCGGTGATAAATTGGGCCATTGACCTTCAGCTCATTTAGCGTCTTGAATGACCACATGCCATAAATAGAGAAGCCGACGACAACGGACAAAACGATTAAGCCAAAACGATAAGCTAATTTGATGCTACTCAGTATTTGCATGCAAACCTTTTAATTTGCACTTCACCCAAATAGGCTTTTGGCTCAACATCGACAGAGTAGTGATTAACTTTAGCGATAGCTTAAAGTTACCCAGATGAGGAATCGCATCATTGCTCATAGGTCACTACCACAAAGCGGTAGTAAAAAACGTACACTTTCAAACTTTAGGGTTTTTGGGCGGCCAGTTTAGATGGTTTTTAAGTGTGGTGAACATTGTTATTTATTTGATAATTAACAATGTTATTGTTGACTGTGGTCCTGTGAACCAAGGGTCGGACGTTTGAAACGCTTCGGACGTACTAGGAATTGCGGTTGGCTATTAACACGACAAGTCAAATATTTTTGGTCGGTAGAGTCGAAATTATGCCACTTTAATTAAAGTTAATACTTGTAATAAAAGTATGAATGATTAATATCTTTAATGCCGGGCAACGAACAGAATATTTTGAAAGGGCTTGATATGGTGCAATTTAAAGTGGTAATCGATCGTGCTTATACGTAAATTAAAGTATCAATTTTCTGTTTTATTTCATAAATATTTTACCTATACAAATGGAGGAGTCATTCATGAAAATTTTTTTTATGAATCTGGCAATTGCGTCATGTTGTGTAATGGGAAGTGCCTTAGCTCAAGTTGATTCCCAAGAAGATCCTGAAAATGGAATGAATAAAAAATCTGGCACATCTGAAAGCAATAGCACTGTTGGTACATCGGGAGGGATGAGTATTTCTGATTCGTTTGGAGTAATTGATCCCTCTGGATCATCCCGTGTAGTTGATCCATCGGGCGCATCCGGTGTAATGGGTCTGCCTGGTACATCAGGTGGAACCAGTAGCTTTGGTTTGAATTCCGGTTTAGTCGGAGGATTTGGACATTAATCTTACAAGTTTTAATATAAATGACGCGTCCTTCGTGTTGTGAAACGCCTTACTTCTACAGTGACCGAAAGGACAGTAGTATGATCGACTGATAATCCTCGGAGGCTTTTACACTTGTTCCCATAAATTGTTATTCATGGTCTCATATCAAAAATTTATTTAGGCTCTATATTTTGCCAGCCCATTATCTCCTTGTGAATTGTGTTCGGGGTAACTGTCGGGGAAGAAAACATAGTTTAGATTTACGGGTTTTATTTAGGCTGTGTTCGCAAATCATGTTGTTAGACCGTTTCACCGATCGCCATAGCCAGCCACTGCTGGGGTTTCGGTCCATTGCCTTTTTCACGGTCAAGGGCACGAAACCAGCCGAAATAGTTGGCCAAGTAGCAGGTGGCCACACCGCGAAACTTTTGTACCCAGGCTTTGAGCCGGCTGTGATAAACGTTGACATTCTGCACGTGCCAAGCACCGTCGACGCGGATGCCTGCTGACAGGTTGACAGCGTGATGCTCGATGCCCAACTTACGTGCTGCGCCGGCAAACGCCTTGCTACCGTCGGTACAGAGTACAACCTCTTTCGCCAAGAACGGTTTCAGCGCAACAGACAACGTTGTCATACCCATTGCCTTCAGCACACAATCCATCGTCGCACCGGCACGATCACGAGCAACCAGCACCTGTTCGTGCGAGAAACCGCGCTGGGTGGCTTTCCCGCCGCGCTTTCGTGCCTTGCGATCCAGACCGCTCCGCTTTCCCTTGAACGACAGCAAGAACATTGTTTCGTCAGCCTCGGCAATTTCAACCGCTACACGCTTACGCTGATCGGGCGTCAGTTACCGCAACGCGGCAGTGATTCGTTTCAACTCCGGCCTTCTCATTTCTGCCTCCTGCATGAACCGGTGCACATGCACCTTGATATACAGTATGCACGTCAGAGTGGCTCACCAGATGAGCTACCAACATGATTTACGAACACAGCCAAGCAAAAACCAGCACAACACGAAGAAGTGGATGGTCTGGGCTGCTTGCCGGTTAAGTATTTTTGCGAACCAGCCGAGCTTGTTGGCGATGGCTGGACCCTGCATCAAGCCGGTGATGATCGCTAGGGGAGCGGCAATGAACACTGTGATGAAGTAGGTGAGTCGCTGCAAGCTGTTATAACGGGTCCAGGCATGCTCTACGGGAAAATTCAGCGACCAATACTGAAGAGCAGTCGAGAGCGCGTTGGGAAAAACCGCCCAGGTCGTCGGCACCAACCTCTGCCATTGGTCGGTCGTAAACAACAATATGAAAAAGAACGTGCCGTTTATCACCCATAAGAGATTGAAGGAGAAATGCCACCAGCGGGCGAGCCCTATCGAGTGGCGAATGCCCGGAATGCCCAGCCATTTCGGGATGGTCACCGAGTCATCCTTCGAAGTCCAGATCCGATTCCGAGGAACTTCCTTTTGGAAGCGGAACCACTCCGTGCCAGGGGTGCAATCGCGCTTCCAATATAGGCGTGGGTGGTCAGTGAGGATCTGTATACCCGCGCGGATGATGAACACCATAAAGAACAAATTGAAGAAGTGCTACAGGCGCAGCCACCAGGGAAAGCCGGAGTAAACCGTGGGCGCGGACGCAGGTGTGCCCGGGTATCGCGCGTAACTCTTGACAGACAGCGACGCAGACGATCAAGTTCGCGGTCACAATCGGGACGATCCACAATGCATTCATCCAACGCTTGCCGATATGAAGACGAGGCACTACACCTGCTTGCGGAGGCGTCCAATCGCTCAGGCGGATGCGGTCATCCGCGGTGGTGAGACGCATCTCAAGGGAATCGTGGGGTGTCTGAACTTCGCGTGAATTCGTCATAGGAACTTCGCGTAGAAAGTAATGGGATTAGGCCGATCTCGACGTCATGTGCGAGAAACACAAGTGTACTCGATGTTGCTGCGCCATGGCCCATGGACTCAAGCCGCATCGGGTCGGGTCTTTCAAACTTTCCAATGATACACATTTCATTGAAAAACTTGAGGACATCGCTGGCCTGTACCTCGATCCGCCCGAGCATGCGCTGGTGCTGTGTTGCGATAAAAACGCAGATTCAGGCACTTGACCGTACGCAGCCTGGCCTACCCCTCAAGCGCGGACGAGAGGCAGAACAATGACTCACGACTACAAACGCAATGGTGTAATGACACTGTTTGCTGCACTGAATATGCTGGATGGCAAGGTGCTGTCAATGACCGACCCACTCCATCGACATCAGGAGTGGCTGAAGTTTCTCAAGATGATTGATCGCAAGACGCCGAGACCAAGGACTGCACCTGGTCGTGGATAACTATGCAACCCACAAGCACCCAGAGGTCATGGCTTGGCTGGTCAAGCACCTACGCTTTCATATCCATTTCACACCCACCAGCTCTTCATGGCTCAACATGGTCGAGCGGTTCTTTCGCGACATTACAGACAAACGCATTCGTCGTGGCGCCTTCACCAGCGTGGCCGAACTGGAGGCCGCCATCAACGAATATATCGCTGTGCATAACGCCAGACCAAAGCCGTTTGTCTGGACAGCAAAGGCCAGCGACATCCTCGCCAAGGTCACCCGCGCTCGTACTACCTTGAATAAGTACACTTATAATTGACGCACTACGCTAGTGCCGTATCCATCTTGTCAACGCCCTGCCAGAAAGGTTTGCTGCCCATCCATTAATTTTGCAACCAGTGCCCATCGGCCTGCTGGGTAGCGATGAGGTAAATCAAAATGTTCTGCGCGTTAGCAATATAGCCGAGTGTCACCAGCGCGCTGGGCATCTTCACGATCGCGCGTCCACACCAGATAGTAGCTACCGCGTCTGCTGCTGGCATCCCCCATACCAACACCAAGCTGGCTATACACGCGCCGGAAAGGGTGTGATCTTCGTGATATTTGACGACAGACCCAGCAAAATAAATTGGAATCGCCATTCCATGCTGGAGACCCAGCATCTTGAACATGGGAGCCACGTCAATCGGCTTGGCCCCGGCGTTGCTCTTCTTTTCCTTGGCATGTACCCGTGCCAAATCAGGTTGAAAGGCTTCCCAGTTGACCTGGGTATTGAGTTTCACCAGCGGGTAACCCATCACCGTCAACTTGGCGGTGTGTGTCTCAACATCAAAAAAGCTAGGGTATTTGGGTGTGAGCATGGAAAGATTGGGTAGAGCGGTGATGGACGTATAATCTCAAAGTTCTGGCCGTAACTAACGCCTCAGGGAGCGATTGGTGGCGAATTTTAGAAGTGCCATTAATGCGACAGAACCGGCTTGTAAGGATGTCTGAGTGTTTTTTGAAGCGTATTTTTACTTCGTACTCATGACCACGTTCGCTCTTTCATCGAATTTATTGTGAAGGGCAGAATGCAGGCGTAGGATGCGCCGTTAAATTAGTGATCGGTATTATTCTCAGGGGGGCGGCAAGATGAAGAAAATGATTTTAAACGATGGCGATCGCCGCAATTTTTTAATCAAACTGACTTCTGTGGTTGGTGGCGCGGGCGTAGTCGTAACCTGTATCCCATTTGTCGACAGCATGAATCCGAGTTCAGATGTGCTGGCGAAGGCAGAGACTGAAGTGGATCTATCCGATATTGCGCTGGGAGCAATGCATACCATCGCCTGGCAGGGCAAGCCAGTGTTCATTATGCGACGTACGCCAGAGCAGATCAAAACGGCGGGCGCTTCTAATGGCGGGTTCGATCCGGAGCCGGATAGCAAGCGTGTGCAAAAGCCTGGGTGGCTTATCGTAGTCGGCGTCTGCACGCACATGGGATGTGTGCCGAACAAGGAAGGCCCAGGTTGGGTATGTCACTGTCACGGTAGTGAATATGACGAAAGCGGTCGCGTCATACGCGGTCCCGCACCGAAGAACCTTGAGGTGCCGCCGTATCACTTTGTGACGGAAAACAAAATCGTCATCGGAGTGGCTTAGGAGACGATCATGCCCAGCCGCATCATCAATTGGATAGATCAGCGTTTTCCTCTCACCAGCTTCGTCAAGCATGAACTGACGGGTTATCCCACACCGCGCAATCTCAGCTATTGGTGGAACTTCGGCTTTCTCGCCGGATTCGTGCTGATGCTTCAAACTGTCACTGGGATATTCCTGGCTATGCACTACAAGGCCGATATTGCGCTTTCCTTTGATTCCATCCAGCACATCATGCGCGACGTGAATTACGGCTGGCTGTTGCGTTATATGCACTCGACCGGTGCTTCCGCCTTCTTCTTAGTAATCTACATCCACATGGCGCGCACGATGTATTTCGGTTCCTACCGGGCGCCGCGCGAATTGCTGTGGTGGACGGGACAGGGTTTGTTACTGCTGTTGATGGCAACTGCCTTTATGGGGTATCTATTGCCGTGGGGACAAATGTCTTTCTGGGGTGCGACGGTAATCACTGATCTGTTTCGCGTCACTCCCTTTGTCGGCGATCAGGTGGTTATCTGGTTGCGTGGCGACTACGCCGTGGGTGATGCCACCCTGACTCGTTTCTTCGCACTGCACTATCTGTTCCCATTCCTTATCATCGGCGCGGTGGTGGTGCATCTGGTGGCGCTGCACAAGGTGAAGAGCAGCAATCCAAGCGGTATCAATCTGGCCGATAAGGACAACATCCCGTTTCATCCGTATTTCACCATCAAGGATTTATTTGGACTGGGGCTGTTTTTGATCGTTTACTGCTGTTTTGTATTCTTCCTGCCTGACAGTTTAATGGAGCCAGCCAACAACATTCCGGCCAACCCCATGCAGACCCCAAACCATATTGTTCCGGAATGGTACTTCCTACCGTTCTACGCGATTTTGCGCTCAGTACCCAATATGGTTGGCGGCGTGGTGGCGATGGGTTTATCAGTGATGATGTTTGCCTTTATGCCCCTTCTGGATCGATCGCGCATTCCCGGCGGTGCGCATTTTCGTCCTGTCTACAGGGTGCAGTTTTACCTCTTTTTGCTGGATATGTTGGTGCTGGGTTATGTCGGCTACATTCCTTCGACCAATCAGACTATTGTGATCGGGCGGGTAGCGACGTTGTGCTATTTTTGCTCGTTCTTGTTCATCCCGTTTATATCCAAAGCGGAAGAGCGCTGGCTGATCAAACGCGGCTTGCCTCCTGAAGTGGAGACTCAGATGAAGAGCGAATCACTCGCCATGGAGAAGCATAAACTCAAGAATCGCCGCCGTAGCGGCGACAAAACATGAACAGGCTCCTGAAGATTGCGATGTTTTGTTGCTTCAGTGTACATGCATGGGCGACAGACGTAACGCTGGAAAAAATACGCATAGAGACTGATGTGCCAGCCGTAGAGCGTGGCGCCGAAACCATGATGAATGTTTGCCATAGTTGCCATAGCATGAAGTACATCAAATACCGCGATTTAGTTAACTTTGGAATGGATAAGCAGAAAGTGGATGTTTGGCGTGGCAATCAACCCTTGGACGCACCGTTGCTTGCGCAGATGTCAGATAGCGATGCCTTGCAGGCATTTGGCAAAGCACCACCTGATCTTACTCTGATGGTAAAAGCGCGTGACGGCGGAGCGAACTATGTGTATTCCTATCTGGTGGGTTATTACCTCACCCCCGAGGGAATGCAGGGCAATCATGTCTATCCCGGGACCAAGATGCCCGACATACTCAGCATCAGCATTGCTACCGAAGATGCGCAGCGTACCGAGATACAAGGCCGGGCGCGCGACATTGTATCGTTCCTTTCATGGGCAGCCGATCCGCACGAAACGGAGCGTATCCGGCTAGGCTACTATGTAATCGCCTATCTGGTCGTGCTGACTACGTTGCTCTATTTCGTCAAGAATCAGATATGGTCAAGGTTGAAATGAAATCTCATGGAGCACAATATAAAGAGCTGAAATTTTCGGTACGTCGCTGTTCTTGCAAAGCTGTCATTTCCATCGCTTGTATTCTCTACACCAGAGGTTAGTCTGCACGGATATGGACGCTGCACTTTTGGCCACGGAATGCTGCTGGTTATGTTGATCTATAGTTGGTTAGCAATCCTCATTTTTCCGCTTTACGTACGCCATCGAACATATAACATTCCCTGATTAGCCACAATGTTCAGCCGCACGAATGAGGCGCTCAGGATAGGGCAAAGTGACGGACGATGCTCGAAGCAGTCTGACCAGAATGACAGACAGGTCGAAACGGCGGTTGAATCGATATTGGAACTCGGCGAGGTAACGATGGGTGTACTTGGAGAAATCGAACGTATGGTAGGTTCCGGAGTACGTCGTTTTCAGATTGCCCAAGAGGGTATTAACCGCGCGAAATTTCTCCAGCTTCCGCAGTCAGTACCGCTGGTGACGTGCGCTTGTGAGTGGCTCCAGATTCTGTGACGGTTCGGAAGTACCACAAATTATCGGAAATGACATTAACCGACGCGCACAGCGATTTCTTCGCCCACGGGGTAATCGCGTCTTTGATCAATTCCAGCTTGGTCAGGCAAACGAACAACGGATCGCCGGTTTCAGTGGTCTGCACCGCAGCGATGAAGGGCACCTTGTTCTCCGAGCCCCGGCCGCTCTTGCCGCCGAACAACTCCCCACCCAGATAAGCGTCGTCGATCTCAACGCGACCGTCGAGCTGGCGCGATTCTTCCCGCACCGTCATGATTTGCATCAGCTGGTGTTTCAACAGCCAGGCAGTCTTGTAGCGCACCCTCAAATGACGTTTGAGTTCCAGCGCCGATATGCTGTTCTTCGATTGACTCAACAGATGCATACCCAAAAATCAGTGTGTCAATGGCAGCTTCGAGGCGTGGAAAATCGTCCCGCAGATTGCAGTGGTGTTCTCGGCACATCGAACACTGCCAGTATGCAGTCCTTATACGGTCGAGGCCGCTCTTTATTCAGGCTCTTAGATTTATCAGGTGACACTGATGGTTTCCTCCTTATTAATGTGGAAACAACTGTTACAAGCGATTTCGTGTCGCACTGCTTCTTCCATATTGATCGCCCATGCTGCGCATAATGACCGATTCAGAAGTTCAATTTCAGACTCATTCCTCGGTGGAAATACGATAACCCTTCAGACTCATTTCATATTGGAAAATGCTCTCTGATGACCCCTTATTAGGATAGACGTATAATGAACCTCACTCATTCACCGGGAGAAAGATATGGAGCACATTTACGATTATGTGATTGTGGGCGGGGGACTGACGGGTGCGTCGGCAGTGCAGGGTATTCGCGGGCTTGATACGACGGGCAGGATACTTTTGGCCTGTGAGGAAAGTCACTTGCCTTATGACCGGCCACCGCTGTCCAAGAAGTTGTGGCTCGGCAAAAAGAAAGTGGAGGATATCTTTCTCCATGACCGCGCGTTCTACGACACTCATGCCGTGACCCTGGCGCTGGGAGCAAAGGCGGCTCGGCTCGATCCCGGAAAAAAAACCATAACCACCACCAATGGCGAGACCTACGGCTACGGGAAATTACTGCTGGCAACGGGCTGCAAGTCGCGGACACTGGACGTCCCCGGTGGCGATCTTGATGGCATCTGTTATTTCCGTAATCTGGATGATTATCTACGCACACGGGACCTGGCCGCAGAGGGAAAGTCTGCGGTAGTGGTCGGCGGCGGGTTCATCGGTTCGGAATTGGCCGCTGCGCTCAACATCAACAAGCTGCATGTCACCATGATCTTTCCCGGCACACTCCTCTGCGATCGCGTTCTTCCGGACTATCTGGGGCGGGCAGTACAGCAACGCTATCAAGAGAATGGCATCAGAATACTGGCAGGTGATAAACCCGTTTCTTTCAGCAGGGACGGTGCTAAATTCATCACTCGCACCGGGAATGGCGAGACGATCGCATCGGATATCGTGATCGTTGGCGTGGGTGTTATCCCGGAGATGGAACTGGCCAGAAGCGGCGGTCTGGAAGTAGGCAACGGAATCGTGGTGAACGAATACCTCGAAACTTCTCATCTGGGTATTTATGCCGCAGGCGACAACGCATTTTTTCCTTACCGAGTGCTGGGACAGCCGATGCGCATCGAGCACTGGGACAACGCTCTTAACCAGGGGCAATGGGCGGGGCGGAATATGGCCGGCGCGCATGAGCCTTTTACCTATCAGCCATATTTTTTCTCCGACCTGTTCGAGTTTGGCTATGAGGCGACCGGTGAGATCGATTCGCGGCTGGAAACCTTCGGCGACTGGCAGAAGGAAAACGACACCGGCGTCATCTATTACCTACGCGACGGGATGGTTCGGGGCGTGATGATGTGCAACGTGTGGGACAAGGTCGAAGTGGCACGCGCGCTCATCAGGAAAGGGGAACGGATGACGCCAGAGAAATTACGCGGCCTCATCCGCTAGTTTGCACCGCTGTTTTTGTTGGTTTCCACTACAGATAACTCGGGAAAATATAGAAAGGACGTTATGGACCGCATCCGCATTTGTGATCTTCTTGTGCGCTGCATTTTGGGCATCAACGAAAGTGAGCGCCGCGAAAAGCAGGATGTGGTGATTAGCCTGACCATCTATACCGATCTGCGCAAGGCCGGCAAAAGCGATCACATCGAGGACACCGTCGATTACCGCGCACTTAAGAAACGCGTCCTTGCGATGGCAGAAGGCTCCCAATATTTTCTGGTAGAGGCACTGGCGGAAACCATTGCGGAAGCGTGCCTCGACCAGCAGGGTGTGCAACAGGTCGATGTATGCGTGGAAAAGCCGCATGCATTGCGCTTTGCCAGGAGCGTGACAGTGGAAATTACCCGGAAGCGCTGAGAGGCTATGGCACGTGCCTTCATCGGCATCGGCTCGAATATCGAACCCGCAGAAAATGTGTGGGCCGCGATTCGCAGCATTGCCCTGCAAACGCGCCTCATCGGCGTATCCATGGTCTATTGCACCGATGTGCTCGGTCGCCCGGAGCAGCCGTCTTACTATAATTGCGTAGTGGAGATTGAAACGGAAGCACCCCCTGCGGAAGTGAAGTACGGCCTGTTGCGCGCCATCGAGAACAATTTGGGGCGCAAGCGGACAGAAGAAAAATATGCGCCACGGACGATAGACCTCGACTTGATTGTATATGGCGACCTAGCGATGGATGCGGAGGGCATCAGACTTCCTGACTCGGAAATCCTGGAACGGCCGTTTCTCGCCATTCCACTTTTCGAGTTGGCGCCAGATTTGGTGCTGGCCGGATACGGTTTGCGAATCGACGAGGTCGCGGCCAGGCTTTCGCAGGATGGAATGAAACCACTGAAGGATTACGTCAAGCTTTTGAGAGAAGAGGCGAGCCATGGATTTGTATTCAACTTCTCTGGTACCTGCCATTCACCATCCGCTTGAAGAACTCTCGTCTTCTGCCGCGCCAACATATGTTTATTACCATAATGCGCTTGGTGCACCGCCGAAACCAAATGTTGTGCGAATGAAGGCTGCGCTGTACTGGAGGCTTCTTGTCATCCGTATTGCTACTGGATGACTTGAATAGATTGACCTGAACGCAAAGTTCTGATGACCACTTTCGGGCGGCACGAATGACCTGAATGGGTGCGCGCCCTAAAAAGGTGGCGTTGTTCCAGTGGGTGTAAATCCTACCCGGTTTAATCGCTTTAGCCGGAAGTAATCGGAGCAGCTATGGAGGTAATGAAGTGGCTGACTGTCGAGCAATCGTTTCTATCCTGGCTACCATGTAGATGGTAGGATTATCAGTCCAGCCGCCGAATAAATATAAGTTGTTGAGTTTCTGGCGTTCGAGACTGAGAAGAAGCAAGGAGATGTGTTGATATGGGTAAT
Organism: Candidatus Nitrotoga sp. AM1P; assembly: GCF_013168275.1. Lineage (GTDB taxonomy): Bacteria > Pseudomonadota > Gammaproteobacteria > Burkholderiales > Gallionellaceae > Nitrotoga. The sequence continues at coordinate 1,363,402 of NZ_AP019547.1, read as the reverse complement.
ACCAATAAATGCACGATGCCGTCTGATGCATTGGTGATCTTCGGCGTGACTGGCGACCTCGTCCACAAGATGATCTTTCCGGCGCTTTACGCGATGGCCATGCGCTCTCTGCAGCCGGACGACGTGGTGCGCGGCCAGTACGCCGGTTACCGGAAAGAGCCGGGTGTGGCGAAGGGATCAGACGTCGAGACGTTCTCCGCGCTACGTCTGTTCATCGACTCGTGGCGCTGGGAGGGAGTGCCGTGGTACCTGCGTTCCGGCAAATGTCTGGCTGCAACAGCAGCCGAGGTACTGGTGGAGTTAAAACCGCCACCGCAAAGACTGTTCGACGATTTAACGCCAGTGGCCGGGCGTGCCAATTATCTGCGCTGCCGGCTCTCTCCCAACTCAGTCGTTGCCATCGCCGCCGGAGTCAAACGCGCAGGCAAGGATTTCGTCGGCGACCAGCACGAGCTCTACCTGCTGGATGAACAGCCGGGAGAGAAACCACTCTACGAGCGGCTTCTGAGAGACACCATGGCCGGCGACGGCGCGCTCTTCACTCGCGAGGACGCGGTTGAGGCCGCCTGGGCGGTGGTCGATCCAGTTCTTTATACCCACCACCGGATTCACCGCTACAAGCCCGGAAATTGGGGGTCTAAACAAGCTGATGCGTTCATTGCGCCAGATGGAAACTGGCACTACCCGATACCGGTGAAGGCGGCGAAATGACAATGGCGAGCGAGGTGGTGTTCCTGCTGGATGTGGACAACACGCTGCTCGATAATGATCGCATCGTAGCCGACCTGAGCGACCATCTTGCGCATGAGTTTGGTGACGAGAGCCGGGATCGATATTGGGAAATTTTTGAAGCGCTGCGTGTTGAACTCGGCTATGCGGACTATCTGGGTGCCTTGCAGCGCTACCGTATTGGTGCCATGAATGATCCGCGCTTGCTGAAGATGTCTTCATTTCTGATGGATTATCCGTTCGCAGAGCGCTTGTACCCTGGCGCGCTCGACTTCATCGCACATCTGCGCCGTTGGGTACCGACGGTGATTCTGTCGGATGGCGATGTGGTGTTCCAGCCGCGCAAGGTACAGCGATCAGGATTATGGGAGGCGGTCGAGGGACGGGTGCTGATTTACCTGCACAAAGAGCAAATGCTCGATGATGTCGAACAGCGTTACCCTGCTCGCCATTACGTCATGGTGGACGACAAACTGCGCATTCTGACGGCGATGAAAAAGGTCTGGGGCAATCGTCTGACAACCGTCTTCCCGCGTCAAGGACGCTACGCGCTCGACACTAGCAATATCGCCATCTATTCGCCAGCTGACATCACGATTGACCGTATCGGCGAGTTGATCAATGTCGATTTTCCCGCCTTGCTCGGCATCCACAATTCTGACTTCACATAATAGGAGCTATCATGAACGTCACACAACAACTGCACGATCTCGGTCAAAGTCTCTGGCTCGACAATATCACGCGCGAACTGCTGACGAGCGGAACACTCAGCCGCTATATCAGGGAGTATGCGGTGACAGGACTGACCTCCAATCCCACGATCTTCGATCACGCCATCAAAAATGGTGATTTCTACGATGACGCGATCCGCCAAAAAACGCTTGCCGGCAAATCGGGCGAGGGGTTGTTCTTTGAACTTGCGCTGGAAGATTTGATCCAGGCCGCTGATCTTTTCCGGCCGGTCCACGACGCTACCGATGGAGTCGATGGCTGGGTCTCGCTGGAGGTATCGCCCCTGCTCGCTGACGACACCGCTGGCACCATAAAGGCGGCGGCGCAACTGCATGCGCGTGCGCAACGTCCCAATCTTTTCATCAAGATCCCGGGTACCCGTGCAGGCATTCGGGCGATCGAGGAATCGATCTTCGCGGGCGTGCCGATAAATGTCACGTTGCTGTTCTCCCGCGAGCATTACATTGCGGCGGCCGAAGCATATATGCGCGGCATCGAACGGCGCATCGCCGCTGGTCTGGATTCGAAGGTCGCTTCCGTGGCATCGATTTTCGTCAGCCGCTGGGACGTGGCCGTCAAGGAGAAAGCGCAGGGCGAGTTACGCAACAACCGTCTTGGCATCGCCATCGCCATGCGCGCCTACAAAGCCTACCGCGATCTGCTGGCATCCAGGCGTTGGCAGAAACTGGCCGATTTCGGTGCCCAACCGCAACGCTTGCTGTGGGCCAGTACCGGTACCAAGGATCCCGCAGCTTCGGACACCCTTTACGTCGAAGCGCTCGCTGCGCCGGATACGGTCAATACCATCCCGGAAAAGACACTGCTCGCCTTCGCCGAGCACGGCAAAGTAAATAACGTTTTGCCGTTTGATGAGGTTCATGCCGAAATGGTGGAAGCTATCATCGAGGAATTCACCCACGAGGGCGTCAACGATGAGGCGCTTGCCGCCAGCCTTCAGCGCGAGGGCACCGAAACATTCGCTAAGTCATGGAGTGATCTGATGTACTGCATCGCCTCAAAAAGCGAAGCGCTGACGAAGACCAATCAAGCATGAGCAGCACGACTCTGACTGCTACAGGCGCAAGGCATGGCAAAACGTCCGGCGCAGGAGCCGCTCCAATTCTGTGGCAGCGATAATTCAATACAATCATGAATACGCCTGAACGCACACTGCATGATTACGTAGCAGATGTCTCCGAACATACTGAAGTTCGGAGAGGTGTTCCTTTGCCCTTTGGAACCCATGAATCTGAGGGAGGGGTTAATTTTTCCTTATTTAGCCGTCATGCCACCCACGTTCGTCTGGAGTTGTTTGATCATCCCGTAGACGCAACGCCAGCTAGGGTTATTGATTTCGATTTTACACGCAACCGTACTGGTGACATATGGCACGTATGGGTTGAAGGAATTCGTTCCGGTCAACTCTATGCCTACCGAGTAAATGGTCCGTACCAGCCCAGGGAAGGACATCGTTTCAACTTTCACAAGCTGCTCATAGACCCCTTTGCGACAGCGATCTCGCGGGTGCAAAACTGGGATTTTGGCCCGGCGCGGGGATATGACCTGTCGGCGCCAGAGCGGGACTTGGTTTGTTCGAAAGTGGATGATGCTGAAGCCATGCCGAAATGCGTGTTCACTAATGAGCACTTCCACTGGCATGACGACCAACCGCTCCGACATCCCTGGTCAAAGACAGTGATTTATGAAACGCATGTTCGTGGTTTCACCATTCATCCCAGTTCCGTCGTGGAGCATCCCGGCACATACCGCGGCCTTATGGAAAAGATCCCCTATTTGAAAGAGCTGGGAGTGACAGCTGTGGAATTGATGCCCATCTATGAGTTTAACGAATTCGAAGTACCGGGCATCAATCCGCAAACAGGCAAGCCACTCAGAAATTACTGGGGTTACGATCCCGTGGCCTTCTTTGCGCCGAAAGCATCCTACAGCAGTGCGGGAGGCATGGGTCAACAGAAGCTGGAGTTTAAGGAAATGGTCCGGGCGCTCCATCAGGCCGGTATCGAAGTGATCCTGGATGTCGTGTTCAACCATACGTCAGAGGGAAACGAACTGGGCCCAACCTTATGTTTCCGCGGGATTGATAACTCAATTTTCTACATGCTGGAGTCAGACCAACGCTATTACAAGAACTACGCTGGTACCGGCAATACCATCAACGCCAACCATCCCATGGTGCGGGATCACATCCTTGGAGCGTTGCGCTACTGGGTGGTTGAGATGCATGTGGATGGGTTCCGCTTTGACCTTGCGTCGATTCTCGGCCGGGATTGCACCGGCAAGCTCCTAGCTAATGCCCCCCTTCTCGAACGGATCGCCGAAGATCCGATCTTGAGAGACGCGAAAATCATCGCCGAGGCTTGGGATACCGCCGGTGCATACGAGGTGGGTAGTTTTTCAGAGCGGCGTTGGGCGGAGTGGAACGGCCGGTACCGAGATGATATCCGGCGTTTCTGGCGCGGCGATGATGGGATGCTCGGATTGTTTGCCAGCCGCATCTGCGGCAGTGCCGACATTTACACCAAGTCGGGCAAAGGTCCCGAGAGCAGCATCAATTTCGTCACCTGCCACGACGGCTTCACTTTAAATGACCTGGTGAGCTATCGCGACAAGCACAATGAAGCAAACGGAGAAAACAACCATGACGGGACAGACTACAACATCAGCGAGAACTACGGCACTGAAGGCGAGACAACGGATGCTGGGATCGAGGCCTTACGGAAAGGCCAGATCAAGAACTTCCTGCTGACCCTGCTGATATCGCGCGGCGTGCCGATGCTGCTCAGCGGGGACGAATTTCGCCGCACGCAAGGCGGCAACAACAACGCCTACTGCCAGGACAACGAAACGAGCTGGCATGACTGGAGCTGTCTGGAACAGCACCGGGAAATTTTCCGCTTCACCCGTGGCATGATCGACTTTCGTCGTGCACATCCGATTCTGAGTAAGGAGCAATTCTACACGGACGCCGATATACATTGGTTTGACCCGCAAGGAGGAATGCCCAACTGGGCTGATCCAAAAGAAAAGCAGTTTGGCTGCCTGATCCATGAAGATGAGCAGCGCGCACTTTTCCTGATTTTCAATGCCAGCACAGATGCGGTCGATTTCGGTTTACCTCCTGTACTACCGGGGACTCGGTGGCATCTGGCCGTTGACACCTCTCGCGAAGCACCACAAGATCTATTTGCTGTGGACAAGGAACCGCTTTGGGAAGATCCACAAACTTACCACTTGAGCTCCCGCTCCAGCGCCATACTTTTGGCACGGAAGCAGGAATCTGCCTTGGGAGGGCGGGCAGTATGAATAAACGCTCCTCCGGGATACTTCTCCATCCAACATCTCTTGCCAACGAATATCCCATCGGCGACCTAGGATCTGCGGCAACCGCGTTCGCGGATTTCATGGTCGAGAGCGGACAGCGTTGGTGGCAGATGCTTCCCGTCGGCCCGACAGGGGGAGGTAATTCTCCTTACCAGTCACCGTCTGCCTTTGCGGGTAATCCGCTCCTGGTAAGTCCCGATCGGTTGGTGGAGCAGGGGCTCCTTGGCCGCCAGGATATCGAGCCTCCTATCACCAGGAGCGAGGGAAAGGTGAACTATCTTGCGGCGGCACGCTTGAAGCTGCAATGCTTAAAAAAAGCGTTCGAAAATTTCGAAAAAAATAGGCACGATGACAGGCAACCTGAGCTCGACGCATTTGTACGCGCGGAGTCTTTATGGCTTGAAGATTTTTCGTTGTTCTCGGCAATCCAGGGAAAAGAGGGCACTTCGGATTGGACCCGATGGAACAAGGAGCTGCGAATGCGAAAGCCAAACGCCATCATTCACGCACAGAAATACTTTGCCAAAGACATACGTTACCATAAGTTTGTCCAGTGGCAATTCTCGGTGCAGTGGAATGAGTTAAGGGCTTACTGCAATTCCAGAGGAATTGGGCTGATCGGCGATGTTCCCCTGTTCGTGGCTCACCAAAGCGCCGATGTCTGGTCTCATCCCGAGCTTTTTAAACTGGATGTCGTTGGAAACCCCACAGTGGTTGCGGGAGTTCCTCCCGATTATTTCTCCAAAACAGGACAGGTGTGGGGTGTTCCTGTGTATCGCTGGGAGGCGCTTCAAGAGCAGAGCTACAGCTGGTGGATCGAACGCCTGCGGACGGCTTTTGGACGGTTCGATGTCAATCGGCTGGATCATTTCATCGGCTTTGTCCGCACCTATGAAGTGCCTGCACAAGCCAAGACGGCTATGAACGGGCAATACCACCCTGGCGGAGGCGCTTCTTTTTTTGAAGCAGCCCGCGAAGCCCTTGGGTTACTGCCTCTGATCGCGGATGATCTCGGTGCCAAAACACCCGAAGTAGTGGCTTTACTCGATCAACTTCAGATCCCGGGCACAAAGGTGCTCCAATTCGAGTTCGGCTCAAATCTCGAAAGCAATTCAGGTCCACCAGAACAGCATCCGATGAAATCAGTGGTCTATACCGGAACCCATGATAACGACACAACGGCAGGCTGGTATCGGAAGTTGCCAAGCACGCAGCGCCAAGCCTTGCAAAAACAACTGGGAGCAAACAACCGGGAGGTGATCTGGGCCGTGATCCGTGAGGCGATGGCATCGCAGGCCGAAACAGCCATCGTTCCAGCGCAAGACCTTCTCGAACTGGGTTCGGAAGCGCGAATGAATTTTCCCGGAATTGCAAAGGGAAACTGGCAATGGCGCCTGAAGGATGGCGCACTGACCCAAGAGCTCGCGCAAAGGCTGCGAAGCGTAACGATTACGCATGGGCGCCTGATGAGTGGTGAGCCCCGCCCAGCTCTCCTTGATATTAGGAGATAACCCGACGCCACAGATCGCGAAGCGGGTATATGAACAGTAAGAGAGACAAAATCGTCGGCACAACCAAACCGTTCAAGATTGGCTCCGCGCGGAACGGGAATTAAAGATGGAGCGAAACGATGACAAATAAGCATTCACAACAACATGCTCAAGTTTAGACATTCAGCCCTAATAGGGCTGAAATTGGGCACGTAAAGATATTGACAAAAATGCGTAAAAATCAGTTGACAGAAGGGACGGTTTGTGTGTTCGTGCGCCTTGCACGCGAAGATTTTTAGAGCGTGCAGGACGGTGACCACAAAGAGTCTTTTTGACTCTTATTCGGTGTCCCATGTCCTACGTTCAAACTGTCAGTCTATGCCTGTCAAGATGGATTACGCATCTGCTCACCGTCGTTTCGACGCCCTCCCGCGCAACCTTTGGCGAAATACTCTGCGCCTGCCTGATTTCCCCTGCGGAGTGGGTGACGCGCCATCGCAGCGATCACCCGACGCAAACACTGAACGACTTATTACAAGGCTGTGTTCGCAAATCATGTTGTTAGACCGTTTCACCGATCGCCATAGCCAGCCACTGCTGGGGTTTCGGGCTATTGCCTTTTTCACGGTCAATGGCACGAAACCAGCCGGGATAGTTGGCCAAGTAGCAGGTGGCCACACCGCGAAACTTTTGTACCCAGGCTTTGAGCCGGCTGTGGTAAGCGTTGACATTCTGCACGTGCCAAACACCGTCGACGCGGATGCCTGCTGACAGGTTGACAGCGTGATGCTCGATACCCAATTTACGTGCTGCGCCGGCAAACGCCTTGCTACCGTCGGTACAGAGTACAACCTCTTTCGCCAAGAACGGTTTCAGCGCAACAGACAACGTTGCCATGTCCATTGCCTTCAGCACACAATCCATCGTCGCACCGGCACGATCACGAGCAACCAGTACCGGCACCTGTTCGTGCGAGAGGCCGCGCTGGGTAGCTTTCCCGCCGCGCTTTCGTGCCTTGCGATCCAGACCGCTCCGCTTTCCCTTGAACGACAGCAAAAACATTGTTTCGTCAGCCTCGGCAATGCCAGTCAGTGCCTGCGGCTGGACGGTCTTGGGTACCGCCAGAAAGCGATGCCGCCAGCGGTGTGCGGTGCTGAGGTGAATTCGCAAGGCACGGGCAGTCTCTCGCAGCGTCTGACCGTCGTGCAGTGCCTGCGCCTGGTCAAGCCACTTGCCCCGCTTATGCAACCGGTTCAACGGAGTGCCGGTCAGGGCACTAAACGTCTTGCAGCACTCCCGACAACGATAGCGTTGCAATCCGTTGGCGTGGCCGTTCCGAATCACGTGCATCGACTTACAGTGCGGGCACGTCGCGCCACATGCGAAGCGCCCCTCGATAAGCATAGTCGATGCCGGCTGCGCGTCCAGCGCTGCCAATTCAACCGCTACACGCTTACGCTGAGCGGGCGTCAGTTGCCGTAACGCGGCAGTGATTCGTTTCAACTCCGGCCTTCTCATTCCTGCCTCCTGCATGAACCGGTGCACATGCACCGTGACATACAGTATGCACGTCAGAGTAGCTCACCAGATGAGCTACCAACATGATTTACGAACACAGTCTTTAATTTAATTTAATATGATTGCGGAAGGTTACTATGGACGTGAGACGTAAAACTGCAGAGGATTTTCATCCTGAAGTATTGAAATTATTCGATAAGTACGTACATGGTGATATTTCTCGTAGAGGTTTTTTGCAATCGGTCGCTCAATTCGCAGGTGGCGTCACAGCCTTAAGTTTGCTAGATGCGTTGAATCCACGCTTTGCCGACGCATATCAAGTTGCAAGCAATGATTCACGTATTACGACAAGCTATGTGGAATATTCTTCGCCGCAGAGTTATGGGACATTGCGAGGTTATCTGATGCAGCCTGCCAAAGCCAAAGGTAAATTGCCTGTCGTGTTGGTGGTACATGAGAATCGCGGGCTGAATCCACATATCGAAGATATAGCGCGCCGTCTGGCGCTGGATAATTTTATCGCTTTTGCACCGGATGCGCTGTATCCATTAGGCGGTTACCCAGGGGATGAAGACAAAGCACGAGAACTCTTTTCTAAACTTGATCAGACCAAGACTAAAGAGGATTTTGTTGCTGCGTTTGGTTTTTTGAAAAAGCTTCCCGAAGGCAATGGCAAAGTTGGCGTGGTGGGTTTCTGTTACGGTGGCGGAATAGCCAATTTATGGCGACGCGTCTTCCCGATCTGGATGCCGCCGTCCCCTTTTATGGTGGTCAGCCATCAAATGAAGATGTAGCCAAGATCAGGGCACCGCTGTTGTTGCACTACGCCGAGAAAGACGACCGCATCACAGGTGGATGGCCGAAATATGAGACTGCGCTGAAGGCTGCTGGCGTCAATTATCAAGCGTTCATCTACTCAGGTGTGCAGCATGGTTTCAACAATGACACCACGCCGTGTTACGATGAAGCAGCTGCAAAGCTGGCGTGGTAACGCACAGTCAGCTTCTTTAATATTCATCTGCGCAGGTAATGCAGAGATATTAGTCAGGGCGAATTCAAGATCCAACTACAACAGAAGTGCATTTTGTCCGTGAGTGTTTGTTCATCACATATTTTGTTTTAAACTTGAAATTCGAAATCGCTGGATTCTTGTGCGATCCGCTATAGAAACTACGCCGTATTTGTGGCCTGTTGCTCCCGCCAGTTTTTGAGTATCCGAAATTCCGTTTAATGTGCAAATACTAAATTTAGCAATGGTGGAAGCATCGTGGTCATTGGTTGTCATTTGTTGCACAGTTTAGATTTCTGACAATTTTGGTGAGCTGTGTGAGCAAGTTATCTTCACTTACCAGATAGTCAGATTTTTGTTGGTCAGTCAGTAATTTGGTCAATTAATCCGATGAGGGTGCTTTCCTTGCTTTAGTTATGCTCACTCCTTATTAAAGCCAAGTAGCCATATGACCATATAAACAAAATTATTCACACCCTTAACAAAATATAAATATAATAAATGCGGCTCTGCCGCATTCAGTTTTTTATAGACATTTGACGCAGTTTGTTTGAGTGTGCGAGTACATTACTTTTAATTTTAACTAAATAAATATATAAATATGCCTTGTATTACATTGCCAGATGGCTCGCAACGCAGTTTTGCGCAGCCCGTTACCGTCGCCGAAGTTGCACAGAGTATAGGCGCGGGTTTGGCGCGTGCGGCGTTGGCCGGAAAAGTAGATGGGCATCTGGTTGATACTTCTTATCTTATTGTCGCTGACGCAGCTTTGTCCATCATCACCGATAAGGATGAAGACGGGTTGGAGATTATTCGCCATTCCACTGCACACCTTCTGGCCTACGCAGTTAAGGAGTTATTTCCCGAGGCTCAAGTGACTATTGGCCCGGTGATTGAAAACGGGTTTTACTATGACTTCTCTTATGCACGTCCGTTTACCCCGGATGATTTAGCGGCGCTTGAAAAACGCATGGCTGAATTAGCCAAGCGTGATATTCCGGTAACGCGTACAGAGCTGCCGCGCGATGAAGCGGTAGCCTATTTCAAAAGCATAGGGGAGTATTACAAGGCGGAGATTATCGAATCTATTCCTGTCGAGCAGGTCGTGTCACTTTACACTGAGGGTGATTTCACTGACCTGTGCCGTGGCCCGCATGTGCCGTCCACTGGCAAGCTTAAGGTGTTCAAGTTGATGAAGCTGGCGGGTGCTTATTGGCGCGGCGATTCCAAGAATGAAATGTTGCAGCGCATCTACGGTACGGCTTGGGCAAAAAAGGAAGACTTGGATGCTTATCTTTTCCGCTTGGAAGAAGCGGAAAAGCGCGACCATCGCCGTCTTGGCAAACATCTTGATCTGTTTCACATGCAGGATGAAGCGCCGGGCATGGTGTTCTGGCACCCCAAAGGTTGGGCAGTGTGGCAGGTGATCGAGCAATATATGCGTCGTGTTTATTTTGACAACGGCTATCAGGAAGTGCGTTGCCCACAAATCATTGACCGCGTACTGTGGGAAAAATCGGGCCATTGGGAGCATTTCAAGGCTGGTATGTTCACTACCGAGTCGGAAAAACACGAATACGCCATCAAGCCGATGAACTGTCCCGGCCATATTCAAGTGTTCAATGCCGATCTGCGCTCTTATCGCGAGTTGCCGCTGCGCTATGGAGAGTTCGGCTCATGCCATCGCAACGAACCGTCCGGCGGCTTGCATGGATTGATGCGGGTGCGCGGTTTTGTGCAAGATGACGGCCACATTTTTTGCACCGAAAGTCAGATAGAATCCGAAGTGACGGCCTTTAATGCGCTGGTGCTGAAAGTTTATAAAGATTTCGACTTTCACGATGTGGCGGTGAAGTTGGCGCTACGCCCGGAAGGCAGAGTAGGCTCTGATGAAATTTGGAATAAATCCGAAGAATCCTTGCGCGGTGCTTTGCGCGCTTCCGGCATGTCATGGGTAGAGTTGCCGGGCGAGGGTGCGTTCTATGGTCCGAAGATCGAATTTCATATCAAGGATGCCATTGGCCGCTCCTGGCAGTGCGGTACGATACAAGTGGACTTCTCCATGCCGGGTCGCCTTGGTGCCGAATTTGTCGATGAAGACAATACGCGCAAAGTGCCCGTGATGTTGCACCGCGCGATATTGGGCTCACTCGAACGTTTCATAGGCATTCTGGTGGAAAATCACGCCGGAGCGCTGCCGTTGTGGCTTGCGCCAGTGCAGATGGTGGTGATAAATATCTCGCAGGCGCAGGATGCTTATGCGACTCAGGTTGCGGAAACTTTGCGCGCAGCCGGGTTCCGTGCGCAACTGGATTTGCGCAATGAGAAGATTACCTATAAAATACGCGAACATAGCTTGCAGAAACTTCCTTATCAGCTAATTGTGGGCGATAAGGAAATGGCTGCTGAATTAGTTTCTGTGCGAACCCGAAAAGGTGAGGATCTTGGGCAAATGTCGATGGCGGTGTTATTACAACACCTGCAATTGGAATTGCAAGCGGATAGCACGGTTTAATTTTTTAATGGAGAAACTGCAATAGCTCAGGATAAAGAACAACGCCTTAACGAGCAAATAACAGCACCTCAGGTGCGGCTGGTTGGTGTGGAAGGGGAGCCACTCGGTGTTGTGGCAGTCGCGGAAGCGTTACGCTTAGCTGAAGAGGCAGATTTGGATCTGGTAGAAGTTGCGCCGATGGCGGAGCCGCCCGTTTGCCGTATTATGGACATTGGCAAGTTCAAATATGCTGAAAGCAAGAAGCAGCATGAGGCCAAGCTTAAACAAAAACAGATTCAGATTAAGGAAGTTAAGTTCAGGCCAGGTACGGATGATGGTGATTACAATATCAAATTGCGTAACCTGATTCGATTCCTAGGGGAAGGTGATAAGACCAAAATCACGTTACGTTTTCGTGGACGTGAGATTGCGCATCAGAACATTGGTATGCAAATGATGGAGCGGGTCATGGCTGATCTTGGAGAGCACGGTACCGTGGAACAGTACCCTAAAATGGAAGGCCGTCAGATGGTGATGGTACTGGCGCCGAAGAAAAAATAATTTAATGTGGTAAATTGCGGTTTTTTTGGGCCGATATTTTTGACACTGCTCGGGTTAAGGGACTGGCCAGAGCTGTTTAGCAGCAGTAAACAGTCCCAAATAAGTGATCCCAGGTTCTTAAGTGTTTCTGTCAGAAACCTCCTGGTGTCATCAAATATTAAGGAGTTGTTATGCCTAAAATGAAAACAAAAAGTGGTGCTGCAAAGCGCTTCAAAGTGCGTGCAGGCGGCAGTATCAAGCGCGCACAAGCATTCAAACGCCATATCCTGACCAAAAAGACCACCAAGAGCAAGCGTCAATTGCGTGGTACTACCGAAGTTCACGCAAGCAACACGGCGTCTATTCGCGCCATGATGCCTTACGCATAAGGAGTAAACATGCCAAGAGTTAAACGTGGTGTAACGGCGCGAGCGCGTCATAAGAAAGTTTTGGATCTGGCCAAGGGTTATCGTGGCCGCCGTAAAAATGTCTATCGTATTGCCAAAGAAGCGGTGATGAAAGCTGGGCAATACGCCTATCGTGATCGTCGACAACGTAAGCGCCAGTTCCGTACATTGTGGATTGCACGTATCAATGCAGCGGCACGTGAGCAAGGACTGAGCTACAGTGTGTTTATGAACGGTCTGAAGAAAGCTGCGATTAGCATCGACCGCAAGGTACTGGCCGATATTGCTGTATTTGATAAGCTTGCCTTCATACAGATTGTTGGACAGGCCAAAGCCAGCCTCGGCGTTTAAACGTAAGCTAAACTACATTCAAGAGGCGTTTGGCGCCTCTTTTTTGTTTTTTACAAGGCCGTTCAGGTTATGTGTTTGATTAAAAATTAATTTTTTTGAGCTATTTTCGTGTAATTTGCGATCTCGGTTCGATTACGCCGTTAACCTCTCTGTCTTCCTTGTCAGGTAGATACATAATAAATAATTGTCATGCAAGAACTTGAGAAAATTCTCGACGAAGCACTAAAACAGTTTGCCGCAATTGAACAGGCAGCGGAATTGGAGCAAGTTAAGGCACGTTATCTGGGTAAAGAAGGTCGTTTGACTGTGTTGTTGAAAGGTCTCGGTAAATTGTCCGCCGAAGAGCGCCCAGCAGCAGGCGTTCGGATCAATCAGGTCAAGCAGGGGATCGAAAGTGCCTTGCAGCAAAGACGCGAAGCTCTGCAGTATAATCAGCTACAGCTTAAACTTAAGGCAGAGGCATTGGATGTTACCCTGCCGGGTAGAGGGTTGGGCTGTGGTGGGTTGCATCCGGTCACGCGCACGCTTGAGCGCATTGAGAGCCTGTTTCATTCACTTGGTTTTACTGTTGCATCGGGTCCGGAAATCGAGAGCGATTTTTATAACTTCACAGCGCTCAATATTCCAGAAAACCACCCGGCGCGTGCTATGCATGACACGTTTTACGTCGACCAAAAACATGTATTGCGTACCCACACTTCACCGGTGCAGATCCGTTATATGGAAAATAATGCACCGCCACTGAAAATTATTGCGCCGGGGCGGGTGTACCGCTGCGATTCGGATGTGACCCATTCGCCCATGTTTCATCAGGTGGAAGGCCTGTGGATTGATGAGGATGTGAATTTCTCTATGCTAAAGGGTGTGCTGTCGAATTTTATGCAATGTTTCTTCGAGCGTGATGATCTACAGGTTCGCTTTCGTCCCTCGTTCTTTCCATTTACCGAGCCGTCGGCAGAGATGGACATCCAGTGTGTGCAGTGCAATGGCAAGGGGTGTCGCGTGTGTAGCCATACTGGCTGGCTGGAGGTGTTAGGGAGTGGTATGGTGCATCCGAATGTGCTGCAACATGTCAATATCGATAGCGAAAAATATTTGGGTTTTGCCTTCGGCCTTGGGGTTGAACGCTTGGCGATGTTGCGCTATAGCGTGGCAGATTTACGCCTGTTCTATGAAGGTGATTTACAATTTTTGAAGCAATTCAACTAGCATGAAATTTTCCGAGAATTGGTTAAGATCCTGGATTAATCCCGAATTTTCCAGTCATGAGCTGGCTCATGCGTTGACCATGGCTGGGCTGGAAGTGGAAGCGCTGGAATCAGTCGCGCCTGTATTCAACAATGTAGTAGTGGCGGAAGTATTGGCGGTGATCAAACATCCCAATGCGGATCGGCTCAGTGTGTGTCAAGTCAATGTGGGCGAGGCTGCGCCGCTGAGTATTGTTTGCGGCGCACCCAATGTTGCCGTTGGTATAAAAGTACCTTGCGCCCGCATCGGCGCGGTATTGCCAGGTGATTTTGTTATAAAGCAAGCCAAGGTGCGCAACGTCGATTCCTTCGGTATGTTGTGTTCTGCCAGTGAATTGGGATTGGCTGAAGAAAGCCAGGGTCTATGGTTGTTGCCTGAGGATGCGCCGGTGGGGAGGGGGCTACGAGAATATCTAGAATTAGACGATATGCTATTTACTTTGAAGCTTACACCTAACCGTAGTGATTGCTTAAGCATGGTGGGCGTGGCGCGTGAAGTGGCAGCGATTACCGGCGGCACATTAAATACGTTGCAGGTTGATCCCGTTCCGTCGAGTTTGACTGAAACTTTAGTGGTAAACATTGATGCCTCCGAAGCTTGCCAATTATATTGCGGCCGCATCGTGCGCAGTGTGAATTCCGCTGCTACGACGCCATCATGGATGATGCGCCGTCTGGAGCGCGGCGGGCTGCGCAGTATCAATGCGGTGGTAGACATTACCAATTACGTCATGCTCGAACTTGGTCAGCCCCTCCATGCCTTCGACTTGGCAAAAATTGCTGGTGGCATTACAGTGCGCTATGCGCGAGCAGATGAGGAATTGACTTTGCTCAATGGACAAAACGTCCTGTTGCAGGATGATATGCTGGTGGTTGCAGATGATACGCGATTGCTGGCATTGGCTGGAATTATGGGCGGCGTGGCAAGCAGTGTGGAAACAGCTACTCGTGATGTCTTTCTGGAGAGTGCCTTCTTTGTACCCGATGCAATTGTTGGAAAGGCGCGTAGATTGACCCTTTCCACTGATTCTTCATATCGTTTTGAGCGCGGTGTAGATTTTGCCGCGACATGCATGGCATTGGAGCGTGCAACGCAATTATTGCTGGAGATTTGTGGTGGGCAAGCTGGTGTGGTTAGCGAGGTGCGTGGGAAATTGCCAGCACGCGATGCGATAATGTTACGCACAAGTCGAGTAAAACGCGTATTGGGTATTATGCTGGATCCTGCCCAAATCACTGCCCTGTTGCAGCGCTTGCAATTTAAATTTGAACAGCATGGTGATGATTTCCATGTGGCACCGCCTAGCTATCGTTTTGACCTGTCATTGGAAGTAGACTTGATCGAGGAAATCGCCCGAATAGCTGGTTACGATAACATTCCGGCACAGCCACCACAAACCGCAGTTATTATGGTGCCGCAAACAGAAACACAACGTTCAGTGTCTTGTTTGCGTCAAATCTTAGTGGCACGTGACTACCAGGAAACAATCAGTTATGCTTTTCTTGATGCAGCGGTCGAGCGTGATTTGTATGCTAATACTACGCCCGTTACCTTGAAAAATCCTATTTCCAGTCAATTGGCGGTAATGCGTAGCAGTCTTTTAGGTGGTTTGATCGGTGCTTTGCGTATAAACTTTGTACGTAAACAATCGCGTGTGCGTTTGTTTGAAGTAGGAGTATGTTTTACAGGTGACAATCATGCTCAACGTGAGCGGTTCGCCGGATTGTGTTATGGCACACAGCTTCCTGAACAATGGGGGACGGCGGCGCGTAGCGTGGATTTTTACGATGTAAAGGCAGATGTAGAAGCGCTGTTTGCTCCAGCGCTATTAAGTTTTATAGCATCACCGCATCCTGCCTCCTACCCTGGGCGTTCGGCACAAATCTTGCTGCATGGACAGGTAGTGGGTTGGATAGGAGAGTTGCATCCGAAGTGGTTGCAGCAGTATGGAATTTCACAGGCAGTGGTGTGGTTTGAGGTTGAGCTTGATGCTTTGATATCCACCAATGTACCACATGCCAGCGAGATTTCTAAATTTCCGCCAGTGCGTCGCGATCTTGCCGTAGTCGTGGATGAAAGTGTGACGGTTCAATCTTTATTGGACGCTATGCTAGGTAGCAATACCACTTATGTGGCAGAACTTGCGCTGTTTGATCTGTATCGTGGTAAAGGTGTGGGGGATGGAAAAAAAAGCCTTGCTTTCCGTGTGTTATTGCAAGATACTCAAAAAACATTAATTGATAGTGAAATTGAACTAAGTATCGCGCGCTTGACTGCGGTTTTGCAACAACATGGTGCGCAGGTGCGTATATAAGGGGTGATCAATGACATTGACCAAAGCAGAGCTCGCGGATCTACTGTTTGAGAAAGTTGGTTTGAATAAGCGTGAAGCCAAAGATATGGTTGAGTCCTATTTCGAGGAAATTCGTGCTCAACTGGAACATGGTGAAAGTGTCAAGTTGTCCGGTTTCGGCAATTTTCAGCTACGTGATAAACCTCAGCGTCCTGGGCGCAACCCTAAGACAGGGGAAGATATCCCCATAACGGCACGTCGTGTAGTCACTTTTCATCCCAGCCAGAAACTCAAGAGTATGGTGGAGATGAACTATCATGGAAAACTACAAGCTTAATTCCGTCTTGCCATTGATTCCGGCGAAGCGGTATTTCACCATTGGTGAAGTAAGTGACTTGTGCGGGGTGAAGGCGCATGTATTGCGTTATTGGGAGCAAGAGTTTACCCAACTTAAGCCAGTAAAACGAGGTGGTAATCGACGCTACTACCAGCATCATGAGGTTTTACTCATACGTCGTATCAGGCAATTGCTGTATGAAGAGGGTTTCACGATCAGTGGAGCTCGTGGTCGCCTCAATAGCTTTATCGAGCAACGGGTAGAAGATTCACAGCCAAAACTACATCAAACATCCGCTAATTGGTCTGAATTACGCCGCGAAATCCGTGAAATACTCGCTCTGCTAATCTAGTTCGGACTTGTCGGATTGTTAGTTTACGAAGTGTTAGCAGTTTGTGTTGAATGACGATTGAATTCATGGATTGAAGTAATCTATTGCATAAATTCTGCGTTTCTTATGATGTTCTCCATTGAAATACTCTCTGTAGATTACTCGACGTAAAAATTACATCATTAGTTAATGATGAGATAGTCAAATAATTGATCACACAAAACCCTGTAGAATAGTAATATAGTGAGGTCAATTTCCACTAATAGATTATTTTTGCTATAATCCGTGCAGTTTTCCAGATGGGCCTAGGCCCATTTTTTATTTGTGGGCATGATTATGGATGTGGCGAGATTGGTGGAAACGACGGTGACTGGCTTGGGGTATGAGTTGGTTGACTTTGAATTATCTGGTAGAGGCTTGATGCGAGTACTTCTCGATCAGGCAACGGGAATTACGGTGCAAGATTGTGAATTAGTCAGTCACCAGTTGACTCGCTTGTTTGCAGTAGAGGGGGTGAATTACGGGCGCCTTGAAGTCTCATCTCCGGGGTTGGATCGGCCGATCAAAAAGGAAGCAGATTTTATACGTTTTCGCGGCCAGAAGGCGCAGTTAAAATTGCGCATCCCGTTGGCAGGTCGTAAGAATTTTATCGGCATTCTCGGTAGTCTTGAGAATGGTGTATTACAGTTAGATGTGGATGACAAGCAGGTGTTGATCGAGTTATCGAATTTGGATAAGGCGCATTTAGTGCCTACATTTTAATATTATGACCGTTTGCTTGTGGCGAAAGATTTGCTTAAACCGAATGCTTTTAAATTCGCTTTACGCGTTATGCATAAAAAAGTTATGTTTGTTTGGCCCCGCAAGGTGAAAGAGCAGGATGGCTATATATCCATCTGGCTTACATAAACCATCTGGCTTACATAAAATTTAACATAGTAAATATTTTAAGTATAAAAAATAAGCGAGTGAGCGCGTTAGTTTAAAAAACATTCGGGTTGGTTGGAGGCAGTGATGAGTCGTGAAGTTTTATTGTTAGTTGATGCCTTGGCGCGTGAAAAAAACGTGGATAAGGGAATCGTGTTTGGTGCGCTGGAGTCTGCTTTGGCGTCTGCAACCAAGAAGCGTTTCGTCGAGGAGTCTGATGTACGTGTCAGTATTGACCGTAACACGGGTGAGTATGTGTCATTTCGTTGCTGGCAGGTGATGGATGATGAAACTTTCGAAACGCCTGATCTGCACGTCAAACTTAGCGAGGCTCGGAAACGTAATCCGAATATCCAGTTGGAAGAGTTTATTGAAGAGCCTTTGGAGTCCATTGACTTTGGACGTATAGGTGCACAAGCAGCTAAACAGGTGATCTTTCAGAAAATCCGTGACGCTGAGCGCGAACAGATTCTAAATGATTTCATGGAGCGAAAGGAGCATTTGGTATCCGGTACCGTGAAGCGTATCGAGCGTGGCAATGCCATTATTGAGTTTGGTAAAATTGAAGCGCTGCTGCCACGTGATCAGATGATTCCAAAGGAAAATATGCGCGTTGGAGATCGTGTACGCGCCTATTTGTTGCGTGTGGATCGTTCAATACGGGGACCACAAATTACCCTGTCGCGCATCACGCCTGAATTCTTGATTAAATTGTTTGAACTTGAAGTTCCGGAAGTTGAGGAGGGACTGCTGGAGATAATTAGTGCTGCGCGCGATCCAGGTGTTCGCGCAAAGATATCGGTGCGCTCCCATGATAAGAGGATAGATCCTATTGGCACTTGCGTGGGCATGCGTGGTTCACGTGTGCAGGCTGTAACCAATGAGTTGGCGGGCGAGCGTGTGGACATTGTATTGTGGTCGGAAGACCCTGCTACCAGTGTAATTAATGCCTTGGCCCCGGCTGACGTGACCAGTATTATGGTAGATGAAGACAATCACAGCATGGATGTGGTAGTTGAGGAAGAAAATCTTGCGCAGGCTATTGGTCGAAATGGGCAGAATGTACGTCTGGCCAGTGAGTTGACCGGATGGGAACTTAATATCATGACGATGGAAGAGTCCAGCCAGAAGAATGAGCAGGAATTTTCCAAGGTGCGTGATTTATTCATGGACAAGCTCGATGTGGATGCAGAAGTGGCGGATATTCTAGTCCAGGAAGGTTTTAATACACTAGAGGAAGTGGCTTATGTGCCACTGAATGAAATGCTGGAAATCGAATCACTGGATGAGGCCACAGTGAACGAGTTGCGTAGCCGTGCGCGTAATGCTCTGCTGACTGCAGCAATTGTCAACGAAGAGCTGGTGGGGCATAACATTGAGGACTTAGTTAAACTTGAGGGTATGGACGAGCAAACCGCGCGCGTTCTAGCAAGCAAGGGTATCGGCACACAGGAACAACTTGCTGATTTGGCCGTGGACGAACTGGTTGAGCAGGCAGGCGTAGATGAAGAACGCGCAAATCGGTTAATTATGGCAGCACGCGCTCCTTGGTTTGTTTAAGGTGGAGTTGATTGAGAATAATTATATTAACCCGAACGATCCATAAGTTTGCATGATATATATCCCATATATTATTAAATATACAAATTCTGTAAAGGGTCAATGTGGTCATTTATGTATATTCGATTGAACAAAACCTTGCTTGGCAAAGACTAGCGAGGGCATAAATTATTTAAATCGGTTCTGGCTAGCTGTTTCTGTTGAGTATTGAGGGCTATAAGTCTCAAATTTTGGGGTTAAGGGGTAGTGATGGGAAAAATGAATGTAGCGCAATTTGCTGGCGAGCTCAGCTTGCCGGTTGGATTGCTGCTTGAACAACTACAGGCGGCCGGGATTGCCAAACAGCAGGAATCAGACAGCATATCGGAGCAGGATAAGGCGCAGTTGCTGGAGCATCTGCACAGTACGCATGGTAGTGGCAGTGCTAAAAATAAAAAAATTACATTGACTCGCCGTGAAACCACGGAGATCAAGAAGGCAGATAGCACAGGCAGGGCGCGCACCATTCAAGTCGAAGTGCGCAAGAAGCGCGTGGTTGCACCAATCACAGCTTCCCAGATAGAACAACCAGTTGTTGTTGTAGCAAAAATCACCACGCAGCCTGTGTTAAAGACCTCAAAAGTGGAAATATTAGGCGAGCAGGAAATTGCTCTGCGTACTGAAGAAGCACGTAATCAGGCAGAATTAGCTTCGCGTCAAGCCGCCGAAGTTCAAGCTAAGAAAGAACACGCTAAACGCAAAGCGGCGCCCGTTGTCGAACCCGTGGTGCCGCCCGTTAAAGAGCCAGAAACGAATGTAGTTTCAATTGCTGAAGTAGCGGCAATCCCTGTTGCTAAACCTGATTTGGCCGAAGGTACGTTGCATAAGCCTATGCCCAAGCCTGGTGATAAGGTTGTTCGGCCTGCGGCCAAAAAAGGTGTTAAAGCCGCTGCTCCAGATAAAGTCAGTCCATGGACCGAGGCTGGTCATAAAAAACGCACACCAGCCGTCATTGATGCGCGACCTGGCGGTTGGACGGCTGGCCGTGGAAGCGTTAGCCCACGCCATCATGCCAAGCATGTCAAGCAAGAAGAAACCGCTCAGCACGCTTTCTCTTTGCCGACGGAACCAGTTGTGCATGAGGTTATGGTGCCAGAGACAATTAGTGTCGCTGAATTGGCACAGAAAATGTCAATCAAAGCCATCGAAATTATCAAGGCACTAATGAAACTGGGCTCCATGGTGACCATTAATCAGGTGCTGGATCAAGAAACCGCGATGATTGTGGTGGAAGAATTGGGGCATATTGCCAAGCCAGCCAAGGCGGATGATCCTAGTGCTTATCTGACAGAATCTGAAGAGCACAAGAATGCTCCTCTCGAGCCGCGCGCTCCGGTAGTTACCGTGATGGGCCACGTTGATCATGGTAAGACTTCGTTGCTAGATTATATCCGTCGAACCCGTGTGGCCAGCGGCGAAGCAGGCGGCATCACGCAGCACATCGGCGCTTATCATGTGAATACGCCGCGCGGCATGGTTACTTTTCTTGATACACCGGGCCATGAGGCATTTACGGCAATGAGGGCACGTGGTTCGAAAGTAACGGACATTGTGATTTTAGTGGTGGCAGCCGACGATGGTGTAATGCCGCAGACCAAAGAGGCAATCCACCATGCCAAGGCAGCCAACGTACCCATCGTAGTGGCGGTGACTAAGATTGATAAGCCTGATGCCAATTCCGAGCGCGTAAAACAAGAATTGGTTGCAGAGGGTGTGGTACCGGAAGACTGGGGCGGTGACACTATGTTTGTTGAAGTGTCTGCAAAGAATGGGTTGGGTATCGACTCCTTGTTGGAAAGCGTGTTACTGCAAGCTGAATTGCTGCAACTCACTGCACCCAAGCTAAGCTTGGCTAAGGGCATTGTGATTGAAGCTAGGTTGGACAAGGGCAAGGGGCCAGTGGCGACCATACTGGTACAGTCTGGCACCTTGAAGCGAGGGGATGCAGTGCTAGTCGGCGTAGTATCCGGACGCGTGCGTGCCATGCTGGATGAGAATGGTAAGGCAATAAATGAGGCAGGGCCGTCAATTCCAGTGGAGATTCAGGGGCTATCCGAAGTGCCTGTGGCGGGTGAAAGTGTGCTAGTGCTTTCGGATGAGAAGAAAGCACGTGAAATTGCTTTGTTTCGTCAAGGCAAGTTCCGTGCTGTGAAATTAGCCAAGCAGCAGGCCGCTACGCTGGAAAATATGTTCGAACAGATGGCAGAAGGCGAAGTGCGTATGTTGCCATTGATTATCAAGACCGATGTGCAGGGTTCTTGTGAAGCTATTGCACATGCCCTGCAAAAATTATCTAACGATGAAGTCAAAGTTAACCTAATTCATAGTGCCGTGGGCGCGATCAGCGAATCCGACATTAATTTGGCGCTGGCTTCTAAGGCAATCGCGATTGGTTTTAATGCCCGTGCCGATGTAGCTGCGCGTAAGTTGGCGGAATCTGCGGGCGTAGATGTGCGTTACTACAATGTTATCTACGAAATGGTAGATGATATTAAAGCGGCTCTGTCAGGTATGCGGGCTCCGGAAAAGAAGGAAGTTATCCTTGGTATGGTGGAAGTACGTCAGGTGTTCGTCATCTCCAAGATTGGTACTGTGGTCGGTTGCTACGTAACTAATGGCATAATCAAGCGTAATGCGCAGATACGAGTGCTGCACAACAATGTAGTTATTCATACTGGTGAACTGGATTCCTTGAAACGCTTTAAGGATGATGTTAAAGAAGTGCGATCGAATTTCGAATGCGGTTTATCGTTGCGTAATTTTAATGACCTTGAAGTGGGCGATCAGCTTGAAGTATTTGAAATAATCGAAGTGGCACGCTCTTTAAATGCCTAAAGGTTATGCTAGAACAGACCGGATAGCCGAGCAGATTCAGCGCGAGGTGGCTCAACTGTTGCGCCTCGATGTGAAAGATCCGCGCGTGCGCATGATTACTCTCACAGGCGTTGAGGTAACCAAAGATTATTCCCACGCCAAGGTGTTCTACACGACCCTGGATGGCGTAAGCGATGCAGTTCAGCAAGGGTTGGAGCATGCAAGTGGTTATTTGCGTAGCCAACTCGCCCATTCGATGAAGCTGCGCATCATGCCGCAACTGCATTTTGTTTACGACCCGTCGATTGAACGCGGCACGCATTTATCGCAGCTGATTGATCAAGCGGTTGCCAGCGACAAAATATTAAGTAGCTCTTCCGAAGCTCCTTTGAGCGGCTTGTCAAAGGAGGGCGAAATCGACCACCCTCCTGACAAGGAGGTAGCGAAGGACATTTCGAGAAGATAATATGACCCGCATAATGCGTTCATTGGACGGCGTTTTGTTGTTCGACAAGCCGCTAGGACTCAGTTCTAATATCGCTTTGCAAAAGGTACGCCGCCTGTTTGAGGCAGAAAAGGCGGGGCATACTGGTACGCTGGATCCCTTGGCGACTGGCCTGTTACCTGTTTGTTTTGGCGAGGCTACTAAGTTTACTAGCTCATTGCTGGAGGCGGACAAAACTTATTGTGCATTGATTCGGCTTGGTCAAACCACTACCACAGGTGATGCCGAGGGCGAAATTACCAATACCTATGCTGTAGAGTTGGATCAAGCACAGGTATGCGCGGTGTTACGCAGTTTTATCGGTGAAATTCAGCAGATGCCGCCTATGCATAGCGCCATCAAACATCAGGGAAAACCACTGTATGAGTACATTCGCAAGGGCGAAACTGTAATACGGGCGAGCCGTAGTGTGATCATTCACGAGCTGATATTGGAGCGCTTCGCTGGTGACGAGATGGAGATTACAGTGCGTTGCAGTAAGGGCACATACGTGCGCACGCTGGCCGAGGATATTGGGTTGGCTTTGGGGTGTGGTGCGCACCTACAAGGATTACGGCGTACAGCGATTGGCCGATTCGGTCTTGAAAGTGCGCATAATTTGGCGCAGATGGAGTCGGTAAGCATGCTAGAACGAGAGGCATACATGTTACCGCTAGATAGTTTGCTGCAGGATCTGCCGGTACTTGATCTGGATGCGGTGCAGGTGACCCGTATTGCTCAGGGGCAGCGGCTTGTCATTGAAGCAGCATTGCTGGACGGCAAAGTTCGACTATACGGAGCAGGGTCCTTCATTGGAGTAGCCGATCTTATGGAACAGCGACTGACCCCAGTAAGATTGTTGTCCAGCGTGGCTAAAAGCGCCGCTTGCATAGAATTAGGTTGCGGCTCTATTAAAGGTATTTCTGATAGAGATGCTTGAGAAAATAAATCGTTCTTGTCCGAATAGACTTGAGTAACCGCCGCATTCGAGAGTAAAATGCGGCACTTTTTTATTTAGTGGAGTGTGAATATTATGTCTATTACGGCAGCGCAAAAAGCGCAAATTGTGACTGATTACCAACGAATTAAAGGTGATACTGGCTCACCAGAAGTACAGGTTGCACTGATGACTGCTCGTATTAACTACTTGACTGGTCATTTTAAGGAACACATAAAGGATCACCATTCTCGTCGTGGCCTGTTGCGATTGGTGAGTCGTCGCCGCAAGCTCTTGGATTATCTTAAGGGCAAGAATGAGGGCAGCTACCGTGCATTGATTCAGCGTTTGGAATTACGCAAGTAATATATATTAAGTGGGTCGCAGATGCGACCCACGTTGTTTTGGGCGATTTTATCCCAATTATGGCTTTACTCCATGGCGCATTTGCGCCACGTTATGCACAGAGAGGCGTACTTTGAGTCACTACAAGAAAACATTAGCGTATGGCAATCATCAACTCACCTTAGAAACCGGGGAAATCGCACGTCAGGCTAGTGGAGCAGTCGTTGTCAGTCTGGATGATACGGTTGTGCTGGTTACCGTGGTAGGCAGAAAAGATGCTAAACCGGATCAAGACTTTTTCCCTTTGACTGTGGATTATCAGGAACGTACCTATGCTGCAGGCAAGATTCCAGGCGGTTTCTTTCGACGTGAAGGACGTCCTAGCGAAAAGGAAGTCTTGACGTCTCGTTTAATCGATCGTCCATTACGCCCGCTGTTTCCGGAAGGTTTTTATAATGAAGTGCAAATCGTTGCTACGGTGATATCTTCCGATAATCAGATTGATTCTGATATTCCTGCCATGATTGGTGCCTCTGCGGCCTTGGCGTTGTCTGGAATTCCGTTTGATGGCCCTATAGGCGCGGCGCGTGTCGGCTATCTTAACGGTGAATATGTACTCAACCCGACTGCAGAGCAGCTTACTCTATCCAAGATGGATCTAGTAGTTGCTGGTACGGAACAGGCGGTTTTGATGGTGGAGTCAGAAGCACAAGAATTACCTGAAGACATCATGTTGGGCGCGGTCATGTTTGGCCACCAGCAAATGCAAGCGGTGATTCAGGCAATTATCGAAATGGCGGATGCAGTTGGTGCACCGGATTGGGATTGGAATCCGCCTGTTCATGACATTGTGTTGAGCTCAAAAATTACCGAACTAGCTGAAAATAGCTTACAGCAAGCTTATGCCGTACGCGAGAAACAGGCGCGCACCAATCAGGTGGACGCGATTCGTACGCAAGTTCTGGAAGCCGTGTCTGCATCGGAAAATGGTTCAGTGCCAAAAAATCATTTTAATGATCTGTTCCAAACACTGGAATCTAAAATTGTGCGCAGCCAGATACTAAGCGGTGAACCTCGGATCGACGGGCGTGACACACGTACCGTGCGTCCAATTACCATACGCACTGGCGTATTACCACGCACGCATGGTTCAGCCCTGTTTACCCGTGGTGAAACGCAGGCACTAGTGGTGGCCACCCTAGGCACTGCGCGCGATGCGCAGAAAATCGATGCGTTGCAAGGTGAATATTCGGATCGCTTCATGCTTCATTATAATTTCCCCCCATATTCCACCGGCGAAACGGGTCGTGTCGGCACACCAAAGCGACGTGAAATTGGTCATGGTCGTTTGGCAAAGCGTGCTCTAGTCGCAACGTTGCCGAGTGAGGAAGAGTTCGGATATTCCATTCGCGTGGTTTCTGAAATCACTGAGTCGAATGGATCCAGTTCAATGGCCTCAGTATGTGGCGGCTGTTTGGCTATGATGGATGCCGGTGTGCCAGTCAAGACTCATGTGGCAGGTATTGCCATGGGTTTGATTAAAGAAGGTAATCGTTTTGCTGTACTGACCGACATTCTTGGCGACGAAGATTATCTGGGTGACATGGATTTCAAGGTGGCGGGGTCAGAACAGGGTATTACTGCACTGCAAATGGACATCAAGATCAACGGAATAACGAGTGAAATTATGCAAGTTGCGTTGAGTCAAGCGCGCGAAGGGCGCTTGCATATTCTTGGTATCATGAAACAGGCTATGCCTACGGTACGTGAAGAGGTGTCGGCACATGCGCCACGCATGATTAAAATCAAGATCAACCCGGAGAAAATTCGTGATGTGATTGGCAAGGGCGGTGCTGTGATACGCGCGTTAACTGAGGAAACGGGTACCACTATCGATATCGACGATGAAGGTAACGTAACTATTGCCAGTATTAGCGGTGAAGGTGGAATGTTAGCAAAAAAACGTATCGAGGATATTGTAGCGGAAGTTGAGGTAGGCAAAATTTATGAAGGCCCGGTTGTTAAACTGTTGGATTTTGGTGCGATTGTGAATATCATGCCTGGGAAAGATGGTTTGCTTCACATCTCGCAAATTTCAAATGAGCGGATTAACGTTGTGTCGGATGTTCTGAAAGAAGGTCAGATTGTAAAAGTCAAAGTGCTGGAGGCTGATGAGAAAGGACGCTTGCGCTTGAGTATGAAGGCTCTTATTGTGCCAGAGCCTGGAGTTCCTGTTTCAGAGTAAAAATTGAAAACATAGTGCACTACAAAATAGTGCAATAAAAAAGCCCCTGGTATGGGGCTTTTTTATTTAGAAAATAAAAATGATTTTAAATGCACATTACGAATGGAATGAATAAACCGATTACTTGCGATATCTTTTGCGCCGTGATAGATAATTTCGGTGACATTGGTGTGTGTTGGCGGCTGGCTAAACAACTGGTGCATGAGCATGATATGACAGTGCGATTATGGGTGGACGATTTGTTGAGCTTTCGCAGGTTACACCCGGCAATCTCTCCAGATATGCCAATACAGCATTGTCTTGGCGTGGAAATCTGGCACTGGAGTTCAACTTTTTTGGAGCTTACTTTTTCAAAGGTAGAACCGGCGCAACTGGTAATTGAAGCGTTCGCATGTGTACTACCCGAATGCTACGTAGCAGCGATGGTGGCGCAGGAGTGCAAATCGATTTGGGTTAACTTGGAATACCTCAGCGCGGAAGAATGGGTGGCTGGGTGTCATTGTCTGCCATCACCAAATCCTTCTTTGCCCATCACTAAATATTTCTTTTTCCCGGGATTCACCCTGCAAACGGGTGGTTTGCTGCTGGAGCGAGATCTCATCGCACGACGTGATGCATTTCAGAGTGAGTTGCACACGCAGGCTGCATTTTGGCGAGCACTGGGCGTGCCATTGCCTAAACCTGATGAAGTGCGTGTGTCGTTATTCTGTTATGAAAACATCGCGCTGTCAGAATTATTCTCTACTTGGGCGAAGGCCAATATTCCAATACTGTGTTTAGTGCCGGAAGATTGTGTGTTGCCGCAGGTAGCAGCCTTTTTTGGGACGGAACATGTTGTAGCGGGTGATATATTGCAGTACGGTAATTTGGAAATCCGCGTATTGCCATTTATCGCACAAGAGCGTTACGACGAACTGTTGTGGGCCTGTGATATTAACTTTGTGCGAGGGGAAGATTCCTGCGTACGCGCGCAATGGGCAGGCAAGCCATTTGTTTGGCACATCTATCCTCAACAGGATAAGGTACATTTAAAAAAATTGAGCGCTTTTATGGAGTTGTATTGTTCTGGACTGCAACTAGACGCAACACGAGCATTGTATAGCTTGTGGCAAAGATGGAACATCGGACAAAGTGAAGGCCAAGTGGCCTCGACAAGCTTAAAGCCCGCGTGGAACGAATACTGGAAGCACATAGCGCTATTGCAGAGGCACGCGCGCGAATGGTCGCAACATTTATCCGGCAATAGCCTTGTTTTGAATTTGCTGAATTTTGTTCAAAAAATTGATAGAATGCGCAGCTTAGAATGTAAATCAGATTTAAGGTAAGCAGACATGAAAATAGCACAAGAACTGCGCGCAGGTAACGTCGTCATGATCGGTAGCGACCCCATGGTGGTGTTAAAGGCGGAATATACCCGCTCTGGCCGTAATGGTTCGGTAGTTAAAATGAAATTCAAAAATTTGTTAACAGACTCGCCGAGTGAGGCAATCTACAGGGCAGACGACAAATTTGAAATAGTTTTACTTGATCGAAAGGATGCTACTTATTCCTACTTTGCTGACCCTATGTATGTGTTTATGGATGCTGATTACAATCAGTATGAAGTGGAAAAAGAAAATTTGGGTGAATCGCTTAACTATCTTGAAGATGGTATGGCCTGCGAGATGGTTTTTTACAACGATAAAGCCATTTCGGTTGATCTGCCCAATACTGTCGTACGCGAAATTATCTACACCGAACCGGCAGCGCGTGGCGATACCTCTGGCAAAGTGATGAAACCTGCCAAAATTGGTTCTGGTATTGAGTTACAGGTGGCTGCATTTTGTGAAATTGGTGATCAAATTGAAATTGATACACGTACTGGCGAATTTAAGCGCCGTGTTAATGCTTGATGACCTTAAGAAAAAGTTATGTTCATACTCAATACTGACTAAACGTACGTTGAACTAAATTGCTTTCGCGGTGGTATTCCAACTCCACCGCTTCATTTTCTTCACATCCCCATGTTATATAGTTGCAGTTCTGACTCGGCAGTCGCGCGACAAAGCCGTGTAGTATCCGTTACGTCTACGTTTAATTACTACGGCTTAGGAACTGGTTTTCCCTCCCCTCTCGTTGTGCCCAATTGTTTTCGTTGGATGTTAAACTTAAACCGTGGACCCATTAGCCAGATGAGTTTGGAGGCTTGTTTAAGGGCAGCTAGATCCAAGAAACGGAGGTATCCATGGTAATGCTGATGGGAATTGAGCTTTAAGTCACAATGGTAATATATTCAATCACCTTAATATGAAGGAGAAATATCATGGGCATGATGAAAGAATTCAAGGAGTTTGCTGTCAAGGGTAATGTTATTGATATGGCCGTAGGTATTATTATTGGAGCTGCATTTGGTAAAATTGTCTCGTCTTTTGTTGGCGATATAATTATGCCTCCAATTGGAGTTCTCTTAGGCGGAGTTGATTTTTCCAGTTTGGCCTTCACCGTACAGGAGGCCAGAGGGGGAGCACCAGCTGTTGTGATCAGCTACGGGAAGTTCATCCAGTCAATGATTGATTTTGCGATTATTGCTTTTGCAATATTTGTGGCAATAAAAGGTATAAATTCATTAAAGAGGGAATCGGAAGAGAAACCGGCAGAGCTGCCAAAAATTTCAAATGAAGAGGTGCTCCTTACGGAAATTCGTGACTTACTTAAAGAACGAAAATAAGCTGAGCATTGAACTGGATCTTTAAGAGCAGTGAACTTGACACTTGCAGCAGTCGTAATTATGGCGCGTGGTGATGGCATACAAGATCAGCAGGCTTACTAGATGAGCCTGCTGAGTTTTGTGGTTAATCAGGAATGGATATGACTCGAGAGAATGAACAGGTTTAATATGACAATATTGAAAAAATATTGGCCGCTGACTCAAAGCATTTCGCGACGGAAGACCATAAGATTCAGGTTAAGGTAAAATACGCCGCAACTTTAGCAAATGGAATGTATATACATGGCAGTAAAATCCCAAAAAACCCCCAGCTTTGAGGTAGCACTGGCCGAACTGGAACAGGTAGTCGCTGACATGGAGGTAGGCAAGCTGTCGTTGGAAGACTCGCTGTCAGCTTATCGGCGCGGTGCTGAGCTGTTACAGATTTGCCGAGGCCGTTTGGAGGATGCGCAGCAGCAGGTGCGTATTCTGGAAGAAGGCACGCTACAAAATTTTTCTACCAATCCTGCTAGTGCGAGTGATTTTGCCAAGCGAGAAGATGAATAGACCTAAGATGCTTGGCATTGATTTTCAAATTTGGGCGAGTTCCCATCAGAGTCGTTTCGAGGATCAGTTACAACAGTTGTTGCCACAATCGGATATTGCTCCGCAGCGTCTTCACGCAGCCATGCGCTATAGTGTATTGGATGGGGGTAAGCGTGTGCGCCCGCTGTTGGCTTTTGCTGCGGGTGATTTGGTCGGGGCGGACAGCATGCGTGTCAGCATAGTCGCTGCTGCTGTCGAACTGATTCACGCTTATTCATTAGTACACGACGACATGCCATGCATGGATAACGATGTGCTTCGACGAGGTAAACCCACCTGTCATGTTGAGTATGATGATGCCACTGCGCTGCTGGTCGGTGACAGTTTACAAAGTTTGGCGTTTCAGTTGCTGACCGAGCATCAACTCAGTAGTGATGCCGTGCAACAATTGGCTATGATCAAGCTATTGGCTACAGCATCCGGGTCGCGTGGCATGGCGGGCGGACAAGCGATTGATTTAGCGAGTGTGGGCAACCAACTGAGTGTGCCGGAACTTGAATTTATGCATATTCATAAAACGGGTGCGTTGATTCGTGCTGCTGTTTTACTCGGTGCACAGTGTGGGTCTGCGCTAGGGGAGGGGGAACTGGCTAGACTTGATCGCTACGGCAAATGCGTCGGATTGGCTTTTCAGGTGGTGGACGATGTACTCGATAGTGAGGCGGACACTGTCACTTTAGGCAAAACCGCAGGTAAGGATGCCAAACAAGACAAGCCTACTTATGTCACGCTGCTTGGCGTACAGGCAGCTAAACAGATGGCGGCGGAATTGCATAGCGAAGCGTTGGAAGCTCTGGCGGAGTTCGGCGAGCCAGCACGTCGCTTACGTGAGATGGCTAATTTTATTTTATTAAGAAAGTTTTGATGGTTTCGCTGCTCAATACCATCAATACCCCGGAAGTTTTGCGTCAGTTGGATCGCAAGCAATTGCCACAACTGGCGGACGAATTGCGCCAGTTCTTGGTGGAATCTGTGAGTAAGACGGGTGGTCACCTATCTTCCAATCTCGGTACGATAGAGTTAACCATTGCATTGCACTACGTTTTTAATACACCGTATGACAGGCTGGTGTGGGATGTGGGTCACCAAACCTACGCACACAAGATACTTACGGAACGCCGCGAAGCAATGAAAACCCTGCGCATGGCAGGTGGTATTTCAGGTTTCCCTAATCGCGCTGAAAGTGTCTACGATGCCTTCGGTACCGCTCATTCCAGCACATCGATCAGCGCAGCTCTAGGAATGTCGGTGGCGGCGAAAATTGATGGAAGCGATCGCTGTGCGGTGGCTATCATTGGTGATGGCGCGATGAGCGGTGGCATGGCATTTGAGGCACTTAACAATGCCGGTGCGATGAATACTAACCTGTTGGTGATCCTCAATGACAATGACATGTCCATCTCGAGGCCAGTAGGTGCGCTTAATAATTATTTTGCCAAGTTGATGTCAGGACGTTTTTATTCTGCCATGCGACGTGGTAGTGAAAAAATGCTGAAAGGTATGCCGCCAGTACTTGAATTTGCTAAGCGTGCTGAAGAGCATGTCAAGGGCATGGTTACACCGGGTACGTTGTTTGAAGAATTTGGTTTCAATTACATCGGTCCTATTGATGGGCACGATCTCGATACCTTAGTCACAACTCTTGGAAACATACGTCAGCTCAACGGGCCGCAATTCCTGCATGTTGTTACGCAAAAAGGCAAAGGCTACACTCACGCAGAGGAAGATTGCCTGCTCTATCATGGCGTGGGCAAGTTTGATCCAGAGCAAGGCATCGTTACCAAATCTGCCCAGAGAAATATTGAAGGGCAAGCCAGCAAGCCTACCTACACCCAGGTCTTTGGCGAATGGTTGTGCGATATGGCAGAGCAGGATAAGCGTTTAGTAGGTATTACCCCTGCCATGTGCGAGGGTTCCGGCCTGGTTGAATTTTCAAAAAAATTTCCACAACGTTATTTTGACGTAGGTATTGCCGAGCAGCATGCCCTGACCTTCGCCGCCGGGCTTGCATGTGAAGGTTATAAGCCGGTCGTGGCGATTTATTCTACTTTTTTGCAACGTGCTTACGACCAACTGATACACGATATCGCGATTCAAAATCTGCCGGTGCTGCTGGCGATAGATCGTGCCGGGCTGGTCGGTGCTGATGGCGCTACGCATGCGGGTAGTTTTGATCTGAGTTTTTTGCGCTGCATTCCCAACATGACAGTAATGGTTCCTTCTGACGAGAACGAGTGCCGTCAGCTATTATACACTGCGTTTCAGCTGGATAGTCCGACGGCTGTGCGTTATCCGCGGGGCTATGGACCGGGTATTGCATTACGTAAGGAAATGCAAGCGCTGCCTTTAGGTAAGGGTGAAGTGCGTCGTAAGGGTTCAGGTGTAGCAATTTTGTCTTTTGGTTCTATGCTGGTCCCAGCTCTTGACGCTGCGAACTCACTCAATGCTACGGTTGCCAACATGCGCTTTGTGAAGCCTCTGGATACAGAGTTGGTGCTGCATTTGGGACGTGAGCATGCTTTGCTTGTCACTATAGAAGAGAACACTATCCAAGGCGGAGCGGGTAGCGCGGTGGCGGAGTGTTTGCAACAACACGGTATGACCAATGCGCTGCTCCAACTTGGATTGCCAGATAGTTTTTTGGAGCAAGGAGAGACAGGAAAAATGTTGGCTACATGCGGCTTGGACGCAGCAGGTATTGTTGCCTCAATTCGTCAAAAAATGTCTTTATAAATTAACGTGTTGTATTGCTAATGAATTTATGGTTGATAAAGCTATTCTTAAGTTAGCTTATGGTCTCGACAAATATATAAATCAGATCAACGAATTATTAAATTTACTTTTGAAGTATACTTTTGAAAAGTAAACAGTCATAAAAATATATTTGATTGCAAAAAATAACAGTGTAATCAATATGTAGTAGTAAAAGGTGTTAAGACATAATTTCAATATAAACGGAGGATAGACCATGTCACTACGGATTAATGATGAAGCACCAAATTTTACTGCCCCTACAACTCAAGGTACCATTAATTTTCATGAGTGGATTGGCAACGGCTGGGCAATATTATTTTCTCATCCAAAAGATTTTACGCCAGTATGTACAACTGAATTAGGGTACATGGCAAAATTGGAGCCGGAATTTAAAAAACGAAACTGCAAAATAATTGGATTAAGCGTCGATCCAGTAGATAACCATGCAAAATGGGCAAAAGATATTCAAGAAACACAAGGTTATGCTGTTAATTACCCTATGATCGGAGATGAAGACTTAGCTGTAGCGAAGCTTTATAACATGTTACCAGCTTCAGAAACGGGTACATCCGAGGGTCGTACTGCTGCTACGAATGCAACTGTTCGCTCAGTTTTTATTATTGGTCCAGACAAAAAGATTAAATTGACACTTACCTACCCGATGTCCACAGGTCGAAATTTTGATGAGATCCTACGTGTTCTGGATTCCATGCAGTTAACCGCCAGATCTAAAGTCGCGACTCCTGTCAATTGGAAAAATGGCGATGACGTAATTATCGTACCGTCGGTATCTGATGATGATGCAAAGACAATGTTCCCAGACGGTTGGAAAACAGTTAAACCTTACTTACGTGTAGTGAAGCAACCGAGTTAAAAGGTGATTTTATGAGGAAATCCCCTGGGCTTCCGGGGGAATCCGCAAGGTTAGACCGTTATGTCCGTCATATTGAATTTTTGTCCATTATCTTAATGTTTTGACTTATGTGCGTTTAGCTTAATGCGGTTAAACGACTTTCCGTCTGCATCCAAGCTGAGTTAACCTACCTATTTTGGTAGCGAGTAACCTCGTTAGTAAGGTAGTCTGATAACGCTACAGACTATATTAATGTAATTAAATTTATCCGAATTCTTGTATCTCTCTAGCTATTACACTGCGCAAATATGAACTCTCCCCAGGCTATCCTTATTCCTGATGTACAAAATATGGCCGATACGCGCCACTTGGCGATTAACAAAGTCGGCATCAAGAGTATTCGTCATCCAGTGCAAGTTAAAGATAAAAACGCGGGGGTGCAGCATACCGTTGCCACTTTTAATATGTATGTGCACTTGCCGCATAACTTCAAAGGCACGCACATGTCGCGTTTTGTTGAGATACTCAACCATCATGGGCGGGAGATTTCCGTAGAGTCCTTTGAAAGTATTCTACGTGAGATGGTTGAGAAATTAGAGGCTCAGTCTGGCTACATTGAAATGAGCTTCCCTTATTTTATCAATAAGACTGCCCCGATCTCTGGCGTGCAGAGCTTGTTGGACTACGACGTTACCTTTATGGGCGAAATTAATAATGGGCAATACCGCTTTACCATGAAGGTAGTAGTGCCGGTAACCAGCCTGTGTCCGTGCTCGAAAAAAATATCTGAGCGAGGCGCGCACAATCAACGTTCACACGTGACTATTACGGTAAGTACCAGCCGTTCCGTATGGATAGAGGAGGTGGTGCGTTATGCCGAGGAGCAGGCGTCTTGCGAGCTGTATGGCTTACTTAAGCGTCCAGATGAGAAATTTGTCACTGAACGAGCTTACGATAATCCCAAATTCGTTGAAGATATGGTGCGCGATGTCGCAGCAACGCTTAATCGTGACGAGCGTATTGAGGCCTATGTGGTTGAGTCGGAGAATTTTGAATCAATACATAATCATTCGGCTTATGCTTTGATAGAGTGCGATAAAAGTAAAAAAGATTAAATCGACCCAATTTCTTCAACACGGGAGATAGATAAATCATGAGGCTAATCAAAGTTCGCGTTCAAAACTACCGGTCCGTGGAGGACAGCGGGGAATTTGAGATCGGTGAGCTCACATGCCTTGTCGGCAAGAACGAGGCGGGCAAGACCGCTTTGCTGAGCGCTATGCGCGGACTCAAGCCTTCGCAACCGTTCGAGTTCGACGAAGTCATCGACTACCCGCGACGGTTTTCGACCCGGTTCGACGAGCGGCATCCTGATGGCACGGCCGAAGTGATTCGGACATGGTGGCGGCTCGAAGAGGAGGACAAGGCTGCAGTCGAGAAGCGCTTCGGAGCAGGGGTGTTGAATGGCGACGTGTTCCAGTCCGAATTCGGGTTCCGGTATGACGACGATGTGTGCCTTTGGACTATCGAAATCGATCAAGCCAAAGCACTGGGAAATTTTGTCAGCAGACATGCTCTCGACGCGACGGAGCGCAACGTCTTGCATGGGGTTCATGACGGACCATCGGCAGACAAGGCGCTGACGGGGCTTGCCGAACGCTCAGCAAAGCAAGAGGCTCTCTTGCAGGACATCAAGAAGAGCAAGGGGTCGAGTTTCACCAAGGGCGTTATCGCCGTACTTGCCGCGCGCCAACCGAAGTTTTTCTTCACGTCTCACTTCGAGCGTATGTCCGGGATGGTCTCGATTGAAAAGCTCCAACTGGACAAGCAGAACGACAGGGTCTCAGTCGGCGACAAAATCTTTCTCGATTTCCTCGAATACGCGGGCACCACTCTGGAGGACTTGAAGAATGTGGATCGCCGCGAGGAGTTGAAGGCCAAGTGCGAGGCTGCAAGCAACGAGATCACAGAGGAAATCTTCCAGTTCTGGAGCCAGAACAATGCATTGGAAGTGGTCATCGAGATCGATAATGCCAAGCCCAAAGACCCGGCCCCGTTCGACACCGGCATGGTGGCCGATATCCGAATCAAAAACACCAACCACAAGGCGACGCTGCCCTTGTCCGAACGCAGCGCAGGCTTTGTTTGGTTCTTCTCGTTTCTGGCTCAGTTCAAGCAGCTCAAGAAGACGCCGGGCAATGGCAATGCGGTCATCTTGTTGGACGAGCCCGGCTTGACCCTGCATGGTAAGGCCCAAGGCGACTTGCTGCGCTACATCGTCGAGCGGCTGCTGCCGGATCATCAGGTCATCTTCACCACGCATTCGCCCTTCATGGTTCCGATGGATCGCCTTGCCGATGTCCGCATCGTGGAGGACGTGGTCATCGAGAAGCCGGGCAAGCGTTCCGATGTCAGGGGGACGAAGGTTCGATCCGACGTGCTTGAAGTCAACGACGACACGCTCTTCCCACTCCAAGGCGCGTTGGGCTACGAAGTGACCCAGTCGCTATTCATCGGCGCCAACACTTGGCTGGTTGAAGGCCCCTCGGACATCCTCTATCTGAGTGTTCTGTCGCAGGCGTTGACCAAGCGCCGACGCGTTGGGTTTGATCCGAAGTGGACGCTGTGTCCATCGGGCGGCATCGACAAGATCGCCCCATTCGTGAGGCTCTTCGGCGGCAACCGAATCAATGTGGCTGTGCTCTCCGATATTGCCAATGGCGATAAGACCAAGATCGAGAATTTGAAGAAGGCCGACATTCTGAAGGCCGGGCATTTCTATACCTGTGCGGACTTCACGAACCAAGCCGAGTCTGATGTCGAGGACTTGTTCGACGCCGACCTGTTCGTCGAGATGCTCAATGGGGCCTACAAGCCGCCAGCAGCCAATGCGGTGACGAAGGAAACTTTGATGGCGGCGGCGACAACCCCGCGCATCGTCAAGAAGGCGGAGGCCCTATTCAAGCTGATGCCGGCATCAGTGGCCGATTTCGATCACTTCGGAGCGTCGCGCTGGCTCTTGGAAAACCCGACCGTCCTGGATACAGATACAGCAGCGGTCAATGCAACCCTCGACCGTTTCGAGATGGTGTTCAAGACTTTCAATGCACTTGTGGGCAAGTAAGAAAGAAATTGGGGTCGAAAGAAATTGTGAAAGAAATTGTGGTCAAATAAATTGGTAAATTGGGGTCACAATGTCTCTGTCGGGGGCAGGTCTAAACGTGAGATGGCTGATTCAATCGAGTCTGACTCCAATCTACTCTGAATAATTAGGTCGCTATAGCTGACACTAATCTGTATTTTGTTTAAAATAGCAAACATATTTCAATAGGAGTTTGAATTCATGACTTACGTAGTTACCGAAGCTTGTATCAAATGTAAATATACTGACTGTGTTGAAGTTTGCCCTGTGGATTGTTTTTACGAAGGACCGAACAGCTTGGTGATTGACCCAGATGAATGCATAGACTGCACCCTGTGCGTTGCCGAATGCCCAGTCAATGCAATTTATGCCGAGGATGATTTGCCAGAAGATCAGCGGCAATTTAGCGCGCTGAATGCAGAGTTATGTAAGGTGTGGAAGTGTATTGTCGAGAAAAAAGATCCACCGGCCGATGCAGATGAGTGGAAAGAAGTGAAGAACAAGCTGCATCTGTTGGAGAAGGAATATGCTCCTGGTGAGGAAGAGCGAAACTATCCTGGTGGGTCAAAGGACGGGAAGGATGAGGATGGCTTGACAGGAATGGATAAGTTGCTGATGCGCTGAAATGCTTCTTCTTGCATTGCGTGAATATGTTTTTAAGTGTCCTATCTGTTGATAGAGACGCTGAAATTGTTAGTGCGTCTCCTCGTTATTTATTGCTCCAATGGTATTGCTAAAGGCTTATAGTTCTTCATTCCTGCGCAAGCAGTAGTGAAGAACGTGGGTATGCACCGTACATCACTGGGTACGTAATTATGTATCTTTCAATCGATAAGTATTGATGACGCTCGTCTGCGCGAAAATGGCGATAGAGGTAATAAGCGTTGAACCCGATACCGCAAAGTAATACATCAACCCCTGCTATTTTTTTTGATTCTGTTGCACGCGTCATTCTGACGCAGCACTCTCACGAAATACCTGATCTGCGCCGTGCCAGGGTATTGTTGCCCAATTACCATGTGTCACAACCATTGGCGCAAAGTTTGGCATGTGTAGCCAACCTGCCTGTGATTTTATTGCCGCAGATGGTCACGCTCAATGATTGGGTTCAGTCCGTTCCCCTCGCACTACCTGTTATTCCTGACACTTGTCGTATCACCACTTTGTATCAGGCACTGCGCGCGCGGCGCTGGTTTGCCGATGCTGATCTATGGAGCATCGCGCGCGAACTGTTGATTTTGCTGGATGAACTGACACAAAATCATGTCACGCTGCCACGAAATGCTGAAGATTTTCTATCGCAATTAGAACAAGCCTATCAGTCCAAGCGTGGCATCGCCATGCAGTTCGAGGCACGCGTAGTGTATGAGCTATGGTATGCGATGAACAATAGTGACGAATTTGATACCGCACGCGCTTATCAGCAAAGTTTGGCACAACTCGCGCAGCAAGCTGAGCTACCGCTGTATGTGTTATTGACTTCCGCACTTGCGGCGACAGAAGCCCGCTTTCTGGAGGCATATCATAAACGCGCGCCTGTGATGATTATTGATTTGCGCGAGTTGGTATCACGACAGCCAGAATGTGCAGTGATGCGCATCATCGTATCCAGCCGACCTCACTTTACTGACCATATTCCAACGGAAAATAAGAGAAGTGTGCACGATAACTTGCGCACGCAGGAGAGGGTGGAGGAGATGGATGCCCTGTCATTGCGCGAGCAAGCTTATCACCTGAAAAAACATTTCCCTCACGCTGCATTGGGACACCGCCTGCGCTTTTTTGGCGCTCATGGTTTGGAACAGGAAGCACGTGCCGCCGAGGTACAGATACGGCGCTGGTTGCTGGCAGGCAAGAAAAACATAGCCATCGTTGCACAAGATCGCATAGTAGCAAGGCGTATGCGTGCTTTGCTGGAGCGCGCTGGGGTACTGGTATGCGACGAAACAGGCTGGAAGTTATCTACGTTATCCGTGAGCACGGTGTTAATGCGCTGGCTGGATGCGCTGCAAAGTGATTTCTATTATCAGGATTTACTCGATCTGCTCAAATCGCCATTCATCTTTGCCGATCAAGCCGTGTGCGAGCGTAAGCAGACGGTCTATCAGCTTGAACAACTGGTGCGCAAGCATGGTGTGGTGGCGCATCTTGATACAGTTCTCAATTTGACGCAGGGTAATGTCGAGATACGGATGGCATTGATACGGTTGCGTCAGGCGGCAGAAGTTTTGCATAAAAAAAATGATACGCTGTCCGGCTGGCTATGCGCGCTTTACTCCAGTCTGGAGATTCTCGGCATAGTGCAGGGACTGAAGATGGATGATGCCGGTATACAGTTGCTGCAGGCGCTGCAAAACTGGCAGCGCGAATTGCATGTCGATACCACGCGCGTCAGCCTGACCGAGTGGCGGCATTGGCTGGCGCAACAGCTCGATGAGCATACCTTCCGTGATTTATCTATCGACAGCCCGGTTTTACTCACCCATCTTGCCGCAACGCGCTGGCGCAGCTTCGATGCAGTGCTGATGCTTGGTTGTGATGCCGCACATCTGCCGGGCACTGGCGACAGTGGACGGTGGTTCAATGATGCGGTGCGCACCACGTTCGGCTTGCCGACGCGCGAAGTGTATTTGGCACAGCAGCGCGATGATTTACTGACATTGCTCGCCATGAATGACACCATGTTGGTTACTTGGCAAACCAGCAAAAGCGGCGAAGCAAACCTGTTAAGCCCCTGTTTCGAAATGCTGCGTGCCCTGCACGAATTGGCTTATGGCGACGATCTAACGATAAAGCAGGGGGAATGGGATAAGTTGCTTGAAAGTACGCAAGTGCGCAGTGCAGAGTTTTCACTGCCACCGGCGGCTGCAATGCCTGCGCCAGTCGCGCTGCAAGGCCTTATTCCGAAACGTATTTCAGCCAGTGGCTATAACAGTCTGGTGGCGTGTCCCTATCAATTTTATGCCCGCCATATTTTGCACCTCAATGAAATGGATGAGGTGCGTGAAGACGTGGAGAAA
Source organism: Candidatus Nitrotoga sp. AM1P (assembly GCF_013168275.1). Taxonomy (GTDB): domain Bacteria; phylum Pseudomonadota; class Gammaproteobacteria; order Burkholderiales; family Gallionellaceae; genus Nitrotoga. Next base: position 1,324,169 of record NZ_AP019547.1, on the reverse strand, counting down.
CGCGATTATGGTGAATGGGTACATGACATTCTGCGGCGCTTTCATGAGCAGTATCAGGTGTTGGGCAATCATCTGCGCACCGATCTGGATGCGGCCCTGCTGCGCATCAGTATCGAGATTTTTGCGCCTGCCGTGCAACGTGATTATTTAGCGCGTGCCTGGTTGTTGCGTTGGCAGCAAGCAATCCCCGAATATCTGGAGACACAGTTAAAAAATGAAGCGGAAGGTTGGCGATATCAACGTGGAGAAGTGCCGTTTGAATTGCCGTTGACTGCTGATTTGCTTATGCATGGACGGTTAGACCGTGTAGATGTGCAGGCCAAGGGAGGTAGCGCAGTGCGCGTGCTGGATTACAAGATGATGGATGCGGCCAGGCTACGCAATAAACTCAAAGAAGCAGGCGAGGACGTTCAACTGGCTTGCTATGCCTACGTGTATGAGGCTGAAGAAGCCGCATTTATCAGTATCGAAAAAGACAAGGTGATTGCAGTTGCGCCACCACAGGACGTGGCTGAACTGGCGCAGGCAAATATCGCACGTCTGTTGGAAGTGTTCGCGCAGATGCGCAGTGGTGCAGCATTGCCCGCCCATGGGGCGGACGAGGCGTGCCAGTATTGCGAGATGCGCGGGCTATGCCGGAAATCGGAATGGAATGAGCGCTAATGGAAGAGATGTAAGGAATGTGGAGCATGCAATGAACAATTTCATTGCTCTCAACCCTCAGCACAGCGTTGTCGTGGAAGCCTGCGCGGGCAGCGGCAAAACTTGGCTACTGGTGTCACGAATTCTACGCTTGCTGTTGGCCGGTGTTAAGCCTGGAGAAATTTTAGCCATCACCTTCACTCGAAAAGCTGCGCAGGAAATGCAGGCGCGCTTGCACGAATGGTTACATTTTCTTGCCACGCAAAATGACACTGCCGTACGTGCTTTTCTGATGGAACGCGAACTGCACGATGTAGACGGCAACCTGCTGGCGCGCGCGCGTAGTCTGTATCGCGACTGTTTAATGGCGCAACCTGCTATTACCATCAATACTTTTCACGGCTGGTTTATGCAGATCATTCAGCGCGCCCCTTTGAATTCTGGTCTGCTTATAGGGATGCAATTGCTGGAGCGTACTTCGGTGCTGCATGAGGAAGCATGGCAAATGTTTGCCGATAGCCTGCGTGCCGCGCCCGACGATGAAACTGCGCAAGAGATGCAATGGTTGTTTACGGAATATGGTTTGCACAATACGCGCACGCTGTTGAAGAATTTTGTACAGAAGCGAGCCGAATGGTGGGCTTACACCAGCGGCCAGGAAGACGCAGTTGGCTATGCGATGGAGCAACTCCGTATCAAACTTGATGTTGATCCCGAGGACACACCGTTTGCGGCGCTGCTGGATAAAAATTTTGAATCCAATGTACAGGCATTTGCAAGCTTGTTGCAAAGCGGCTCGGCAGCGCAACAGAGCGATGCGAGTAAGCTGATGGATGCCTTAAGTCTACAAGATTTAGCTGCACGTTTTGAAGCACTCAGCGCCAGGTTTTACACCAAACAGGGTGAGCCGCGCAAACTCAAAGCGAATAAAGGACAGGACGAAGCGCGCTATAACAGCCTGTGTTGTGCCTTATTTGAATCCCTGCAGTCCGTGCGTGACGCGTTGACAGAGCGCGAAGCACTGCATATGAACCAGGCCGCGTTACATTGCGGGGTAGCATTGCTGCAACATTATCAGGATTTGAAGCTGCGTCAGCAGTTAATGGATTTTACTGATGTGGAATGGCAGGTGTGCCGCCTGCTCAGTCAGAGCGATTGTGCCGAGTATATGCAGTACAAATTGGATAGCCGCTACAAACACGTATTGCTGGACGAATTTCAGGATACCAACCCGGTGCAATGGCAGATTCTGCAAGCCTGGTTTGCTGCATCTGCTGCAGTGGAATCGCGCCCAACCGTTTTTGTGGTAGGCGATCCAAAGCAATCCATTTACCGCTTTCGTCGTGCCGATGCGCGCCTGTTCGGAGAAGTGAGTGTATGGCTGCAACAAGAATTTGGCGCGTATCCCCTTAGCCAGAATGTCACTCGGCGCAATGCCCCGGCAGTGCTGCAAGCGGTAAATAGTGTGTTTGATTCGCAGCCGGATGGCTTCGTGGATTTTGAAACCCACACCGCGCATCACACGAATTTACCTGGTTTCGTCACTGCCTTGCCGCTAACGATAATTGAAAATTCGGCTGAGATTGGCGCGCCGGGTAGGCCGGGTTGGTTGCGTAACCCTTTGCAGGAAGCACGTATCGAACAAGAAACCGGCGAGCGTGAAGCTGAGGCGCAGCAGTTTGCCGCTGGCATCGCCGACATCATGGCGCGCTGGAGTGTGCACGATGCAGACGGCATAGCGCGGCGCGCAAAATACTCTGACATTATGGTATTGGTACGCAAGCGCACCCATTTACGAGTGTATGAGAGCGCCTTGCGTACGCACCGCATTCCGTTTTTAACTTCGCGACGCGGCGGGCTGCTGGACACGTTGGAAGCGGAAGACATACAGGCTTTACTGACCTTTTTGATCACCCCGTTCGCCAATTTGGAATTAGCGCAAGTTCTGCGTTCTCCCTTTTTCGCCTGCTCCGATGGCGATTTAATGCAATTGGCTCAAGATGAAATTGGTGGTAGCTGGTGGTCACGGCTACAACGCTGTGTACAGAGCGGCGCAGCATCTGCCGAATTATTGCGAGCGCATCGCCTATTGAATAACTGGTTGGATCGCGCCGACAAATTGCCAGTTCATGATCTGCTTGATCGCATCTATTTCGAAGGTGATTTGTTGCATCGGTATGAAGCCGCGCTGCCTGCCGAAATGTATGAAACGATACGCGCCAATCTGCAAGCCTTCATGGAGATTGCGCTGAATGTGGATGCCGGACGCTATCCTAGTTTGCCACGCTTTCTTGCTGAGTTGAGAGAACTTCGCACAGCTGACAACAATGAATCACCGGACGAGGGCAAGGTAGGTGCGGTCGGTAATGCCGTGCGTATCTATACCGTGCATGAGGCCAAGGGGCTGGAAGCACCCATCGTGTGGCTGCTTGATGCCAACGATACGCAACGTAAACCAGATAACTATGGTGTGCTGCTCGATTGGCCACCCAACGCACCGCAACCAACGCATTTCTCGCTTTTTACGGATAAGCGTGGGCGCGGAGCCAAACGAGCGGCTTATTTTGATGCCGAGGAAGATTATGTTCGGCGTGAAGAAATGAATTTGCTGTATGTCGCCATGACGCGTGCGAAACAAGCGCTGCTCGTGAGCGGGAATGGTGAATTGAAAGAAACTTCTTGGTACGGCCGCATTGCGGGGGCGGTGGAGGAGGGTGACAATCCCTTACTGATTGCGGCCGATAATCTTGCTTCTGTTTTACCTGCAGTCACCACTGAAGTCGATGCGGCATTATTGCGTCCATTACCCACTGGTCAGCGCGCAATGCGCTCCACCGCTGCGCAGCGGCAAGGTATTGGGTTGCACACGTTGCTGCAACATTTAAGCGCATCTTCGTCAGGCACTTCCGTCCTGTTTACAGCAGAAGGAATTAAGAAGAGAGAGATGGCTGATATGGCGGCGTTGCAACTGCAGTTCGACATCTCGTCCAGCGACATGGAATCACTCTGGCAACAGGCACAATACTTATTGGCATTACCGACATTGCAACGTTTCTTCGATCCGCAGCAATACCGTGGGGCTTGCAATGAGATGTCTTATGTCAATGCGCGTGGCGAACTGCGCCGTATCGACCGACTGGTGGAATTTGACGACGAAGTATGGGTGCTCGATTACAAGAGCGGCGCACCGTCAGATTCTGTATCTCATAGTGTGCAGATGCAGGAGTATCGTGTCGCGATGCAGGCTGTATATGCTGGAAAAATAGTTCGCTGCGCGTTGCTGTATGCGGATGGGACGTTATGCGAGGTCAGTGCCTCAACGACAAAATCGTAATTTATTTGATCTGACCCCAGTTACCCTTATGGCGCACCGTACGGACCTAGAAACCTCTCGCCATTGAAATGTATAAGATGTGTCGGATCGCTTGCGCACCACACCTCTGTTTCCCAAGCAACAACTGACAAGAACTTTCTGAATATTTCACCGCGGTCAGGAAACGCAGTGACGTAAACAAGCCCCGCTTTAGATTGCTGAAACAACTCTGCAAGCTCAACATGGCGACCACTATCAACCGGCCCGCCACTTGCCACTGCCTCAATAAGAACAAGCCAATTCCGCTCGCAGTTATACATAACAACGTCAGGCATCTTGCCGTGCTGCCCAACCTGAACGCCGAGAGAAGTAAGCAATTGAATGTCAAAGTATCCCCATTTCGCACCAGTGTCTCCGACATAGACCAACTCGCCGCCGGGGACATAGTTTGAGCCAAAGTCTTCGATAATCGCTCTTATAAGGACTGAATGGGGGCCCGCACTCAACGTGATTTCTTGGTTATCTTTCACTCGAACCGGAATACGATGCCTATCTCGTGCTTGCGCATATTGCGCGGCTAGAGTGCCGCGCTCCTCCAAGAATGCGGGAAGCGAGCCAGCCCACTCTTTCGAGCCGAACTTCTTTAGAAGCTCAAGCGATCCGGCCTCAACTTGGTAGCAGTTGTCAGAACTGTTCACAGGGCGATCTGGCTTGTCAGGGTTATGCAGTAAGATGCCGGCAGATACGAGTTGTTTTACGCTGTATTTTCTTACGCTTTCTCGCGTATTTTCGGCGTAATTGATGTCTAGTTTCTCGCGAGCGAAATCAAGAATTGCCCGAATTCCAAGCAACGGATTCTCAGCCTGACTCCATTGCTTTTGTGGTGGAATATTGAGAAGCGCGATAAGACAAATTGCAGTTCGGTCGTTAAGTTGCTCGCGTGGCATTCCGAGCTTATGCAGAACTTGGAGTGCCTCCGCGATTCGATTTTTTGGCGTTGTCATTTCCCGCACATCCTCAAAACTGCCATATCAATCTTCTCCTGTTCCATTTCAACTGAGTCCGCGACCATGCCAAGCGAAATGAGTGCTTCTCGACTTGGATACCTCATTAGTTTTAGGTCTGTCGCATTCACTTGAGTATGCCCACTAAACTGACGAAAACTTTCATCTACCATGGTTGTGTTTAGGTACATGGCAAGTCCTTTTGCTAGATGTTCCGACATGCCCTGGCGAGCCTCGTGGAATACATTTAGATGATTCTCAAATCCAAGCACCTCGGCATCTGAAAATCCCGCAGGATCTACCACACACGCAACAACACGACGGCGCTCTTCTTTAGAAGAAAAGCGACGCACCGCGCAGTAGTAACCTTTTGGATAGAACCACTTCTCCGTTTCCGAATTTCTTACCATTGCATTAGGCTTCTTAATGCCCTCCTGTGGCCACCTGATGCCGTGCTCGGAAAAATGGGCCGGATAAACAAGCGGCGCAGTACCGGGCTCCGGCATTGCTCGCAAATATTCCTTTAGCCTGAAATCAACAACTGGCCCCGTTGAGACGCCTACGCCGATTTCTGCGAGTGTGCATGACGCTATACCTGTGCTTTCGATACCCACAGTTTTATTTGATGAGGGTACGTGGATGAATTTCTCCCGATCTCCAGAAGCTACGATGCGCTCAAACAAGTGATTGTGACTAACAAGGTCATGAAATCTATCGTCGGTTGAAGAAGTAACTTCAACTTTCCCTTGATTGCCGCCAACCTCAAGACGAATGATTACATTTTCTTGAAGCACGCCGTCATCTTTGAAAGCAGTGCCTCTCGACTCAAACAAATGAATTCTATGAATAGCACACTTAGAAAGGAGCAGCTCACGGAATGGTCTGTAATATGGACCATTGCAAAAACTTCTAGGAATGATTGCGACAATATGCCCGCCCTTTTCCATCAGAAGAATGGATAGAGCAACGAACGCTGAATACAAATTGACAGTTTCGACGCCAACATTCTTGAGCAGTAGACGATATCGAGACGAACTTCCAATTTTCTTATACGGTGGATTTAGTATTGCATGCGTAAAGCCTTTCTCGGCTCCAAACTGAATGCAATTCACAGCGCGCTCAATGAAGTCTTCGCCCTTAATTTCATAGCTCAAGGGCAGTGTCTTGGTGTATGACGAGAGCGTTTCTCTGAGTTCCGGGTATAGAACGCTGTCTATTTCATATGCTGTTAGGGATATTTCTGTAAAGCCAAGCCCGCCCGATACGCATCGCCCCAGGAATGCACTAGACAAAGACCCAATTCCCGCGCCCGCATCTAACAACCGACACTTTTTTGAGCTGGCGTCAGGAAACATGGCAGCCATGAACCGTGCCGTAGATTCGGGTGTGAGGAACTGACCGAGCTGCGTTTTATGTTTTGCATCAGTTGCCCGTGACACTCGAAGCCTAGATTTTTCGATCTCTTGCAGCAAAACCTCTACTCCTGTTGTGCGCCATAACGAATAGCGTTTATCTGGCGCCCTCCGCAAGCTGTTAAACCCGCGACCTTATTAGCGGCGGATAAACCTTGTTGGACTAAACCATAGGAGAACGGAACCTATGGGGATTGTAAGGTTTTGAAGTGTGGCGTCAACCCAATGTCATGAGAGGGTGGCAATGGGCGAAGAAGAAACGGGTATCCTGGAGAGCATTTGTGGCTTGCACCGACACCAAAACGCCGCACAAACTGTCAGGTCAAAGCGCTATTCATGTTGCATGGATGAGCAAATCCCCGACTGTTGTTCCAAACGCATCATCTTCTTGCGGCTGTCATTGGCCGAGTCGCGCACCCATAAAATTGTTAATTGAATTAGAAATCGAATGCGCTATGCGAGGTTTTTGAGTCGCTATTACTTTTGTTACGCTTGTCTTGATATCAACTTAAGCACATAATAAAAAAGATAAATTAAATTTTTTAGGGGGATTTAGAGTGACTGATGATTGCTATATATACGACCGTTCTGTTACCAAGGTGCTTATCAATTTGTCTGTTAGGAGCGGGCGTTTCAGTCGCCTGTTTACTCACTGGTTGTCCAAGCTGGATGTTGAAAATATGTGCTATGTTAATCAGTACCGTGACTATATTAGGCGCAAGGGAGAGAGCCTTAAGGTGCTTGGACTCTTGCTTGATAGTCAAATAAAACGAGTCACTGTTGAATTTATAGGTGCCTGTTTTTTAGCTCTGTGTTGCCATTTTGGCAACGCATCTGCGGGTGAGCTCTCTCAGACCATAGAAATAGTCAGGCCTTCCATTGTAGCTATCGGAACCATATTGCAAACTCGTGCACCACCAGCCAATTTTCTTGGGACGGGATTTGCTGTAGGTGATGGTCTCCATATCATTACTAATGCCCATGTTGTTCCACAAAATTTAAACACGGAAAAAAAGGAATCGCTGGCCATTTTCATTGGTCGCGGCGCATCAGCCAAAGCTCGGTCTGCGACCATAGTCGAGGTTGACGTTGAGCATGACTTGGCGCTGTTGAAAATCAGTGGCGAACCCTTGCCAGCCTTGGTGATTGGAGATTCAGATACTGTAAAAGAGGGAGAAACAGTCGCATTTACCGGCTTTCCCATTGGCATGGTGCTGGGGCTATATCCGGTGACGCATCAGGCCATTATTTCGGCAATTACTCCTATCGTTATTCCAGCATTATCCACGAAACAGCTTGACATCAATGTAATCAAACGGCTTCGCACACCCTATTTGGTATTTCAGCTGGACGGAACTGCTTACCCGGGGAATAGTGGAAGTCCGTTGTTCGACCCTAAAACAGGTAAAGTTTTTGGCATTCTCAATATGGTATTTGTAAAAGGCACTAAAGAAAACGTGTTGGCCCACCCGAGCGGTATTTCATATGCCATCCCCAGCAATTACATTCACGCAATCATGAAGCGCTAAACGTTGTGGCTTAGTTCTGTTGCTGTGTTATTAAATTTATTGCCTTGTATGGTGATTGGCCGGATGCGTTCAAGGAAGACTAAGCAATCCAAAAATATATTTCAAACGCTCCTGAATTCTCGAGAGAGTTTTATATAGCCTCGTAAGTTAAAAGAACATCAAGTCAAAAATTATTTAGCACTTGAATGGATGACGCAAGACGATGGTTTCATCGCGATCCGATCCAGTGGAAACCATGTCAACCGGCACTTCACAAATTTCTGCAATGCGTTGAAGATAGTTGCGTGCTTCCAGTGGCAGGTTTTCATAATGTTTTACCCCTACGGTGCTGCCAGTCCAGCCTGGCATGTCTTCATATACTGGTTCACAGCCAACCAAGGATTCTGCACCGACCGGCAGGATATCGCTGTACTGTCCTTCGCAACGATAGCCCACACCTAAACGTAGCGTCTGCACACCATCCAGCACATCCAGCTTGGTTACGCATAAGCCTGACACGCCGTTAATTTGAATGGAGCGCTTGAGCGCAGCCGCATCAAACCAGCCACAACGGCGTGCGCGTCCGGTGGTGGAGCCAAATTCATGACCTTTCTCTGCCAGATGCTTACCTACTTCGTCGTCTAATTCGGTCGGAAAAGGGCCGGATCCAACGCGTGTGGTATATGCTTTGGTGATTCCAAGTACGTAATGCAACATCTGCGGGCCGACACCGCTACCCGTGCAAGCTGCTCCTGCGATGCAGTTGCTGGAAGTAACAAAAGGATAAGTCCCGTGATCTATATCCAGCAAAGTGCCTTGCGCACCCTCAAATAGAAGATTCAACCCGGTTTTGTTCGCCTCATACAATGCGCGCGGCACGTCCAGTACCAATGGTTTGATGCGTTCAGCCAGCGCCAGCGTGTTGTCTAATGTCTGCTGGAAATCAACTGTTTCGGTGTTGAAATAATTTTTTAATACGAAGTTGTGATAATCCAACACCTCTCCCAACTTGGCGGCGAAGCGCTTACGGTGGAACAGGTCTTGCAGACGGATGGCACGACGCGCGACCTTGTCCTCATAAGCAGGGCCGATACCGCGTCCGGTCGTCCCAATTTTAGCCGCGCCCTTAGCCAGCTCACGAGCTTTATCCAAGGCCTCGTGATAAGGTAAGATTAATGGACACGCTTCTGAAATACGCAGGCGGCTATAGACATCTACACCGGCAGCAGCTAAACCATCCATTTCTTTAAGCAGCGCCTGTGGCGATACCACTACACCGTTGCCGATGTAACACATCACATGCTCGCGCAGAATGCCAGAGGGAATGAGGTGCAGCACGGTTTTTTTGCCACCAATTACGAGCGTATGTCCGGCATTGTGGCCGCCTTGGAAGCGCACTACGCCGTGTGAGTGATCAGTTAGCCAATCGACTATCTTACCCTTGCCTTCATCGCCCCACTGCGTTCCGATAACTACAACATTTTTCGACATTACTAATTCCTGATTTACTATTGATCGTTGTTATTCAAAATTGCCCCCACTTTTTAAGCAAGCGGGCGATAAATTTAAAATTTCATTTTTACCACGTGCCATGCGTCATCGCGCATGATTAGTTCGCTGTCACAATTGAGTTCAGTACGCAGTTCCGAAGCGTCCAAAAAATCAACGATCACTGCGTGCCCCTGTGCGCGCAATTGCGCGATTTTTTCATGGAGTGTTGGATCATCAAGATGTGGTGCCAATATGCCCATAGGTTGCGAGTGTGGCGCCAGCAAGCCATGCAACTGGCGTAAATCCATACTAAAGCCAGTCGCGGGGCGGGCGCGGCCGAAGCTTTTGCCCACATCGTCATAGCGTCCGCCCACAGCGATGGCATCATGGCTGCCTGCATGATAAGCGGCAAATACCATACCACTGTGGTAGTGATAGCCTCGCAGTTCGGCAAGATCGATGCCAATGCTGTGTGCCAGCGGTTGTAGATGACCCGCAGCTTGTTCCAGTTCATTCAGCGCTGCCGCCACTTCAGGATAGTTTGGCAACGTCGCACGGGCGTGCTCTATCACCTCTATCCCACCGTATAATTTAGGTAATGCCAACAGCGCATTTCTCACTTCAGGCATCAAATCAGCTACTAATGGGCGCAATGCAGGCACATTTTTGCCTTGCAATGCGTTAGATAATTCCATTTCCAGTTTTTTTGGGATCCCCGCACGATTGATTAGCGCGCGAAAAAGTGCAACATGGCCAAGGTCAAGATGAACCCTTTCGACACCGAGTAAAGTCAAAGCCTGAAGCATTAAACGCTGCACCTCCAGATCACTTTCCAAACCGCTGTGACCATATAGCTCCGCACCAATCTGTAATAATTCGCGCGTGCGCATTAATCCTGCAGGTTGGGTATGTAGCACGCTTCCGGCATAGCACAGCCGGGTTATGCCTTGACGATTGAGCAAATGTGCGTCAATGCGCGCCACCTGTGGCGTAATGTCGGCGCGCAGCGCCAAGGTACGTCCACTTAATTGGTCAACCAGTTTAAAAGTGCGTAAGTCCATATCATGATTGCCGATGATCTGCAGAGACTCAGCATATTCCAGCAGCGGTGGTGCTACTAATTGATAACCGGACAGGCGCAGCAATTCAAGCACATTGGCGCGCATGCTCTCAATGCGCCATGCCTCATCCGGCAATATATCTTGAATGTATTCTGGCAATAGCCAATTTGAATTCGGCATTATTTTACCCAATACAGTAACAGCAGCCCGGATAGCATGGCAGTAAGGCCTGAAAAACGGATTTGTTTATCAGAAAACAGTACCAGTTTGCGAAGCGCCTCGCGCCACAAGGCAGGAAATAGAAACGGCATGATACCTTCAATAACCAGCATCAATGCCAACCCGATAAACCAATAAGTCAGCATATTGAAAATTCCTACTTATTTGCCCGGTTTACTGGAACCCTTGAGATATTTAAAGAATGCGGAGCTGGGATCCATCACCATGACATCGCTCTTGTTCTTGAAGCTTTGTTTATAGGCATCCATGCTGCGATAAAATGCATAAAACTCTGCATTACGGCCGAATGCGGCTGCATAAATCGCAGATGATTTTGCATCACCATCCCCCTTTATTTTTTGTGCATCACGGTATGCATCGGCGAGCGTCACTTCTCGTTGCCGGTCAGCATCGGCGCGAATCTTCTCACTTTCGGCATTACCGGTTGCACGTAGCTCATTGGCAACGCGTTTACGTTCGGCATCCATCCGGCGATATACTGATTCACTGATCTCAGTTGGGAAATCTACCCGCTTCAGACGTACATCCAGTACTTGTACGCCGATTTTGCGTGCGTCTAAATCGGCTTTTTGACGCAGAGTATTCATAATTTTGTCACGTTCGCCGGACACCACTTCATTAATCGTCCGTTTACCAAACTCTTCACGCATGCTTGAGTTTACTGTCTGCATCAAACGAGTTTTTGCACGGATCTCGTCTCCTCCCACACTAATGTAATACTGCTTTACATCGGCGATGCGCCACTTGACGAAGGAATCCACCATTACATTTTTCTTTTCAGCCGTGATAAAGCGTTCTGGTTCCACGCTATCAAAGGTCAAAATGCGCGAGTCGAAATAACGTACATTCTGTATCAGCGGGATTTTGAAATAGAGGCCGGGTGCGGTCTTCACTCCTACCATTTCGCCAAGTTGTAATACGATGACTGTCTGGCGCTGATCTACCACGAACATACTCAGACTGAGCAAGATTAATACTGCGGCTGCCCCCATCAAGATATTGACAAAATTAGGTTTCATTGACGTGCCTCCCTGTTGCGGCCGCGTAATTCCTCGCGCGCGCGCGGCATGACTGCCGCACTTTCATTTATCGGTGCAGACGAACCTGCTTGTTGATCAATATGGCCCGCTGCTTGTGTTTCGGGTAAAGGTAGGCCACCCTGTGCTGTGCTTTGAATCAACTTGTCTAACGGCAAGTACAGCAGGTTGTTACCACTCTTCTGATCCACCATCACCTTACTTGTGCTGGTCAGAATCTGTTGCATCATGTCGATATACATGCGTTCACGGGTAACAACAGGCGCTTTTTCATATTCCAGCAGCACTTGTTGGAAGCGGCTGGCATCACCCTCGGCACTGGCGATTACGCGCTGGCGATAACCTTCGGCCTCCTGCATCAGACGTGCCGCTGCCCCTTTTGCTCTGGGTATTACATCATTGGCGTAAGCCTGACCTTCGTTCTTCTGACGCTCCCTGTCCTGTCCCGCTTTAACCGCATCGTCGAATGCGGCCTGTACTTGTTCAGGCGGTTGCGCATTTTGCATGGTAACTTTGCTCAATAGGATTCCGGATTTATAGCGATCCAAAATGTCTTGGGCGAGTTTTGTAGTAGCTGCAGCTACCTGTTCGCGGCCTTCGTACAGCACGAAGTCCATCTTGTTTTTGCCAACAATTTCACGTATTGCAGTTTCTGCCGCTTGACGGACATTTTCATCCGGTGCGCGGTTATTAAACAAATATTCGCCTGGGTCTTTCAAGAAGTACTGAACGGCGAATTGAATATCGATAATATTTTCATCATCGGTCAACATCAGCGACTCTTTTAAAATCTTGTTTTTGACGTTGTCACGGTAACCGATTTCCACCGTCCTGACTTGACTGATATTGACGACTTCGACGGACTCAATAGGGAATGGCATATGCCAGCGCGGGCCGGGCTGAGTGGTCTCGACAAAGCTACCGAAACGTAATACCACGCCGCGCTGACTAGCATCCACAATGTAAAATCCGCTAGCGATCCAGATCAGTGCAACTACCGTTGCAATCAGGCCGATGCTGACATTAAATTTATTAGAGTTGTTTCCACCATTAGAGTTGTTTCCACCGCCCGTGTTTCCGGTGCCACCGCCCTTGTTGCCGAACAGTGCGGAGATTTTTTTATTGATGTCGCGCAACACTGCTTCTATGTCGGGTGGGCTGCCACCGTTTTTTTTGCCCCATTGAGGGTCATTTAATCCCATAACTCATCCTATTTAATCAATTATTTAGTTTCAGGGACATCCCATTGTGTTCGGGTGTTACCTACTTCCGCCAACGCCGCACGCAATTCATCTATACCTGCACCAGTTTTAGCGCTCAAATAAATGCGCGCAATTCTAGCATAATCGTCACGTTGCATACCCACCGGTAAATTCTGTAGGTCAATCTTATTGAATATCAAAATTTGCGGGATATGCTGTGCGCCAATTTCCAGCAATACTTTATTAACTTCAGCTATCTGGTCAAACCGTTCCGAGCTGTTGGCATCCACTACATGCAGCAACAAATCGGCCTGCGCCGTTTCGTCTAATGTGCTGCGAAAGGCTGCAATTAAACTATGCGGCAGATGACGAATAAAGCCTACCGTATCCGACAATACCACCTGACCTGATCCTTCGATATATACGCGCCGAGCGGTTGTGTCGAGCGTGGCAAATAACTGATCTGCAACATATGCATTCGAGTGGGTCAATTTATTAAATAAAGTAGACTTGCCCGCATTCGTGTAACCAACGATAGATACCGATAACACATCTGATCGTGTACGAGATCGGCGTAGCACTTGGCGATGGCGATGAAGCTTTTCCAGGCGCTCTTTCAACAAAACTACCCGCTTATCCAGTTTGCGTCTATCCAGTTCCAACTGTGTTTCGCCTGGACCGCGAGCACCTACCGCGTATTTCTGTTGGCCCATGTCGGTATTCATTCCGACCAAACGTGTGGAAAGATATTTAAGTTGGGCCAGTTCCACCTGTACCTTACCTTCATGGCTTTGAGCGCGCAAGGCAAAGATATCCAGGATCAGCATGGTGCGGTCAATCACACGGGCCTTAATTCTAGCGGTCAGATTGCGCATTTGCGCAGGGGACAGGTCGTGGTTAAAAATAACCAGCGGAACCTCGTTCTGTTCGACAATGGCGGAGATTTCATCCACCTTACCGCTACCTGCAAATAATGACGCATCAGGACGATGCCGCCGTCCTTCTATTAATGCGATGCAATGCACGCCTGCACTTTCTGCCAGCAGGCGCAATTCTTCCAAGCTTTCTGCATAATCCGGTACACCAAAATCCAAGCTAACTAATACTGCCGTGTTAATTACCGCAGTGCTTTTGTGCATTAGTCAGTGTCTAATGGAATAGTGATGGCACGTGCAGGAACAATGGTGGAAATGGCGTGTTTGTAAACCATTTGCGTGATTGTGTTTTTCAGCAGTACTACATATTGATCAAATGATTCGACCTGACCTTGTAACTTGATACCATTTACCAGATAAATGGCGACTTGCACATGCTCCTTGCGTAGTGCATTCAGGAACGGGTCTTGTAATTGTTGCCCTTTTGTACTCATTAGTTTTGCTCTTATTTGGTTATGGCGGGAAAGCACTTTACTGGATTTCTTGACTATTCGGAAGAGTGCATGTCCTCTATTTACTTGTAAAGTTCAAGAAATCTCAAACTATTTAACGGGCTACCGTACTCAGGCCAAAGGTAGTTACACTTTTTATAGAGAATCAGTCGTGGTTATATAATTGCGCTTCGTCCTTGAACTTAAGGGGAACGGGTACGGCAGAATTATAAGGTGATCGTTCAGGTGCGCAGTGGCTGTCGATTTGACGTTTTAAATGTATTCGCAAAGCTTAATGAGTAAAATCTTAAATTGCTGATTCGTCAGTCTCACCTGTGCGGATTCGAATGATTTGTTCCACCGAAGTAACAAAAATCTTACCGTCACCAATCTTGCCAGTATGCGCTGCCTTAATGATGGCGTTCACGGCAGCGTCCAGCAAAGTAGCAACAATCACTACTTCAATTTTGATCTTGGGTAAAAAATCCACTACATATTCTGCACCGCGATACAGCTCGGTATGTCCTTTTTGTCGTCCGAATCCTTTCACATCGGTCACAGTTAATCCGCTGACACCCAGTTCTGAAAGTGCTTCACGTACTTCATCGAGTTTGAAGGGTTTAATGATCGCTTCGATTTTTTTCATGGATGTTCTCGAATGTGTAGATGTTGTTAAGTATAGCTTATTTAAAAGCCGTCCTGATAACGCACGGTGATCGGATAGCGCCAGTCCTTGCCAAAGCCACGGTCGGTAATGCGCACGCCAACGGGAGCTTGACGGCGTTTGTATTCGTTGACGCGGATCATATTTACCACCCGGTATACATCCGCCTCGGTATAGCCGTGTGCCACGATCTCAGCGATGGTTAAATTCTGCTCCACATAACATAACATTATGCCATCAAGCACATCGTAAGGTGGCAAGCTATCTTGGTCAGTCTGATTGGGCTTTAATTCCGCGCTGGGCGGCCGCGTGATGATGCGCTCCGGGATCACCCGGCTCAAACTATTACGGTAGTTAGCCAGACGATATACCCAGGTTTTGCTGACGTCTTTAAGCACTGCGAAACCGCCCGCCATATCGCCATATAGAGTGCAATAGCCGACGGTCATTTCCGATTTGTTGCCAGTCGTCAGCACCAAAGAGCCGAACTTGTTGGACAGGGCCATCAACAAATTGCCACGTATGCGAGCCTGTAAATTTTCTTCGGTGGTGTCCGGTGTTAGCCCTTTGAACATACCATCTAATGTAGTGAGATAAGCGTCAAACATCGGCTTGATGTCCAACTCATCGTAGCGCACGCCCAGCATGACGGCCATTTCGCGCGCATCATCCAGGCTGATTTGCGCGGTATAAGGCGATGGCATCATTACCGCATGCACCTTGTCTGCACCCAGTGCGTCTACCGCTACCGCCAAGGTCAGCGCCGAATCGATACCTCCGGATAAACCCAATAACACACCTGAAAAGCGGTTCTTGCCGATATAGTCCTGTACTCCCAGGCACAGCGCGCGATAGATGCTGTCCTCATGCTTGTGGGCAGGGATCCTTTCGCCAATCATTAATTTGCCGTCTTGGATTTCAATCAGCCCAAGCGTTTCTTCAAAAGAAACGAATTGATGCGTTAGCGCGCCGTGTGCATCCATCGCAAACGAAGCGCCATCGAACACCAACTCATCCTGCCCGCCCACCATGTTGGCATATATTACCGCCAGGCCGGTTTCACCGATACGATCACGAATGATTTTATAGCGCAATGGTTGTTTGTCGATGTGATACGGTGAGGCGTTCAGCACCAACAATACCTGCGCGCCTGCTTCGTACGCACGTTGCGCTGTATGATCCTCCCAGATGTCAGCACAAATATTAAGTGCAAATTTGACGCCCTGAATTTCAAATATGCAGGGCGGTTTACCGGGCGTGAAATAGCGTCTTTCGTCGAACACACTGTAGTTCGGTAACTCATGCTTGTGATAGGTGGCGATGATCTGGCCGTCACGCAATACCGAGGCAGCGTTGTAGCGTTTGCCGTCTGCCTCATGTGGATGCCCCACTACCACGGTGAGTCCCCAAATTTGTTGTGCAAGCTCATACAATGCCGCATCGCAGGTACAGTAAAACCCGCTTCGTAACAGTAGGTCTTCTGGAGGATAACCGCATAAGCTTAACTCAGGCGTAAGTAGCAAAGTGGCTCCCTGTTGCTTGGCTTGTTCTGCATAAGCAAGGATCTTGGCAGAATTGCCAGCCAAGTCACCCAGCATGCAATTGATTTGTGCAATCGCAAGTTTCATATTGAGTTCAGAGTTCAAGTAGGTAATGGATGGGTATCATACCAACGTTTGTTAAAGGCAATAGCGTGGGCAAGCATTCATTGTCTTGAATAAAACTGTACTTCCTGTTTCAATCTGCTTGTAAATTTAAAATGATTACGGACAACCATGATCTATGTACCAGAAAGAATCGGCATAATCGGCGGCAGCGGGATTTATAACATTAATAAAGGGACCAAGCCTTGACATCACGCATCCGGCCTAACGTTGTGTCAAGACTTGCCCCCTTTATTTTCCTGACCCATGGAGGCTTTCCATTTTTCCAGTAGAAAAATATGAGCTTCTTTTTGCCAGTGCGGATATTCATCATAGGTTGCAAAGCCCAAGAAGGGGGAAAAGTATTTTTGACACAGTTCCGGATAGGATTGAATATCGAGGGGGAAGCTGTTGTCGTGCGCGATATCTTCAATGGTTTTAGCCAACATGTCACGATCCTGGAACGGCTCATTTTTCAAGACTTCCCGTCTTTCAATGATCCATTTCCTGAAGGATTGATCCCAGCGTTTAAGAGTCAGGTGAAAAGGTGTTTTCGGCTGATAAAGAATCAGTCCTGTTTTATTCGGGAAATGCCAAGACCATTCGTGATGAAAGGTCGCATATAGGCCAAGGGCATACGCAAACTCAGCCACTTCCGTTTCAGCGTCTTCTTTTTGAAGACGCTCGATATAGGGCATGGAGACTTTAGCCGTGCACACTGCGATGTAATATCCACTCGCCAATTTAACTAAGTTGAAAAATCTCCAAACATGATCCTCACACGGCATTCGAATATGGTTATTAGTCACAGCCTCTTTAACAATACGAGATTCACTGGGGGAAATACAGTGATGAATGTCGATCGACAAGTTATCTTTAACGACCACATTCTCAGGCAGTTTGTGTTCAACAATCCCCAGGGAAAACTTTGTCGCAAAGAGTTCGGCGAACTGCTGTTTCAGTTGAACGGATTTGATATTTCTCGCTTGAATCTGCTTCAGAATGTCTTCTTTGAGATCGTCAGCGACTGCGGTCAGCTGAGCTCCGTGGAAAGACGGCAAGAGCAATTCTGAGAGTGGCTTTTCTAAGAGATTAGACACATACCGATCCACCACATCAGGGCTGACACTAAACCATTCTTTCCCTTTGCCGGTGAGCTGACCTTTAAAGATGCTTTTGATCGCGGTTTCGACCCGTTTGGCTTCATCCTCAGCACAGGGATATTTTTCGACGAGTTGGATCGTGGCGTTATGTGTATTGTAGGAAGCCATTCTCTTGGCGAGGTCGGTGGTGATCCCAATTTTAGTATTGACCCCATCGGTCAGAATGTAAATATGAGAATTCATCACGGCTCCAAGAAGATTGAGTCCCCCATTGTAATCCAAAGAAAAAGGGATGCCGGTCTAAGGGGGCCGTATCGCATTTAATTTGAGCCAGCAGGCAGCGTCGCCCACGCATTAAGCTAGCTAATATACCGCAGCACGTCGTGCAGCGCGGAATTAATCGCAAGCCGTGTTTCTTTGCCGAGGAGGATTATCACTGCTACCTCCATTGGCTACAGAAATCGGCTGTCGATTGGCAGGAACATCAAGGAGTCAGAGCATCAAGGGGAAGTCTTGACATCACGCATTCGGCCTGACGTTGTGTCAAGACTGCCCCCCCTTGATTTCGTGTTGGGCTTCGCAAGTTCAGCGCCAACCTACATTAGCCCAAGCTGCGCTTGCTGAGTTCAAGTAGGTAATGGATGGGTATCATACCAACGTTTGTTAAAGGCAATAGCGTGGGCTAGCATTCATTGTCTTGAATAAAACTATACTTCCTGTTTCAATCCGCTTGTAAACATAAAACAATTACGGACAAGTATGATTCATGTACCAGAAAGAATCGGCATAATCGGCGGCAGCGGGATTTATGACATTGCCGGGTTGACCAATAAGCGCTGGGAAAAGGTCGCTTCGCCGTTTGGAGAGCCATCCAGTGAATTATTGTTTGGTGAATTGGACGGTCACAATGTTGTGTTTTTGCCCCGTCATGGTCGCGGACACAGAATTCCGCCGACTGAAATTAATTTTCACGCCAATATCGACGTGCTGAAGCGGGCAGGGGTGACTGATGTCATTTCAGTTAGTGCCGTTGGTTCTTTGCGCGAGGACTTGCCGCCGGGCACGTTCGTGATTATTGATCAATTTATCGATCGTACTTTTGCGCGTAATAAGTCTTTTTTTGGCACGGGATTGGTGGCGCATGTCTCCATGGCTTACCCTGTTTGCAAAAGACTGGGTGATCATATTGAGATGGCCGCGAGAGAGGCAAATATCCCAATCGTTCGTGGCGGGACCTATCTGGTTATGGAAGGGCCGCAGTTTTCCAGTCTGGCTGAATCAAATCTTTATCGTACCTGGGGGTGTGATGTCATTGGCATGACCAACATGCCAGAAGCCAAGCTCGCCCGTGAGGCAGAGCTGTGTTACGCCACCGTGGCGATGGTCACTGACTATGATTGTTGGCATCCCGACCATGAGCATGTAACGGTGGGGCAGATCATCAAGATGCTTGGCGAAAATGCCGACAAGGCGAAAACGCTGGTAAAGCACATCGTTCCGAAAGTGCGCACTGATACTCTGGCCGATGTCTGTAGTTGTCGTTCGGCCTTGGAATTCGCACTCATTACTGCACCGGAAATGCGCGATCCAGCCATGATTGAAAAGCTGGATGCTATTGCGGGCCGGGTGTTGAAAGTTAAGTCATGATGCCATCCGGTGAAGATGGCCTGCGCCTGGAGTTACTGGATGTGTCCCAGCGTTTGCTCGATCAAGGTTTGAATCGCGGTACTTCCGGCAATGCTGCCGTGCGTTGTGGTGATGGCATATTAATTACGCCGTCTGCGATGTCGGTGGCGAAAATGACTCCCGCCGACATGGTACGTATGGATTTGAATGGCAATGTTCTGTGCGGTGGCAAGCCCACCAGCGAGTGGCGCTTCCATCGTGACATTCTAGCCAATCGTCCTGACGTGGGCGCTGTCATCCACACTCATTCAGCGTTTGCCACGACATTGGCCTGTTTGCGCAAGGATGTTCCAGCCGTGCATTACATGATTGCCGCGGCGGGCGGCAATACAATCCGCTGCACACCCTATGCGTTGTTTGGCGAACAGGCGCTTTCAGACTATGTATTGTCCGCGCTTGAAGGTCGAAAAGCTTGCTTGCTGGCTAACCACGGCATGATTGCGTTGGGCTCTGATTTAACCGATGCGTTGACAGTAACCATTGAGGTCGAATTTTTGTGCGAATTGTACTGGCGCGCTTTGCAGGCAGGTGAACCGCACATTCTTACGCCGCAACAAATGCACGACGTGCAAGAAAAATTTGTCGATTACAAAAAATGCACCTAATAACCTGAAGACCTATGCCTATCAAATCTCTTATTCGTACCATTCCGCACTACCCCAAGCCGAATATCATGTTTCGTGATATCACTTCCCTTCTTAAGGATTCGATAGGTTTCAAGATCACTATAAATGAGTTGGTACGTCGCTATGCTGATATGGAAATCGATAAGGTGATGGGTATTGAAGCGCGAGGTTTTATCGTAGGAGCGCCACTGGCTTATGCTTTGGGTAAAGGTTTTGTGCCGATTCGTAAACAAGGCAAGTTGCCTGCAGAAACGATAGGGCATGACTACGAACTGGAATATGGTACTGACCGTATCGAAGTTCATACCGATGCGATTACTTCAGGTGAAAGGGTATTGCTTGTGGATGATCTAATTGCTACCGGTGGTACGGCGGAGGCGGCAACCAGACTGATCGAGAAGATTGGCGGCAAAATTGTTGAGTGCTGTTTTGTCATTGATCTACCGGATGTTGGCGGACGTAAACGCTTGGAAAAACAAGGCTACAGTGTTTTTGCACTATGTGAATTTGAGGGTGACTGAACGCCTGAGCTATCGTTTTTGAGGCGTCATGATGAAAGTTGAAACTCTGCGTTGGTCGGATGGTGTGCTGGAAATGATAGATCAGCGCATTTTGCCTGCGACGTTTATGTACGTGCAATATGATTCTGCCGCTTCTGTGGCCGAAGGCATCCGTAGCATGGTGGTGCGTGGCGCTCCAGCCATCGGCGTGGCAGCAGCCTACGGCGTGGCGCTGGAGGCATTGCGTTTGTTGGCTCTTACTGACGAATCTTTCCAGCGTGGTATGAATGAAGGTTTTAATACGCTGGCTCAAAGCAGGCCGACGGCGGTTAACTTGTTTTGGGCGTTAGCCCGTATGAAACAGGTATGGCAAAGCGTATCGAATGAATCCAACAGGCAAATAGCTATGCGCCTGTTGGCCGAGGCGCATGAGATTTTTGCCGAAGACATTCGTATCAATCGTGCTCTGGGGTCGCACGGCGCCGAGTTGTTGCGGGACGGCGCACGCGTATTGACCCATTGCAATGCCGGAGCGCTGGCTACCGCTGGCCATGGCACTGCGTTGGGCGTCATTCGGTCCGCCGTGGAAGCAGGAAAAAAAATTTCCGTGATTGCTGACGAAACACGTCCCTTCCTGCAAGGTGCACGCCTGACCGCATGGGAGATGGTTCAGGAAAAAATTCCGGTGGCCCTCATCACTGATAATATGGCTGGTTTCATGATGAGTCGTGGCGAAGTGGATGCTGTAGTGGTCGGCACGGATCGCGTAGCCGCGAATGGGGATGTCGCTAACAAGATTGGCACCTATATGGTCGCCGTGCTGGCACAGCGCCACCACATTCCTTTCTATGTGGCCTGTCCGCTTTCCACGATCGACATGTCTATCGAAAGTGGTGTGGATATTCCCATTGAAGAACGTCATGTAGACGAGGTAAAAGGTTTCCGAGGTTTTCACTGGGCTGCGCAAGGCGTGCAGATACGCAATCCTTCGTTTGATATTACACCTGCGGAATTGGTTACAGCGCTGATTACCGAAAAGGGAGTGATTCACCAACCTGATGTTGGAAAACTGCGCGCGCTATTCAGTTGATGAAATGCCAAGTTTTTTAGTGCATCTGTGCTACACCATTTGCATTGACCACTTAATAATTGTCAGCGTGAATTTAGATTGTTTATCTTAAAATAAAACTTGCTTTTTATTTCATACTTGAACATTTCTTTGCTTGCTACAGGCATGTAAATTAGGTCTTGACAATTATTGCCTGCGAACTATATTGAAGTAACTTACTCAAACCAAGTTGGGAAGGTAGTGCATGCGGCAGCATTTTCTATAACGTAATAATGATGGGGCCAATATGAGAATAATTGTACAGTTTGTGACTTTGCTTTTAACATTAAATGGCTATGTTTTAGCAGGAGAAGTGTCGACCGCAACAAATAGTTTGGAGCAAGTGCAAAAGCAAGCGGAGGCCGGAGACGTCAGTGCTCAGACCCGCCTAGGATGGCTATATGCCAACGGCATCGGTGTAACTGTAGATGGCGATAAGGCCGTGGAGTGGTATCAAAAAGCAGCAGCTCAAGGATACCCCAAGGCTCAGTTTGAACTCGGAGCAATGTATGGCAGTGGGGAAACTGTGACTAGCGTCGCTAAAGACCCTATCAAGGCCGCAGAGTGGTATCAGAAAGCAGCAGCCCAAGGGTACCCCAAGGCCCAGTTTGAACTCGGGTCGATTTATCTCACAGGCGAAGGCGTAGAGAAAGATGCCACCAAGGCTGTGGAATGGTATCAAAAAGCGGCAGCGCAGGGTCTTGCCCAAGCGCAGACCAGTCTTGGATGGATGTACCAGAATGGTAAGGGCGTGGCAAAGGATGGGGTGTTGGCTTATGCATGGCATAATCTAGCTGTTGCACATGGTAATGACAATGCGAAAAAATTACGCGGCTTAACTAATTTGAACTCTGTCCAGCGCGCCGAAGCAGAACGACTGTCTGCAAACTGGAAACCGGGACAGATATTGAGCCGGTAAAAGAATTGATTGGTAAATGATGACAACGTTGAATTAACTATCTAACTTATATTCCATCCGAGCTACCCGAAAATCACATCGCTGGTTAACTCTATGCTATGTGCGAGAGTTAAGTTCAGGCGTGAAATACTCTAGAGATGCGGGTGGATAATGTGCGTTTACGTTTTCAACGTAAAACTATAGTTATTCGTTTGATAATCGTTTTTCCATTAACGCTTCGCCAGTTGGCGGATATGATGAATTTGAATGAGGTCTAAAAATGTCATTGGTACATATTTATATGCGCATTACAGGAAAAGTGCTCTTTACATTGTTGCTTACTGTTGCGGTGAGTGCGTATGGTCAGTCAATGTCACAATCAATAAATCAGGAGGCAGAAGAGAATCTTGCGCAATTGAGAGTGTATGCGGAATCGGGTGATGCAAACGCACAGTATGATCTAGCGTGGATGTACGATACCGGAGGAGATAATAAAATCTTGGCCAAGGATACACGCAAGGCCGCAGAGTGGTATGAGAAAGCTGCAGTACAGGGCCATGTCAAAGCACAAGCTGGTCTTGGGCTGCTGTATGTCAACGGCGACGGTGTGCCCAAGGATTATGTCAAGGCTGTAGATTGGCTGCAGAAGGCATCGGCGCAGGGGAATGCCGACGCGCAGTTAAGCCTCGGTTGGTTGTATCGCGACAACAAAGGTATACCGAAGGATCCCGCTAAGGCTTTTGAATGGTGGCAGAATGCGGCAGAGCGGGGGTTTGCCCATGCACAGTTCGCCCTGGGGGTGATATACAACAAAGGTGAAGTTGTGCCGAGGAATGTTGCCAAAGCACTTGAACTGTGGCGGAAGGCCGTGATGCAGGGATACCCAGACGCACAGTTAAATCTCGGGTCAATGTACTATTTTGGCGAAGGTGTGCCAAAGGATGTCGTCAAGGCTGCTGACTTATGGCAGAAAGCGGCTGCACACGGAAATACCGATGCACAGTACAACCTTGCTCTGGCTTACTACCTGGGTAGCGGGGTGCAGAAGGACGAGCTGCTGTCCTATGTGTGGTCCAATCTGGCTGTCGAATATGGCGGTAATGTAAACGCAAAAAACTTACGTGATTCAATCACCTTAACTCCAGAACAGCGCGAGGCAGCGGAGAAAATGTTTTCGAATTGGCAGATAGGAAAGGTTTATCGTTAGGGATTTGTCTCGGCCGTGAGCGCTGAAAATTCCTGTGCTCATGGGCAATCAAGTCTGCTTTACGAATATGCGGTTTGTTGAAGCGTTCAATAGATACGCTATACGTATCGGCCAGTTTATGTGCGTATTGTGGATGTGTTCAGAAAACTTGTTCATGGAATCTGCGTAGCTCGCTTCGGGCATGCCTAGCAACATACTCTTGTTCAGGTAGCCGCGCCTAGTATAAATACAACCCTCTATATGTCAGCTGCCTTGCATACCAAAGTAAATCTAACAATTAAAATGATTCTATCTCAATGTTAATTGGATCTCAGTATCTAAATATTGCTTGTCATATTTATGTAATGTTAAGAGGTTAAAGTCAACTTAGAAATCAATTTAAGCCTCCCTTCGCCGCTCTCTCCTTCAGGATCAGAGCGGTTTTTTTAGTTTCATATTTTCCCAATAACCATTAATTTATTCCAATTCGTGGTGTGATATTGAGAATATCGCCCTTGAAACATCGTTTATCCGCTAATTCGAACTTAGGAAGGGGAAAGAATTTTTAAACCGATGATGCCAGCGAGAATCAATCCAACGCAAATCAACCGGCCTACTGCGGCAGAGTCGCCGAACAAAAAAATTCCCAAGATGACGGTTCCGACAGCTCCAACTCCGGTCCAGACCGCATAGGCTGTTCCAACTGGCAAATCTTTCATAGCGATACCAAGAAGTGTCAAGCTGATGAGCATGGCTGCTACCGTTCCTACGGTCGGCCATAGCTTGGTAAAGCCATTTGTGTATTTGAGACCGATAGCCCAGCCTACTTCAAAAAGTCCAGCGATGGTGAGAATGACCCAAGCCATAATTCCTCCCGAAAAAATAAGGTCGTCCTCAATTTATGATTTAAAAGGCAGGGTCGTCCCTGCTATTTATTTGAGTAAAGCACGTGTCCACTCCACTCAGCTTAATATTTAATCTGGTCTATCAATAGAGTACCGCTTTTTTGATTCAAGCCGTAGCAATTTTTCTGTGATTAATGACGGTGCAAGCTTCAATGAGGTTTTCTTTTCCATATCCTGGATGGCCATTTGATAGTCTTTTTTATTATTTGCAGTGATTGCGGCGGCCACACGTTCCATTTTTGTTAATTGCTCTTTGGCATTTAAAATTAATCTTGTTTGGTCGTAATCCACGCCGGTTTCCATTCCTTGCGTGACCAAAATATTCATTACAGCAGAAAAAATGTTCAAATGAACTATCAGCGCATGCATATTGGGATGAGGTACTTCTTGGCAGCAATAAAAACCGTAAATTTTTGATTGTCTTAATACGGAATTACAATTTAAAAAAACCCGCTCCCAAACTTTATCCACGCGTCTTTTTACTTCGTCTGAGTCAAATAAATTCATAAAATATTAGTCAATTTTTATAAAAAATAAATTTTTGTTCATGATAATAGTTATCCCACATATCTTTTGGATTTCACGCAGGTTTAATAAATTTATTTTGTTTTTATGCAAAGGTTTAGAAAGCGTACTCCTGCTTCGCTCAATTCATTATCGGCCAACATTCCCGCATATATTCCGATTAATGATTCGCAGTATGCCCCGGTTCGAATCCGTCTACAAGGTTTGACACGTCGGGCGATAGTGACTTGCAGAGCGGTCAAAAATTTGAGATCGCCCGAAAACTCTATGCTCTCGGTGTAACTGATGATCTTAGATCGCGTAAGCTGTCATTCATTGATTTGAGTTCGCTTCGACTTAGGGAGCTTGAAATACTTTCAACACAGCCGGTTCCTATTGGCAGCATAGTTACTATAGTCAACAAAGAACCGAAAAGGGCGAGAGCGTATTTTATCTTTTCATACCCTGTTCGATATATTGTTCAAACTGATTCAATAGATGCGCCGGCAGGGATTCCAGTGCTTATTAGCCTCGGTAGCGGGAATGAAGGCAAATCGACCCCGCTCAACCCACTAATTTTCAAACTACTATTGAGCTAGTAGTGTCCGGTTAAATTAAAGCTCACTCGAATGATCTTCCTTAATGTGAGCACAGCGAGGTCATTCAACTCTGAAATCTGAACTATTTGCGCAGAGCTACCCCACGCTGATGCAGTCGAATGACTTGCCTGCGGCGTTCATGTAGTGCTTCGTATTTGAGGGTTCTGGCATCTATTTTTTCCATGCAACTAGGGCATGCAAGATTACTAAAAACTCAACTATTTAATGGCCGAATTTTAATGTGGTGGGACGTGGGTTGCCATCCCATCACGCATACTCACATCTCAACTGTTGTCGGTTGGGATTGTTCTTATTCGTTAATGTTATTTCAGAAGCACCATGCCAGTTACAGGAGCATCTGCCACTACAACCTGATTACGCCCGGCATGCTTGGCTTTATAAAGAGCCCTATCTGCCGCTCTAGCTAGTTGGGTGGCATTGCGAAACTGAGATATATCAGCGATCCCACAACTAAACGTAACGGTAAATTCTTTTCCATCCGCTAGATAACGTAACTGGGAGAAGTCCTTGCGGATAATATCCAGCACTTGTAGTGCCACCGCTCTATCGGCATTGACCAGGATTACTGCGAACTCTTCGCCACCATAGCGCCCGACCATGTCAGTTCTGCGTAGGCGTTGCTTGAGCAGACGTGAGAGGCTTTTAATTACTCGATCTCCGACCGAGTGGCCATAAATATCGTTTACTTGCTTGAAGTGGTCAATGTCAATCATCGCAAAGGCCATGGGTGTTTCCTGTCGTTTTGATCTAATAATTTCATGGTTTAACTCATTCTTAATGGCGGTGTGGTTGAGCAATCCGGTCAGGCTGTCGCGCACTATGAAAGAACGTAGAACGAGGGAGCGTTGGATTCGACTGGTAATGGAAGAAATCAGATGTTGCGGTAGTATTGGCTTGGCAAGAAAATCGTCACCGCCCAAGCTCATGGCGACCAATTGCTTGTCGAGATCAATCTCGACCGAAAGAAATATGATAGGAATGCTGACAAAGGAATCAAGCTGCCGAATTACCTTGGCCAATTCCAAGCCACTGCATTCCGGCATATAAAGATCGAGCAGAATCAGATCGGGAGTAAACTCAAGCAGCTGAATCATTGCGTCAACCGGGTTGTTGATTACTTTCACTATCATTCCGGCCTGCTCCAGTACCGTAGCGTAATAGGCAGTAAGTGATTCCGAATCATCAATAATCAAGACCCGATATGGCGCAGCTGACGCAGTCGAGGTCAAGTTATCAAGTTTGTCGATTAGGATATTGATATTGATTGGTTTGCTTAAATAGGCAATGTTGCCAGCGCGTGCCGCTTCAAGTCGTACCACAAATTCATCGTGTACCGTGATAAAAATCACAGGAAGAGGAATATCCCGCCCTGCCTGAATTTCTTTAATGGCCTCAATTCCACCCAAGCTATGATCGGGGAAAGATATGTCCATCAGTATTATCACGTCAAAAGTTCGCTGCATGGCAACCCGGAAATCCGTCAGCGTATTGAATACCGTGACTTCATAGCCAAAATAGCCGAGTTGAATTTTCAGTTCTTCTGCCTGTTCAAGCTCATCCTCCACTACGAAAATGCGACGAGGACTGAGAGCATCGTGGTGGGGTGGCGCGACTGCGGTCGAACGAGCCTGGTCATTAAACAAAGCCTCTCGGTAAATAGCGACTTGACGTAGCTCACACATCAATTTCTGTATATGCTGACGTTGATCTTCACTCAATACTGTTTCTGTTTGAGCAACCTGCTTTAGATGCTCTTCCAGATTGCGTGCCACATCACTGAGTAAGGCAAACCCGAAGGTTTTTCCTGACCCGGTCAAGCTATGCACCATACGATGCAAGGTTTGAAAGCCCTCCTTATCCCAATTATTCTGGGGCAATTGCTCCCAAACCTGTTCGATATGTTTGAGTTTTTCAGGCAATTGTGCGGCGTAAACATCGCATAGGCGTTCTAACTTTGCTTGCAGCACGTTTGGATTAGTCATGATAACGCTCCCATATCTTCTGCGTCCTGCTTGCGAGAGTCATCGGATCGAAAGGCTTGGGGATGGCATCGACTACTCCGAATCACAAAACCTGTCGCTTCTTTTTCTATCGGTGCAGATACGTTATCCATGTGTACTGTGGTAGTTGGATGCTTCGTCAATATATTGTTGGTATTCGCCACTATGACCGGATGTTTTTCTGATTTCACCATGCTATTCAATCCCGATCAATTGTTTTATGGTTGCCAGCAGTTGTGCATCGCTGGTGCGTGATTTCACCATCAAGGAAGCCACGTTCCGGATTTCTTCTCGCTCAATTTCACGGGCTGAAAATACCATCACCGGGATCGGTGGCGTTGCGCCATTTAATAGGGATAAAAGCTCCTGACCCGAACCATCGGGCAAGGTGAGGTCGAGGATTACCAGGTCGTAACGGCACTGCTTAAGCAGGTGCTTCGCCTCGGCAAGCATGCCTGCATGATCGAGATCCGCCATATCGCCTACGAGGCCATGCATCACGTTAAAGATATCAGGATCGTCTTCGACATGCAGTACCCGAGGACGGATGCCGGAAAATCGCCCCACTGCGCGCCTTATCGCCAACACCATCTGCTCTTTGTCAATCGGCTTGGGGATCCAGTCAATGACACTGTACGCCTCGCCGTTCAATTTCAGGCTGCCCGCAATCGCTCGGGCCGAAACCACTACGATCGGTAATTTAGCGGTTTTCTCCTCCATGCGCAGTTCACGGATAAACGCGATGCCGTCCTGGCCAGGCAGCGACAGGTCAAGCGTCATGGCCGCATAATGACTCTGTGCCAGCATGTGTTTTGCCTGTACGGTATCGTAGGCAACATCGGCCACGAAGCCATCCTGTTCCAACATAAAGTGTAGCAACGCGGCGATGAGGCGATCGTCCTCACAAATGAGGATCCGCTTGCTTTTTTCTTCAGTCTTGTCAGAAGAGAAGTCGGCTATCTTTGCCTCTATCGGAAATTCGATAAAGAAAGTGGTCAGCACATTGGGTTCTGAACTGAAACCGATCATGCCGCCCATCTTCTCGACAATCGCCCGAGTGATGGAAAGCCCCAAGCCCGTGCCCCCTTTACCAGGCTAATCGTTATGGCGAGGCGGTTTTTCAATATTAACGATTCAATGTCCATCAGCTGTTGGGGGGCAAAAATGCGGTCGTTATAAACAGTTGTCAGACTGTTTTTTGTGTTGCTCATTCCGAATAGGGCAACCAACTCGGTTCCTGGTAGTATGGCTGTCATGAAACAAAAGAAAAAAATCAAGCGCGATTTAATTGTTAAATTTTTAAACATATTCTTACAAGGGTAATGCCGCATGTAGTGACCGAGACATAAAAACGTTAAGCTCCATGAGTAGTTCCATTGTGCGATTCACTTTGCGCGGCGCAAAGCGAGCTTCCCAATAGCTTGGCGGATGGGAAATAGGGGCAATGGTAGAACGGCATGCACACCTTGTGCCAAGTCACTTGGCGGTTGTGGCTGCTCGACTAGATTGAGTGACCATTGGTTACGGTTAGCTAAAGTCACTAAGATTTAAAAGACTTACAGTGATGCAATTATTTAATTTTATTGGTGGGTTGTGTGTGACTCGAACACACGACCAACGGATTAAGAGTGGTAATAAAACAATTACATGATAGTCTACTAAGTTCATCCATAGTGTTTTATATTGTTTTAAAAACATTGTTTATAATACATATTATTTATTTTATTGAATTCGTAATTCTTTGAAATTCTCCTTGCTTTTTTGACATTTCTTTGAGTTTCCGGTCTGCTACAGGTCTATTAATTTTAAAAGTAGTCTCTAATATTAGATTAATAGAGGAGGTTCAACATGGCTCAAAAATTAACAAAGACCTTTGTTGATTCTACATCGCTCGCTGAAAAGGGGCAGGTCTTCTACCGTGATAGTGAGCTTAAAGGCTTCGGCCTTCGGGTAGGACTGACCAGCAAAGTTTACATTGCAGAAACCAAGGTGAAAGGCAAAGTCGTTAGAGTGACTATCGGTAAGCATGGCGTGTTCACTGCTGAACAAGCCAGAGCAGAAGCTAGAGAAATGTTGATCATGATGTCCAGAGGTGTTAACCCTAACGATGCCACGAAGGAAAAAAAGTTCGCGGCGTAACTTTAGAGCAAGCGTTTACTGATTTCCTCGATGCGCGCAAAGCGCTTAAATCCCGTACGATTTACGATTACAAGCGAATCGTCGGAACATATCTTGCAGATTGGAACAAGAAACCTATAGCTGAAATCACTAAGAACATGGTTGCAAAGCGCCATACTCAACTTGGTATCAAAAGCGAAGCTCAGGCAAATCTATCCATGCGCTTTCTGCGCGCGTTGTTTAATTTCGCGTCTGGTCAGTATGAAGACAGTAAAGGACAAACCTTGATTGCAGAAAATCCGGTCAAGCGCCTTACCCAAACTCGCGCCTGGTATCAGGTAGAGCGCTGTCAATCGGTTATCAAGCAGCATGAACTTGCCCCTTGGTTCAAGGCCGTAATGAACATTAAAAATGATTCACTTGGCAAAAACCGTGAAACGATCAGAGATTATCTGCTTCTTGTGCTTTTCACTGGACTTAGAAAAGAAGAGGCTGCTTGCCTAACTTGGGCTAATGTCGACTTACAAAACAAGATATTAAAAGTGACTGATACAAAAAACTACTTGGATCACACTTTGCCATTATCCGATTTTCTCTTTAATCTTTTTCAGCAAAGAAAAGCCAGTGTGGTAAATGAGTATGTTTTTTCGGGATCAGGAGGGATTGGACACATCACAGAACAGCGCAAACAAATGGCAAAAGTAATTCAAGAGTCCAGCGTTACCTTTACGATCCATGATTTGCGCCGCACCTTCATTGCTATTGCTGAAAGCCAAGATATTTCAACCTATTCATTGAAGCGTCTTTTAAATCATAAAATGAATAATGATGTCACTGCTGGATACATCATTAAAAACGTAGAACGATTGAGAGATCCGATGCAAAAAATTACCAGCTATTTACTCAAATGTATTGGCCTCGAGCCCTCTGCCGAAATTGTTATTTTACCTACGAAAAAACGCACTGGCCAAAATATCATTACGCTTGACGTATAGCATAAAATTCTATACATTTATTTATGATTAAATCCTTTCGCTGCAAGAATACGGAAGCCCTCTACCAAGGCAAGCGCGTAAGGAAATTTGAAGCCTTCGCAATGCAGGCAGAAAACAGACTCGAGATTTTGGACAATGCCAAAACCATTCATGATTTGATGGGATTGCCTGGCAACCGCTTTGAATCATTAGTCGGAGACCGAGCTGGACAGTACAGCATACGCGTCAATCAACAATGGCGCTTATGCTTCGAGTGGAAAGATGCGGACGCTTATAATGTGGAAATCGTTGATTACCATTAAAGGAGACAGAACATGAGTAACAAAATGCGGGCGATTCACCCCGGCGAAATCCTTAAAGATGAATTATTCGAACTCAATCTTTCGGCTAATGCCTTCGCCAAGGCGCTGGATGTACCCACAAACCGGGTTACTACAATTTTAAATGAACAGCGAAGCGTTACTGCAGATACTGCTCTTCGTTTGGCCAGATTTTTTGGAACGACGCCGGATTTTTGGATGAGTCTACAAGCTAGCTACGATGTCAAAAAAGCGATTGCAGCTGCTGGCAAGGAAATTGAGAAGAACGTTATACCAAAAGAACTTTTGATTGCTTAACTGCATATAAAAACGACATGTTCCTTGAGGAAAAAGATTATTTAAGGAAGCGCTGATTAACTCGCGTTTCAGAATTCGCCACATTTAAGAATCAATTAGTTATGTGTGAAATTTTGAATTAATCAGCGCTTCCCTAGCTGCATCAGATATAGGTGGTATTTCTGCTCTGCGGCTTTCCAAACAAATCGGCATTTCGTGGATCACCGCCAGCCGGATGCTGCGCAAGATACGCATACCTATGAAGCATCGCGATAGCCTCTATCGCCTGCAAGATTTGATCGAGATGGACAATGCTCTAGTAGGTGGCCGACACAGTGGAAAGCGGGGGTGTGGCGCTGAAGGAAAATCGTGGCAGTTGAGAACTGGAAATAATGTGCCGAAAGTCTTTGAAATAATCGCAGAGAAACGCACGCTCCACTACTGCGCTAACCTATTGAAATATTGGGGGGCGTCAAGGACTTTAACCACGGACTAAAGGATTATGAATCAACTATTTAAAAATTTCACAAAACGAGTAGCCTCAGGTGATTTACTCAATAAGTCTACTATAGGTCTACTAAGTTAAATTATAAAGAGTGTGTATTATGGTAATAAATTGATTTTATTGGTGGGTTGTGAGCGACTCGAACGCTCGACCAACGGATTAAGAGTCCGATGCTCTACCAACTGAGCTAACAACCCAAAAGATAAATCTGAGAAGCGAATTGTAGGGAGAATAGGGAAATTGTCAATTTTTTCTGTTCAGGAATCCGGGCCTTGGTGAATTTTTGTGCCGGATTATTGTGCTATGTTATAGTTCCTATTAAATAACTATTTTTTCAGTTTTTTGGTCATGAGGTTTTGAGGCAAGAACAAAAATGCTACACAATCAATTAATTATATTGATAACAGGTTGTCTGTAATTAATCGCAGTCAAAAAATCAAGAGCGGAACCAAAGTGCATTATGAAGTTTTTAATGATCCCAATAAGAAATCCTCTAATAAATTAATCTAACCTGTATCGGTTTTGGCATGATTCAAAGAAATAAATTTAATGGACGGGTTGGGTTAACAACTAAATTACTTGCTTGGAACGCTGTCTTGGTTTTCTATCCTTCACAACCTAATAATTTATGAATACCCTTGACGAGAAAAATGATAGCGTCAAATTTCGCATAGACAAATGGCTATGGGCTGCACGCTTCTTCAAAACACGATCTTTATCTGTAGATGCTTTAGAGTGCGGCAAGGTTTTATGCAATGGTGTGCGTGTTAAGCCTGCAAAATCGGTAGCAGTAGGCGATATGCTTTCTATCCGCATTGGACCATATCAATTCTTAGTAGAAGTATTAGCGCTTTCCAGTAATCGAGGGCCAGCTCCCCAAGCACAGATGCTTTACAGAGAGACGGAAGAAAGTCTCCGGCGCAGGAAAGATTTATCTGATGAGTTAAAAGCACAGCCGATGCCCACTTTTCTTAGAGGAAGGCCGACCAAACGCGATCGAAGAGAAATTGAAAAACTTAAGGGTAGTGTTTGGTAATATGCACATTGAGCACTTGGTAAAGATATTGTTCGTTCAAATTCTTGTTCTAAATTGAAATTACATCGTATCTTCTACATTTCCAGCGTTTGATTAGTCAGCTGATGTACCAGTGGCTGCACTGGGTATTTGAAGTACACGGAATATCCAGCTGTACTTAATAGTGGCCACAATTAGCAGTGCTAGCATGCCATGCATGTCGGCGTACCGCCTCATTCGTTGTATGCATAACAAATGGAAACAATTGAACACTGATTAGTGGAATGTATTGGAAGCTATTTGATCATCAATATACTGCCGCCGCCTGTTCCGCCTGTTCCGCCTGTTCCGCCTGTTCCGCTTGTTCAGCTACTTGTACACTGATTTCCTCTGCCTTACTTGGATCGATGCCCAAAACTTCCCAATCCTCGTCGCTGATGTGGGTATCGACATGTTCATTAATACCAAAGGAAGCCAGTAATTTTTCTGCCAGGCTGATCATGTACACTATTGGTTGTCCCGCTGCCGCTTCGGCTACATCCGATGTATGGTGGTAGCGTAGCACGGCAATAATCTCATCCGGCAGACTCCAGTGGCGCGCTAGCTCCGCACCTAATTCGTCGTGGCATATTTCCAGCATTTCCCGTTCTATACTCAGATCAGGACGATCAGATTTTGCTGACAAGAGGGCATGCAGGTCATCGCTCCGTTTTGGATCCAGGAAAGCGAGCGCAAGATAGCAGTATGCCAGCCAAAAAAACTTGATCATCCTTAGGGCGGATTTTTGCGGGCATAGCACGGGCGATGCCGAGCATGGCAAACGCAATACCAAAGCTATGCAACCAAAGATCCTGTGCCTTAAATTTACCCGTGGATACTTTGGTCGACAAGGACATGATGGCGATGCCAGTTGCAATCGATTTAACTCGGTTCATGCCCAGCAAGATCGCAGCTTCTTTTACTGACGTTGGTTTTCGTGTGGAGCCAAGCATTGCTGAATTGGATAGTCCGATAATTTTTGCTGAGATCTGCGGGTCTTGCTCGATCAGCATTAACATTTTCCGTTCGTTTTCGTCACTATTGATCTGTAGCGCCAGCAGTTTTTGCGCAATGACCGGCATGGCGGGCAGCGCATCAATATTCTTGACAATTTGTCTAATATCACTATGTTGGCTGCTGGAGGGGGTAGGTGCGCTGCTGGTTTGTATATTTATTCCAACTACTTTATCTATGGTGGATTTAAGTTCGAAGTGCAACAGGTAATGCTAGCTTGGTGTAGCGCACCTCTACCTCAAATCAGTAGTGTCCGGTTAAAAGTCGAACAAATTTAGTTGGTTATAAAAACCCGTCTGATTTGGGAGCTGCCCACTGCCTGCGAAGGCTTGGGATAGCTGGGTTTTCTCAAAAACAGACACCGATAAAATCGGTAGCAAAGAATAGAGAGAGGCATCAAGTTTAAGCTCCTTTTTGACAATGGCAATCAGCACGTAAGTAGCGACAGCGCACCAGATTTGCGTCTTCACCGCATTCTCGCTGTTGCCGATGAAACGCTTGATGCGCAGATGCTGCTTGATCCACTTGAAGAACAGCTCGACTTGCCAACGGCTCTTGTACAGCGCGGCAATGGTCAACGGTGTTGTTGGTCAGGAACACCCATGTCTTGCCGGACTCCGGGTCTTTGAAACGGATGCGTCGCAACTGCTCGGGATAATCCTGCAAGATGTAGAAACCGTTCATCGCGATGCGCTGATCGCAGATGACGCCGGTGTTCCGGTCGGTTGGTATCGAATACACCCTGCGCGCATCCATGCCGCGCTTGGCTCGGGTCACGAAGAGCGCGCCTGCCTGGTGCAAAGCGAACAACCGACTGAAATCCAGATAACCCCGATCCATCACATAGAACGCACCGGCTTCGATAGGCAATATATCCAGCACGTTGACATCGCCCATCTTGCCATCCGAGATATGGATGAAAGCTGGAATGTTGCCGCACAGATCCAGCAGGGTATGCAGCTTGATCGCCGCCTTGGTGGAGCGGAATGGTGCCCATGGAAACAGCGGCAGACACAGGTCGATGGTTGTGGCATCCAAGGCGTAGACGGTATTGTCCAAGTCGATACCGAAGCTGTCGTTGCAGTACAGCTTGCGCGCATGCCGGATGAGCAAGGCGGCCAAGTCCGCCCAGATGCGCCAGTCGCGCCCTTCGTTGGCATCGGCCAGTGTCGACCGTCTGATCGGCGAACGAAAGCCCATGCTGTACAGCTTCGTTCGATTCGCCAGCAAACAGTTTCGATATCGCGCAGACTCTCGCGATAAGTCAATTGCGCGAAGGCCATGGCGCGAAATTGCTCGGGGCAACTCAAGCTGCGCACTCTGGAATCGCCGCCATAGCGATCTACGATCCGCGCAAAGCTGGTCCACGACACAAACTCCATGAGTTGCGCGAACAGCGTCTTGCCCAAGTTCATCGTTCATCTCTAGAGGGTTTAATCTCTGGAAGTTACTCGAACCGGAATATCGGTAAACTGATTTCAAATCGGCACCAAAATAAATTGCTCTGCAAACCGCGCCAATACTCAGTCTTGGCTCTTAAATTTGTTAATTAACCGGACACTACTGACCTCGAATAGTACTTCATGCTGCGACCTAACATCCAGTAATGTGAGGCTGGTAGTTGAGTGGTTCTATGGCTTGTTACATTTGCTCCTTACATTACGTCAATGTTCGTAATACCCTGCAATTAGCGCAATCGTTTAATATTATGGAATAATTTTCGGGAAGGAAGGTGAGCTACAATATACTGTAATTGTTCATTTTGCTTTAAATTGAATTCAAGGAGAAAAATTATGTGGTTATCAATGGGAAGGACGGTTTCATGGCAGCACTGACATCTCAAGATGTTGCAAAAAACTTTGAGGATGGGATGAAGTTTGTCGACCGTAAGGACTACACAAAAGCTGCTGAATCCTTAAAAAAAGCTGCGGAGCATGGGCATGTGGAAGCGCAGTTTTATCTGGCAGGCATGTATGCCGATGGTCAAGGGGTTAAAAAGGACTATCAACTGGCTATGCATTGGTATCGTAAGGTCGCAGATCAGGGTTTCGCGGAGGCTCAATTCAATTTAGGAGTTATGTATTACAAAGGTCAGGGCGTTACACAAGACTACGAGCAGGCTTTGCACTGGTATAACAAGGCGGTAGAGAAAGGAGATGCATTGGCGCAATACACGCTAGGTCTTATGTATGAAAAAGGCCAAGGCGTTACGCAGGACTACAAGCAGGCTGTGTCTTGGTATGGCAAGGCAGCAGAGCAGGGTATTGCGCAGGCCCAATACAAACTGGGCGTTATGTACGAAGAGGGCAACGGCGTTGTGCAGGACGATGAGCAGGCTGTGTCTTGGTATGGTAAGGCAGCAGAGCAGGGAGTCGTACATGCGCAATTTAAACTCGGATTCATGTATGACAATGGCATAGGCGTTCCTCAGGATACCCAGCAAGCTATATTTTGGTGGAACAAGGCAGCAGAGCAGGGCGATGTGGAGGCCCAAAATAATCTGGGAGTTATGTACGACATGGGCTTGGGCGTTCCCCGGGACTATATTGAAGCGCATAAGTGGTTCAATATTGCTGGTGCAGGGGGTAAGTGGTTTAAAGTTGCTGGTGAATGGGTCAATAACATCGCTGGCATGGGTGATGATGAAGATATAGGAAGCGGGCTGGGAATTGTGGAATCGTTCATGACGCCAGCAGAAATTGCCGAAGCCCAGCGACGGGCCAGTGAATGGATGAAGAAACATAAAAAGTAATACGTTATTTCGGAGGGGTTTGGGTTCCTATCCAATCTCATCCTGAAGTAGATTTTCTAATTACTGGAAAGGGCAAATTTTAAAGAATGTGGATGCCATGGATTGCCGCGGGCACGGCATTACTACATTTTCCGGATTCCGGTGGTAGGAACAAGTCAGTATAAATAAGCTACCGTAAGAATGAAGTCGGTTATTTATAGTTGCGCAATCCGTTCAATCTCTTGGGTATGATTCCTCGCGGCTTGCCGCGACTTTGACTTAAACTGGATGGATGAGTGAATACATTCATTAAGAAGCATAATGTAACGGTATTGCTGTACCACATAGTGTGTCCAGCGAAGTATCGTCGGATGGTATTCAGTAAAAAGGTAGAGGATGGGTTAAGAGACGTATGTATTGAGATAGAGAAGAGGTATGAGATCAAATTTTTAGAGATAGGTGCGGATGAAGAGCATGTTCATTTTTTGGTGCAAAGTGTACCCACCAAGTCAGTGTCAGAGGTGGTCAGAGTAATTAAGAGTATAACGGGACGAGAGATATTTCGTAGATGTCCAGAGGTCAAGAAGCAATTGTGGGGTGGAGAGTTTTGGACAAGCGGATATTTTGCAAGTAGCGTTGGGAAGCATGGTAACGAAGAGATGATTATGAAGTATGTAAGTGGTCAAGGTAAGGTATACACAAAGATACATGAGGATCGTCAACTGGCGCTGTTCTGATACCCCGCGGCTTGCCGCGGGGTAATTCATTTCTGCCTCCTGCATGAACCGGTGCACATGCACCGTGACATACAGTATGCACGTCGGAGTGGCTCACCAGATGAGCTACCAACATGATTTACGAACACAGCCTAATTAAAACACCTTGCGCGCATAAATGAACGCAAGCTTTCCAGCACCTGCTGTAAAACAATGGAATCACTATTTCTAGGAAATATCATGTAAGCGGGTAATTTAATCTGCGTACTGCCAGGTACAAGAAACAATTTTTTAGTCTGAATTAAAGGTTCAGCTATGCGTATAGGTAGAAAACATGATCCGCCATTGTTGACGATTAGCTGTAATCCGAGCCAGCCGATATTTACAACCTGGGGGGGATGTTCCATATCGGGGTAATAGCTATTATGCAATTCGTAAAATGTCGGCCCCCAGTCTACATAGATATAATCTTCATTTGGCCAAGGCTTATCCGGGTCAGTGGTCACCAACACCATTGTTTCATCAAATAAATACTCAATCTGAAGGCCAGGGCTTTGTTGTGGT
Source organism: Candidatus Nitrotoga sp. AM1P (assembly GCF_013168275.1). Classification (GTDB taxonomy): domain Bacteria; phylum Pseudomonadota; class Gammaproteobacteria; order Burkholderiales; family Gallionellaceae; genus Nitrotoga. The sequence continues at coordinate 1,286,157 of NZ_AP019547.1, read as the reverse complement.
GTGTACATCATGCTCACATCCATTCTGCCTTCGATAAGCCCGCGAATTAAATCTTCCTCAAAGCCAATTTCGCTACGAATAGAAATATCCGGCGCTAGAATACGCAATGCGCCAACCCACCGGGGCAGCAATTCTTCCCACAGGGCAATCCGGGCTCCTACAGTAATACTGGCGCGGAAGCGACTGGGCAACTTAATATCATGCCGCGCTTGTTCCAGTGTTAATAAAAAAGATTTCGCATGACGAAAAAAACGTTGTCCTGGGAGTGTTAATGTTACACCGGAGCGATTACGCACAAATAGGGTAACGCCAAGATAGGCTTCCAGTCTTTGTATGCGTGCGCTGACAGTTGATTGAGTAACATGCAGTCTATTGGCAGCTTCAATAAAGCTGTTATTGGCGACCACACCCAAAAAAGTTCTAATTTGATCTATATCCATAAGATTAGTATCGGATATATCGATACTAAAGTCCAATTAAAATCGTTTGTCTAATGCCACACTCATAATTTACATTACCAGTGCATTGAGCTTAGGGGCACCTCTAAAAATTCATTGTCTCTGTACCGGTACGCGCAGCTGGGTAAGTTGCGCGACCCAATTTTGGGTGCATCGATGAAGTGGCTGAATAGAAGGAAAGAAAAATTAAAAAACTTTATCTGGTGGCATTCAGGTTTGTAAATGACACATCAAACTGGTATGCCATAACGACTTTGGTAAACCCTATATTGGCGGTTGAAAAAAACAATATAGGTTTCGATGAGATTGCCACCATGCTTAACATGGGTGTTGTGAAATAGGGCTTGTAATCCATCGTCAAAGACAAATTCCCTTAACGAAATACTTTGCTCACTTGTAATGTAAAGGCCATAAAAAATGATCACTAAATCATCCGTAGCTCTAGGCTTAATCGCCACCCTATTATTGAGTGGATGTCATCTTAAGGCAGAAACTGGGACACATGAAGAGATGCCAAAATATGCGGCAACTACACCGTTCCGTGAAGACACTTTCGTCATGAAAGACTATGTCTGTCAGATTCAGGCCATTAGGCATATTGATGTACGCTCTTTGGAAAAGGGCTACTTACAGGATATTTTTGTGGATGAAGGGCAATTGATAAAAAAGGGACAGCCTATGTTCAAGATCATGCCCAATATCTATCAGGCAGAACTTCTTAAAGCGCAAGCCGAAGCGCAGAATATGAACATCGAATACCTTAATACCAAAGGCTTGGCTGATAAGAATATCGTATCGGCCAATGAATTAGCTTTGGCAAAAGCAAAATTAGACAAGGCCAAGGCGGAAGTGAAAATGGCGGAAACCCGCTTGGGTTTCACCGATATCAAAGCCCCTTTTGAAGGGATTATGGATCATTTAGCTGTCAGGGTCGGCAGCCTTCTCGATGAAGGTGCGGTGTTGACGACACTGTCTGACGTCAGCCAATTATGGGTCTATTTCAATGTCCCAGAAGCCCAATACCTAAATTTTAAGACGCAAAAAAAAGACAAAATCGGTGAAGAAGTACAGCTAAGAATGGCAGATGGCGAGATTTTCAATCAAAAGGGTGTCATTGAAGCAATTGTAGGTGATTTTAATAATACCTCCGGTAATATCCAATTCCGTGCCTTGTTCGCTAACCCGGACAAAACTCTCAGGCATGGTGAGACAGGAACAATTCTAATGGCCAAGCCTTACCCAAACGCCATGCTCATCCCCCAAAAAGCGACGTTCGAAATCATGGATAAAACCTATGTCTACGTTATCAACAAAGAAGAAAAAGTAGAGCAAAGGCTGATCCATATAGAGGCCGAATTGCCACAAATGTTTATTGTTAAAGATGGTCTGAATGACGGTGACAGGATTTTGCTCGAGGGTATACGCAAAGTACGCCCCGGCGAGAAGGTGACGATCGATTTAAGACCACCCCAAAAGGTTCGCTCAGGTTTGATGAAGATGTTTACCGAGTAACCTTTTAGCGAAGATTAAATCATGTTTAAAATTTTCCTCAAAAGACCTGTGATGGCGATCGTGTTATCACTGATGTTCCTGTTTATGGGGATTTTGGCAATGAAAACATTGCCCGTTTCCCAGTTTCCAGATATCGCGCCACCGCGAGTCACGGTTTCGATATCGTTTCCCGGTTCCAGCGCCGATGTACTGGTGAAATCGTCCCTGATTATGTTAGAACGCGCTATCAATGGCGTGCCTGGCATGAGATACATCACTTCGGATGCAACCAGCGCTGGCGAAGCGAGCATTCAAGTGTATTTCAATTTGGGCGTCGATCCCAATATCGCGATGGTTAATGTGAAGACGCGCGTGGATCAGATGATGAGTAGACTGCCCACACTGGTGCAGTTGGAAGGCGTGATCGTGAACTTCGTCCAGCCCAGCATGCTCATGTATGTCAACATCTTCAGCAAAGATAAAAACGCCGATCAGAAGCTTCTATTTAATTATGCCTATGTCAATGTTATTCCGGAAATTCAGCGCATTACTGGCATTGCCCAAGCGACTATTTTGGGTGCACGTCAATACGCGATGCGAGTTTGGCTGAATCCGGAACGGATGCGGGCCTATAGCATCTCGTCAGAAGAGGTGATGGAGGCACTCGCAAATCAAAGCATTATCGGACGTCCTGGTCGACTGGGCCAAAGCACAGGCATGTCCGCCCAGTCGAAAGAGTATGTACTCGTTTATAAAGGACGTTTAACCAAGCCGGAAGAATATGAGGACATTATTATTCGGTCTACCCCGACAGGCGAGATCCTGCGCATAAAAGACGTTGCCACGGTCAATCTAAACAGCGAGTTTTATAATATTTTCTCTGATAAAGACGGGTACCCTTCGGCGTCCATCGTGCTTAAGCAAAACTACGGCACTAATGCACAAGTGGTCATAGAAAATGTGAAGACAAAACTGGAAGAATTGAAAAAATCCTTCCCGGAGGGCATGGAATACGAAATTAATTACGATGTGTCGCGTTTCGTTGATGCATCCATCGAACAAGTGCTGCACACCTTGGTGGAAGCCTTCATTCTGGTCTCCTTGGTGGTCTTTATTTTCCTTGGCGACTGGCGTTCTACCTTGATCCCCGTCCTCGCGGTACCGGTTTCGCTGGTCGGGGCATTCGCCGTTATGTCTGCGTTCGGGCTTTCCATCAACCTCATCACCTTGTTTGCCTTAGTCTTGGCTATCGGTATTGTGGTCGATGATGCCATTGTGGTGGTGGAGGCTGTGCATGCAAAAATGGCAGCTGAAAATTGCAGCCCTTATGTAGCCTCCCGTAAAGTATTGGGGGAAATCGGTGGCGCCATTGTAGCGATTACGCTGGTCATGGTGTCAGTGTTCATCCCTATCGCGTTCATGCCCGGACCGGTCGGGGTGTTTTATAGACAATTCGCTATCGCTATGGCGTCGTCGATCACTATTTCTGCAGTTGTGGCTTTATCGCTCACCCCGGTACTGTGTGCCATGCTACTTAAAAACACCCATGGCCAGCCGAAAAGGAAAACCCCGATCAGTCTTTTCCTCAATGGCTTTAACTCTATTTTCGAAAAGATCACCGGGCGCTACGTCAAATTGCTGAATGTCATTGTCACTCGGCGTATGGTCACGTTTTTGGTATTGGCCGGGTTTGGCTTCGGCATTTTTGCGCTCGATAAAACTTTGCCCACCGGATTTATTCCCGGCGAAGACCAAGGCATGATTTATGCGATTATCCAAACACCGCCTGGCTCAACCATCGAAGTGACCAACAGAGTGGCACGGCAATTGGAGCTGATAGCTGCAAAAATCGAAGGCGTGAAATCGATTTCTTCCTTAGCCGGTTACGAAATACTCACCGAAGGCCGCGGGTCGAATGCAGGGACCGTTATTATCAACCTGAAAGATTGGTCGGAACGTAAACATTCGGTTAAGGATGTTATCCACGAGTTGGAAGAAAAATCCCATGACCTGGGCGCGATCATCGAGTTTTTTCAACCTCCGGCAGTGCCAGGATACGGTGCGGCATCGGGTTTGGCGTTTCGCGTATTAGACAAGACATTAGACACGGATTACTTCGAGTTCGATAAAATCAACCAAACGTTCATGGATGCGATGCGTAAACGTAAGGAGCTGACCGGCTTGTTTACCTTTTATGCGGCCAATTATCCGCAATACGAACTGGTCATCGACAATAAACTGGCCATGCAAAAAGGAGTTTCCATCGAAAAAGCCATGAGTCACCTGGATATCATGATCGGTAGCACCTATGAGCAGGGCTTTATCCGCTTCAATAACTTTTTTAAAGTCTATGCCCAGGCCTTGCCAGAATTCCGGCGTTCCCCTGAAGATGTGTTGAGATACTTTGTGAAAAACGATAAAGGCGAAATGGTGCCGTACTCCGCCTTTATGACTATGGTGAAAAAGCAGGGCCCCAATGAGATCACACGTTATAACCTCTATAACTCGGCAGCGATCCGTGCCGAGCCCGCAAGCGGTTATACCACTGGCGCGGCCATCAAGGCAATAGAAGAGGTTGCGAAAGCCACTTTGCCGCACGGTTTTGAAGTTGCCTGGGAAGGTTTGACCTTTGACGAAGCCCTCCGGGGCAATGAAGCACTGCTGATCTTCGCGGTCGTTATCCTGTTTGTCTACCTGGTGCTAGCCGCACAATACGAAAGCTTTGTTTTGCCCTTGGTCGTGCTTTGTTCTCTACCCCCCGGTATTTTCGGTGCTTTCTTATTGTTAAAAGGGTTAGGACTTGCCAATGATGTCTATTCCCAACTGGGAATGGTGATGTTAATTGGCTTGCTCGGCAAAAACGCAGTATTGATTGTCGAATTTGCCACCCAGAAGCAAACCCAAGGCATGACTGTTTTAGAAGCGGCGATTGCGGGTGCGAAAGAGCGTTTTCGCCCGATTTTGATGACTTCATTTGCCTTTATAGCCGGGCTGGTGCCCTTAGCGATGGCTACCGGGGCGGGCGCAGTTGGCAACAGAACAATTGGTACCTCAGCGCTGGGTGGGATGCTTTTCGGTACCGTGTTTGGCGTCATCATTATTCCAGGGCTTTATTATATTTTTGCCAAAATGATAGAAGGCAAAAAATTAATTCAACATGAAGACCTTGATCCTTTAACCGAAACTTATCACTACGGCCCAAATGACAACGAAAACTAAAACATTTCAGTTTATGACCTTAGGCGTGTTGGGTCTGATGTTGCAGGCCTGTAGTACTCCTGAGGTAATAATCAAAAAAGAAGACACGCGTCTTCCTGCTGGTTATAAAGCGGGTGTTTCGGACCAGACCAATACGGCGAGTATTAAATGGAAAGATTTTTTCGATGATCCTAATTTATTAAGTTTGATAGATATAGCTGTTGTTAACAATAAAGAAATTAACATCATGATGCAGCGCATCAGTGTTGCACAGAATGAAATTCAAGCGCGTAGAGGCCAATATTTGCCATTTGTAAATATTGGTGCTGGTGCAGGCGGGGACAAAAAGGGCCAGTTTACGCGCAATGGCGCTATTGAAGAGAATCTGCCAATAGCCCATGGCCGAGCCTTCCCTACATACCTGGGCGATTATCACTTTGGGTTATTTTCAACCTGGGAGATAGACGTATGGAAAAAGTTGAGAAATGCGAAACAGGTCGCTGTTCTCGAGTATATGGCATCAAAAGAAGGCAAAAATTTTTTGGTGACTAACCTGGTTGCTGAAGTTGCCCATTCGTACTATGAACTGCTTGCCTTGGACAACCAGCTTAATAATTTAGAGCAAAATATTAGTATCCAGCAAAATGGTTTGGATATGGTCAAGCAACTACAGCTATATGCAAGAACAACTGCACTTGCTGTCAGACGTTATGAAGCAGAAGTGGCAAAAAACAAAAGCAAAGTATACGAATTAAATCAAAATATTACTGTTGTTGAAAACCGGATAAATTTCTTGTTAGGGAGAACGCCGCAGCTTATCCAGCGTGCTTCCAGTGGTTTTATGGAGCTTAAACCCAAGGTGCTTAAGACAGGTATTCCGTCACAATTGCTACAAAACAGGCCTGATATTAGGCAAGCGGAACTTGAGCTATCGGCAGCGGCATTAAACATAAAGGTGGCTAGGGCAAATTTCTATCCCTCCTTTAGTATAAACACTGGAATAGGGTATGAGGCTTTTGCACTTAAATACCTCATCAATACTCCAGAGTCATTGGCGGCCAGTATTGCCGGAGAATTAGTCGCGCCACTGATTAATAAAAATGCCATCATAGCGGAATATAAAAACGCCAATGCCAAGCAGATTCAGGCGGCTTATGAGTATGAGCAAAGCATTATTAAAGCTTATACTGAAGTAGCGAATCAAATTTCAAATATCGATAACCTCGACAAAAACTATCAGCTTAAGACAAGCCAAGTGGAAGCGCTCGCCCAATCAATTGAGGTCGCTAACCAGCTATTCAAATCTGCCCGTGTGGACTATCTGGATGTGCTATTGGCACAAAGGGATACCTTGGATGCCAAAAAAGATTTAATTGAAACGAAACAAAAACAAATTGACGCAATGGTGGATCTTTATAAGTCATTGGGTGGAGGGTGGCAGTAGTTGGATGAGCGGAAGGAGTAGTTCAAAACATAGGGTACATAATTTGAACTATAACTGAGTTAAAGTGGCAATAATGCCGCTTTGGCACTGAATAACGCAAGAAAAAATTGTTTAAAGACATCTCTGCAGCGGGTGAGGGCAAGATTGAAGCTTCCAAAAAGAAGTACACAGGACTGGGCTCACCGATGAAACGAGTACGAAATTTTCTGAATACACGATCTACTTGCGAGTTTCTGGTTTCAGTTCTTCGTATATCCGGTAACTCGTTTCTATCATGCCAAGAGCTTCATATGTGTTTTGGGCAAGAATATTTTCATTTTCCACATAAAGACGAAACCCGCAAATACTGGGGTTATTATTCGCAGACTCTTTAACAAAATTATATAGCTGGGTATAAATCCCTTTTCGACGCTCATTTGGCTTGATGTAGACGCTTTGAATCCACCAAAACATGCCATTTCGCCAATCGCTCCATTCCGTGGTTACCATTAGTGATCCAATGACTTCCTTGCCACGTTCAGCAATCACATAAAATCCGAGATTAGAGTTTTTTAAAATATTTTTGACACCTTTTGATGCTACTTTCGGTATTAATTTTTTTCTTTCTGTTTCGAAAGCCATCGCTTGATTAAATTCAGTGATAACTAAAACATCACGAATTTCAGCAAGGCGAATCACTATTTTTTTATGTACCGTATTGGTTATTATCATATTTAAAAATAAAGAAAAATAAGTCAGTAACGTATAAATGAATAAAGATCATCAAATTTTGATGATCGGCATATATCAAGCTTCAGTTTGACAAGATTTTCCCCTAAACATACATTACGTATACCATTTTGAACATTAAGAATAATTTACTAAATATTTAGTAGTAGTGCGTTACGTTATATAAAAAATTTTTTAATTGCCACATTCGGTTTAAAGAAAAAGAACACTACATAGAGCTTATAAAAATGAATTCAAATAATTCTATTTTTAATGAACAAGAAGTACTTCATGAATTGAAGCACTACTTGCCCAGTCAGGCCCCACTAAAAGATTTTATTCATCACAATACGTTACATGCATTTCAGCATCTTAAGTTTTACGATGGCATTCGTCATGCATCCAAAATATTTGGTTATTTTGTTTCCCTGCAGTTAGAAGATTATAGATCGCTCTATATATCGACACGTATCCGCGAAGACATTCTAAAAAGAATTATTGCTGAAAAAAAGGGTTCAGAGCATGTAAATGAATGGATGAAAAATGCGCTTGGCAAGAAATATGACACTTCTATTTCATCAAGAATCGGTTTGCTGCGATTAAATTGGAAAGAGCAATATCGCATAGACCTGGATTTATTTGTACATCCACTTCTTTTCAGAATTCTTTGTAGTTACCTTGATCAGGGAATTTCAATATGGGGTTTCCCCGTTGGGCATGAAGGCTTTCTTTCTTCAATGAGAGAAATAGAAGAAAACAGTTTTACAAGTTTCTTTAAAAGAAAAAGAGCTAAAGAACTCCTTCTCAAGGGCAATTGTAAAATTGAAGATTTACTGAAAATTCTGGTTGGTGACAAATCGCTTTACAAGCAGTATTTATATGATCAGCAATTTGCACATCAAGGTTGGTCGGGTATGGTGTCCACTGTTGAAGATCAACCGCAATCTCTGTTGAACCCAAAAAAAATATCACTTCATGACTTAATTGTTTTTGAACTCTTATTAGAGATTGATGCACTTGATTTCCAATTTGAAGAAGATTGGTTGCCAATGGGCAGCAATTTAAAAAACAGACCTGTAGAGCTTTTTGGTGATGTTCCCAATACAGAATTGGATGAAGTCCTTTCAATTTGGCAAGAAGCTTTTGAATGGTCTTACTATGACCCAGTGCTTGCCGCTATTCAATTACAAAAAAAGAAGGATGAAACAGTACCCTTCCACAAAAGTTTTCAAGTGTTTACATGTATCGATGATAGGGAGCTTTCCTTCCGTCGTTACCTTGAAAGAATTGACGCCGAATGTGAAACCTTTGCTACCCCTGGATTCTTTGGCGTTGAATTCTATTTTCAGCCTGAGCATGGAAAATTCTATACAAAATGTTGTCCTGCACCCGTTACACCAAAATATTTAATTAAGGAAACAGAAACCAAAAAAAAGAGGAAGAAAGAAGCACATTTTTCTAAAGTATCCCATTCTCTTTTTCGAGGGTGGCTGGTTACTCAGACACTAGGATTATTGTCAGGATTTAAACTGGCTCTGAATATTTTCAGCCCTTCCTCGATGCCCGCCATGGCTTCGCCAATTGCCCATATGGATAAGCTTTCGAACCTTACGATTGAGAACAAAAATACGAACCACAGAGAAAACGACTTACAGGTGGGATTTACAATTGAGGAGATGGCTCAAAGAGTAGAAACAATTTTAACCAGTATTGGGCTCGTTAAAGACTTCGCATCAATTGTCTATGTTGTTGGACATGGTGCCACCAGTATTAATAATCCTCATTATTGTGCTTATGACTGTGGAGCTTGTGGAGGTAGGCCTGGTTCGGTTAACGCAAGAGTGTTTTGCGTGATGGCTAATCACCCTGAAGTTAGAGCATTGTTGAGTTCGAGAGGGCTGGTGATTCCCATAGAAACGCAATTCCTGGGCGCCCTTCATGATACTACTCGCGACGAGATTACTTATTTTGATGAGAATTTACTTTCTGCTGTGAATTCGGCAAACCATAAAAAAAACACCCCCGTTTTTGTCAAGGCTTTGGATTTAAATTCAAAAGAAAGATCAAGAAGATTAGTGTCAATTGATACTAATCTGAGCGCCAAAAAAATCCATAGAGAAATTCTTAAGAGATCGGTTTCATTATTCGAACCTCGACAAGAACTTAATCATTCAACCAACGCAAGTTGTTTTGTCGGCAGGCGAACTTTATCAAAGGACATCTATTTAGACAGACGGTCGTCGATGAGTTCTTACGATTACAGAATAGATCCTGAAGGAAAATATCTATCTAATGTTATGAAACCTATTGCACCGGTTATGGGAGGTATCAGTCTCGAATACTTTTTCTCGCGGGTTGACAATTACAAATTAGGTGCAGGAACTAAACTTCCCCATAATGTTATGGGACTGATTGGCGTGGCTAATGGCAGTGATGGCGACTTAAGATCAGGTCTCCCAAGCCAGATGATTGAAGTTCATGATCCTATCCGTCTGCTGGTTATTGTTGAACACTTTCCTGAGATTGTATTAGGAGCAATTAATCAGCTACCCGCAAATTATGAATTTTATTTGAATGAGTGGGTTCGACTAGTTGCAGTAAATCCAGAGACGCGCGAAATTTTCTTATTTAAAGACGGGAGTTTCTCTCTTTACCGTCCATTAACACGAACTCTTGGTTCTATTTCAGACGCCATTACTTTAATTGAGTCAGTTAAAGCAGCAGAATCACTTCATATCGTTGAAGCCACTAAAGAGAATTTGCCAGTCTACCTAATGAATTAAGGTTTTAATATGACTTTGTTGCTTACATCACTGCTTCAATTTTTTATACTTATACCATTTGTGGGGTTTGTTTTTAGTCTGTTTATCCCAGATAAAATGGAAAATGCTGTCTCACGGACTGTTCTTTTTACCGTGGGTTTGCATTTAATTATTGCTTGGGTATTCCTGGTTATATGGCTACTCTATAATCATCCAACGCTTGAGAGAAGTGAAATTATTCTTTTTAAAACAAAAGAATACCAATTCTTAGTTTCTTTCTATTTTGATAAAATCAGTGCTGTTTACCTATTTGTTGGTTCGGCCCTCACATTTCTGGTGACACAATATTGCCGTTGGTATCTTCATCGAGAAAGTGGTTACAAGCGATTTTTTAACATCATTCTTTTCTTTTATATTGGCTACAACATAATAATATTTTCAGGAAATTTTGAGACCCTGTTTGTAGGCTGGGAGATACTTGGTTTTTCTTCGTTTTTATTGATTGGATTTTATAGAGATCGGTATTTGCCTATAAAAAATGCACTCAAGGTCTTTACGGTATTTCGTATTGCCGATATGAGCTTACTCATTGTCATGTGGATGAATCATTATTTATGGCGTAAAAATATTAATTTTTCAGAATTAACCGATAAACAATTTATTAGCGAGCATCTCCAAAACCATCCTCTCCTTGGAGTTCTTATTTCGCTAATGATATTACTTGCTGCCGCAGTAAAATCAGGCCAACTTCCTTTCTCTTCCTGGGTTCCAAGAGCAATGGAAGGTCCCACTCCATCCAGTGCAATTTTTTATGGATCGCTCTCGGTTCATCTAGGTGCATTTTTGTTATTAAGAACATTTCCTTTGTGGGAACACCTTACTTCCATAGTAATAACGGTCATATTTTTAGGTTTATCGACGAGTATTATCGCGACAGGAATTGCACGAGTTCAATCATCGGTTAAAACGCAAATAGCCTATTCCTCGATTGCACAAATTGGACTGATTTTTATTGAAATTGCTTTAGGTTTTCACGCCCTTGCTTTAATACATTTTGCCGGAAATGCTTTTTTAAGAACCTATCAATTATTGGTTTCGCCCTCGGTCGTAAGCTATATGATTCGCGAGCAATTCTATAATTTTATTCCACGTCATTATGTTGATAGAAATTCAGTTCTTAAAAAAATAGAGTACTCAATTTATTTGTTATGTCTTAAAGAATTCAATCTGGATAGCTTCGTATATCGTTTCTTATGGAATCCATTAAAGTGGTGTGGCAGAAAATTAAATTTTTTCTCAGGAAAAGAAGTTTTTATTTTCTTTATTGTGACCTATCTTACAGGTCTGATCTGCTTGTTCAATGAAGAGTTAATACCAAAAGAAGCATATACATACTTACCTGAGTTTTTTGCATTTATCGGTTTGCTTATGCTACTCAAATCATTTGCAGAAAGAAAAAATGCTTTGCTAAGTTGGGTCTTGGTAATCGTCATGCATCTATATAGACCGCTTGCTATTTCGCTAAATGGCGATATAAAAACCAATGAGATTATTCTGTATTTAAGCGGCGTAATTATTTCAGGGGTCTTAGGCTACGCTTGTCTGAATGAACTTAAATCTCACGAACACAAAATCACTTTAGATCAGTTTCAAGGCCACTCTTATGAGCATCCTAAATTGGCTTTTATTTTTCTATTAGCTTGTTTAGGTCTCATGGCATTTCCAATGACTCCTACATTTATTGGGGTAGAACTAATATTTACTCACATTCATGAAGATCAGGCTGGCCTGGTATTCCTCGCTGCCTTAAGTTACGTCATTTCGGGACTTTCACTGATTAGAATATATGCGCGTATCTTTCTTGGGCCTCATATTAAAACTTATCACGCACATCCGAGCAGATCCTCTTAATTCGAATTGAATGGGGAATTCTCAATCCAAGCCATGATGAACATGATAATTAATAGAGGAGTGAAAATTGATTATGCTAATTAAGAAACCAAGATTTTTGCAGCATTGGTCGAATAGCTCGGTGTTCTCTTGGAAGAAGCAAAATTTGATTAATCTGGTGGTGATGTTGGAAGCGAGCTACCTGATGCTGTCACGTAACTTCAGTCTTTATAAGCAAAGAGGCAGTCCCCATGCTAGACAATAAACCGCCGGATAAATTGTATATTGGCCAATCAGTCAGTACGGTTAAAAGCGCCGTAAAAAATCCCTTAACACTAAGACGATCAAGCCGGAAGTTTCTGCCCAACAATTAGGAGCAACATATCATGAGTTCCATTCAATCAACTCTTCCCAAAGAGGGGTTAGCCGGATTAAAGGAAAATTTTCGATTTGATTTCATCTCGGGATTTCTGGTCTTCCTGCTTGCGTTACCGCTCAGTTTAGGCATCGCGAAAGCCAGTGAATTTCCGCCGGCGATGGGCGTCCTCACCGCCATGATTGGAGGCCTGTTTGTCAGCTTCTTTGCCGGCTCACGTCTCACCATCAAAGGCCCCGCTGCGGGCCTGATCACCATCTGTGCCGGATGTGTCACCGAACTGGGCGGCGGCCCGGAAGGCTGGCATCTGGCTCTGGGTGTCATTGTCGTTGCTTCATGGCTTCAAATCATTCTGGGCTTCTTGAAAGCCGGTTCACTCAGTGATTTCATCCCGCACTCGGCCGTGCACGGCATGCTGGCGGCCATCGGAATCATCATCTTCTCCAAACAAATCCATATCCTGCTGGGCATTGACCCGTCCACATTAAAAGGACTGGATCCCATTGGACTTTTGGAACGCATTCCCGACTCTGTCATGCACGCCAATCAACCGATTGCCATCATTGGCATGATCAGTTTGATCATCTTATTCGGTATGCCGAAAATCAAAATTAACTTCCTGAAAAAAATTCCGGCCCCCATGGTCGTGCTGTTAATCGCCATTCCAGCGGCTTTCATGTTGGATTTCAACACCACACAACCCGCTCACGCCCTTGTTCATATTGGCAACTTCTGGGCTTCAGTCGGATACAACCCCGATTTCTCCGCCATCACCACTTTTGTGTTCTGGAAATATGTCTTCATGCTTCTGGCCGTGGGCAGCCTGGAATCATTGCTGACCGTCAAAGCAGTGGACGGACTCGATCCCTGGAAGCGGCAGTCGGATTTCAACAAAGACCTGGCTGCCGTCGGAGCCGGTAATGTCGTCTCGGGATTATTGGGTGGACTCCCGATGATATCCGAAGTCGCACGGAGCTCAGCCAATGTACGCTTTGGTGGCCGTACCGTCTGGGCCAATTTCTTCCATGGCTCCTTCCTGCTGGTAGCCATGCTCCTGATGATCCCCGTGATTGAAATGATCCCCAATGCCGCGCTGGCAGCCATGTTGATATTTGTGGGGTACGTACTCGCCTCCCCGTCACTGTTCTACAAAACCTACAAAATTGGCAGTGAACAACTAGTGGTCTTTTTAATCACCATTGCCGCAACCATCGCGACGGATCTCCTGATCGGAATCGCCTCAGGCATCCTGGCCAAATTTGTCATCCATATTGCCAATGGCGCTCCCCTGCGCAGCATGTTCAAGGCGCGTTACATCTTGAAAGAAAAAGAAGAGGAATATCATTTAACCATTCAGGGCGCTGCCATATTCTCCAACCTGATGGGCTTTAAAAATGCGTTCAACCAATTAAAAGCCGGAAAAAAAGTAGAACTGGACTTCTCCAAGGCCAAACTGGTTGACCATAGTTTCATGGAATTCCTCAAACACTTTGAAGAAGACTATACGCACACGGGCGGTACCGTCATCGTGAAAGGCTTCGACCGGTTCCAGCCGTTCTCCAATCACCCTCTCGCAGGCAGAAAAGTCAGCAAAGGATATGAGTCCCTTGAAGAAGAATTGAACCCTGTGAGAGGCCCACTCATTGTCAATGGTTTCGGACGGGTTCAGCTCGCGCTGCTGTTTGGAATGCTCTGTGCGCTACCGCTATTGATTGTGGGCATGAGCAAGACCGAACAAGGTCTGAAAGTTACCCAGCAGGATCGCACGATTCCGCTCGAACAGGTGGCGCATATTGAAGTACTACTATTGGAAAACCGACTTGCAGTCGCGTCTACCCTGGTGACACCGACGCCTGAAGTGATTAGTCACAATACGGCACAGGTCGAAGAAAATATTGCGGAGATAGAAAAAATATGGAAGGCCTACATGGCCAACCACCTCACACCCGCTGAACGAACACTGGCGGAGAAGTTTGCCGCTAACCGCAATCGATTCGTTAATGAAGCTCTGAAACCCGCCGTCGTTGCTTTGCGTGCGGATGATGTGAAAGAAGCGAACAATATCGTTGTGCGTAAGATCCGTCCTCTTTATCATCCTGTCGAGAAAGATATTCAAGCACTGGTTAAATTGCAACAGGCAGATTTTTTAGCACATCGTAATGCTAAATAAATTAGTCTTGCTGTGACATAAAAAAATGAGAAATTTATTTCTCTGAAACCTCAGAAACTCGATTCATCAACGTCATCGGAAATTGTTGTCGTAATTGCTCTATTCGCCCCTACTTTACCGCGATTATCCTCGTAAAGTAGGTCGCCATTTTTTAGCAGATCGTGTTCCGTCCTGATTTCAGTCAGTTCGCGTCCCGTATTTTACAGAAGCGTCATAACTACCTAGCCACCATTCTTGAAGAGTGAAAGGTTCGACAGTATGTGGGCATACAACGACAATTCATTGCTAACAATAAGGTATGCTTGCTCGCTCCTTATTTCAGGTATCCATGGGGCGTTTATATTTCTGATTTATAATTAATTGCTCATCATGTGTAAAATTACAAACGTTGGTTTATAACTCCACTTTGTGTGCGCCAATGAATAAAAACCGCCCTATACATCTTGACTTGCGTTTGATCAAATTGCCCAAGCCAGGCTTGGTATCTATTTTGCATCGTGTTAGCGGATTGTTACTGTTTTTAACCTTGCCGCTGTTTTTGAAGGTGCTGCAGTACAGCTTGTTTTCTATCGAGACATATACTCAATTGGCCGCTACGCTACGCTATCCCTTAAGTAAATTAATTTTGATTAGCCTGTTGTGGGCATTTTTACACCATCTGTGCGCCGGAATACGCTATCTCGCGATTGATATGCATATTGGCGTGGGACTGGCGCAGGCACGTGCCAGTAGCAAGTGGGTGTTGTTTGTGAGTTTAGGTTTAACCTTGCTAATAGGAGCGTGGCTATGGTAGATCGCATCGTAACCGGCGCGCATTATGGATTGCGGGATTGGCTGGTGCAGCGTGTTACCGCTGTTCTGATGGTGGCCTATACCCTTTTCATTGCGGGCTATGTGGTACTGCATTCCCGTTTCGAAAGCAATGCTTGGATCGGACTTGATTACAACACCTGGACAGGGTTGTTTTCGAACTTGGAGATGCGTTCGTTCTCGTTGCTGTTTCTATTTGCCGTTTTTTTTCATGCATGGATTGGTGTGCGTAACATCGTTATGGATTATGTCAAGTCGGCAAGAACACGCCTTGTGATATATGTACTGGTGATCATGGCGCTGTTGCTGTATTCGATTTGGGCAGTACAAATTTTGTGGGGAATGTGATGGCAGTGGCTAAACGCACATTTGACGTTGTAATTGTGGGGGCGGGTGGCGCAGGGATGCGTGCGGCTTTGGCATTGTCTGAGGCGGGCTTGAAGGTGGCGGTATTGTCCAAGGTTTTTCCCACTCGCTCGCACACCGTTGCGGCGCAAGGCGGTATTGCAGCATCGCTGGGCAATATCAGCGCGGACAATTGGCATTGGCATATGTACGACACGGTGAAAGGTTCGGATTATCTCGGCGATCAAGATGCCATTGAATTTATGTGTCGCGCGGCACCGGAAGTGGTGTATGAACTCGAACACTTCGGTATGCCGTTTGATCGTTTGGAAAATGGCAAAATTTATCAGCGTTCGTTCGGCGGCCACATGCAAGACTATGGCAAGACCCCCGTGCAGCGTGCCTGTGCCGCTGCTGATCGCACTGGCCATGCCTTGTTGCATACGTTGTATCAAAAAAATATGCAGAGTAATACCATTTTTTTCGTGGAGTGGATGGCTCTGGATTTAATCCGCGACGAAGATGGGGATGTTCTCGGTGTGGTGGCAATGGAAATTGAAACCAGTGAAGTGATGATTTTACAGGCGCGCGCCACGCTGTTTGCTACCGGAGGCGCGGCGCGCATTTTCCAGGCTAGCACCAATGCTTATATTAATACCGGCGATGGCCTGGGCATGGCAGCTCGTGCTGGCATTCCGCTGGAGGACATGGAATTTTTCCAGTTTCATCCGACTGGCGTGTACGGTGCGGGTGTGCTGATTTCGGAAGGTGTACGCGGCGAGGGCGGTTATCTTATCAACAAAGATGGTGAGCGCTTTATGCTGCGCTATGCGCCAAACGCCCAAGACCTTGCCAGCCGTGACGTGGTGTCACGCGCCATTGCCACTGAGATCAAGGAAGGGCGCGGTTGCGGTAAACATGGCGATCATGTTTTATTGAAAGTGGATCACATCGGTGATGCTGTCATCCGTCAGCGTCTGCCCGGTATCCGTGAGATTTCCCTAAAATTCGCGCATGTTGATCCGGCTAGGGATCCCATTCCGGTGGTGCCCACTGCGCATTATATGATGGGGGGCATTCCCACTAATTATCATGGCCAAGTGGTCGCCCCTTACAAAACAGGGCCAGAAGAAGTGGTGCAGGGGTTTTATGCGGTGGGTGAATGCGCTTGCGTGTCGGTGCATGGTGCTAACCGACTAGGCTGTAATTCATTGCTTGATCTATTGGTGTTCGGGCGTGAGGTGGCGCGGCAGATTATCGAGGACTTGCAGCGTAACCCGCATCCAAAATCATTGCCGCACGATGCCGCTGATCGTCCACTGGCGCGACTTGCAAGACTGAAATCACAAAAAAATGGTGAGAGTGTGGCCGAAGTGGGGGCAGAGATGCGGCGCGTGATGCAAAATCATTGCGGTGTGTTTCGGTTTCCTGACCTGCTGACTCAAGGCGTGGAAAAGATTCGCACAGTGGCCGAGCGTGTCAAAAATACCATGATTAATGACCAGAGTAAGGTATTCAATACGGCATGTGTAGAGGCATTGGAACTTGATAATCTAATCGAAGTGGCGCAAGCCACCATGGTTTCTGCTGCGGCCAGAGAAGAAAGTCGTGGCGGCCACGCGCGTGATGATTTCCCGGAACGTGACGACGATCATTGGCTGAAGCATTCACTATATTTTAGCGAAGGGCAAAAACTGGATTACAAGCCGGTTCGGTTGAAGCCATTGAGTGTGGAATCATTTCCGCTTAAGGCACGGGTATATTAATCAGGGGAGATTGAAACGTGTCTGTAGCTGATTTTAAAACGGAAAATAATACTTATCGCAAGTTGATCAGTAGTGGCTTGAGTTACCGCATACCTCATTTTCAGCCAGACTATAGTTGGACGGAAAATGAATGGGGAGATTTGTGGGCAGATATTATGGGGGTTGTTCAGGCCGACGGTGAACCCGCGCACTATATGGGCCACCTTGTATTGCAATCGAAAGATAACAGAACATTCGATGTGATTGAAGGGCAGCAGCGTTTGACGACCCTTATGCTGATTACTCTGGCGGCGCTCAAGAATTTAGCGCGATTGATCGCAGAGAAAAATAATCCGGAAAATAATCAGCAACGAATGGATCAAATTCGTCAAACTTACATTACTTATCTTGATCCTGTAACGTTGGTGTCGCGAACCAAGCTCACGCTCAATATAATTAAGCAAAAAATATAGCGTGCCGGCGTAGCTATACACGAGGGCGCGTTTTAAAAATAGGTAATGAACTTGTAATTATTTTGAGGCGGGCGGTTTGGTAAATGCGAAGATGGCGTAGGCAGATTACTCGAAGCGATTAGCAGAGGAATAAACCATGAAATTCAAAATTTACCGATATAACCCAGAAACCGATGAGCAGCCTTATATGCGCAATTATGAGCTGGACATAGAAGCGGGCGATATGATGTTGCTGGATGCGCTGCTTCTTCTTAGGGAGCAAGACGACAGTCTGAGCTTGCGTAAATCTTGTCGTGAAGGAGTGTGCGGCTCGGATGCAATGAATATAAATGGGCGCAATGGCTTGGCTTGCATCACGCAGCTGTCCAGTTTGAAACAACCAATTGAATTACGCCCATTGCCCGGCCTGCCAGTGATACGTGACCTGATCGTGGATATGGCGCAGTTTTTCAAGCAGTACCATTCGATCAAGCCTTATTTGGTGAATAACGATCCGCCGCCGGAAACTGAGCGCTTACAGTCGCCGGCGCAGCGCGCCGAGTTGGATGGTTTGTATGAATGTATCCTGTGCGCCTGTTGCACGACTGCCTGCCCATCATTTTGGTGGAATCCGGATAAGTTTGTAGGTCCTGCCGGATTGCTGCAAGCCTATCGCTTTATCGTCGATAGTCGCGATCAGGCAACGAGTGAGCGACTGGATAATCTGGAAGATCCGTACCGGTTGTTTCGATGCCACACTATTATGAATTGTGTCGATGTATGTCCCAAAGGGTTGAATCCCACAGCAGCCATAGGAAAAATTAAAGCTTTGATGGTGAAGCGCACAGTATGAAAGAGCTGGAACGAGTGCGCTGGCGCTGTCGACGCGGTCTGTTGGAACTTGACATCGTGCTGGGTCGATTCATCGAGCAGCATTATGCAAGTTTGAATAAGGCGCAGCAGGCTGCATTTGATAGATTGCTGGATATGCCCGATCTGGCACTCTGGGATATGATTACTAACACGCAGCCTTTGCCGCTGCAAAGTGAACGGTGTGCAGTGCTAGAATTACTTCAGGCAGTTTGAACTTTAGCAGCGTGATCTGCTGCAACATTACCGATGTACAAACAGGAGGCGTAATGAAAGAAAAACGCGTTGCAACACTGATGCTGGATGATGGTCGTAGTATCGAGTTACCGATACTCTCCGGGACTCTGGGCCCTGATGTGATCGATATTCGTGGATTGGGTAAACTCGGCATGTTTACTTACGATCCGGCTTTCGTTTCCACTGCTAGTTGCTCTTCCAGTATCACTTTCATTGATGGCGATGCCGGGTTGTTGTATTACCGTGGTTATCCTATCGAACAATTGGCGGAAAAGTCGGACTTTCTAGAAGTATGCTACTTGCTGCTGCATGGTGAGTTACCGAATGCGATACAGAAAAGCGAGTTCAAGGGAAGAGTTACGCAGCACACAATGGTGCATGATCAGCTTGCCCGTTTTTTTAACGGCTTTCGCCGCGACGCTCATCCGATGGCGGTAATGGTTGGGGTGGTGGGCGCGCTGTCGGCTTTCTATCATGATTCGCTCGACATTAATAATCCGGAACATCGTGAAACTTCGGCGTTACGCCTGCTGTCCAAGGTGCCGACCATCGCCGCGATGACTTACAAGTACTACACCGGCTTTCCATTCATGTTCCCTAAGAATGAATTCAGCTACGTGGAAAACTTCATGTACATGATGTTCGCCACTCCGGCAGAAGACTATGTGCCAAACCAAAAGCTGGTGCGTGCACTGGAGCGTATTTTGATTCTGCACGCTGATCACGAACAGAACGCCTCAACTTCGACCGTACGGCTGGCAGGTTCCAGTGGAGCAAATCCATTTGCTTGCGTCTCTTCTGGCATTGCAGCACTGTGGGGGCCAGCGCACGGTGGTGCGAATGAGGCAGTGCTGAAGATGCTGGAAGAGATCGGTAATGTGTCGCGCGTGGCTGATTTTATGAAGGGTGTGAAGGACAAAAAATACCGTTTGATGGGCTTTGGCCACCGGGTATACAAAAACATGGATCCGCGTGCAAAAGTGATGCGCGCTACGTGTTATGAGGTGCTTAAAGAGCTAAAATTGGAGAAGGATCCTCTGTTTTTAATGGCGTTGGAACTGGAGCAGATTGCATTACGGGATGAATACTTTATAGAGCGCAAGCTGTATCCCAATGTGGATTTTTATTCCGGAATTGTGCTGCGCGCGTTGGGTATCCCCAGCAATATGTTCACAGTCATCTTTGCCGTGGCACGCACCATAGGTTGGGTGTCGCAATGGAATGAAATGATTGCTGACAGCGAGCGTAAGATCGGTCGTCCACGTCAGTTGTATGAGGGTGCGGCGCAGCGGGATTTCGTACCGCTTGTTAAGCGCTAAAGTTGGATCGCAAAAACTCACACATGGAAAAACTTAGAGGCTGGAGATATTTATGCGCTGTGGGTGCATATCATATTGAAGCTATCTGAGACCCAAGTGCGGACGTTTGATAAAGCAATGAAGTGCAAGGATATGGCGGCATAAACAGATGGGTAATCATATATGACGTCGGTAATGCAAACCATGCTGGGCAACTCTATGTTGTTTGGTGCCAATGCGCCGTACATTGAAGGTCTATATGAGGCGTATTTGACCGACCCTGCCTTGGTTTCGGATGGTTGGCGAGCCTACTTTGATGCCCTGCAAAATATGCCGAGCGCGGTGTTGCAAGATTTAGCGCATAGCCCAGTGGTGCGTGCCTTTGCTGCGTTGCCATTAACTGGCGTGCAAGGCGTAACCCAAGATGCTGAAATGGTGCGCAAGCAGGTGGCTGTACTGCGACTTATCAATGCCCATCGTTTCCTCGGGGTATACCGTGCCAGCCTCGATCCGCTTAACCGGCATCTCAAGCCTGAAGTGCCCGAATTGGATCCAGTCTTTTATGGTCTTACGGAGACGGACATGGATATCACATTCGAGACAGGCTCTTTGGTGGGATCGCCACGCATGATGCTGCGAGAAATTTTGCAGTTGGTGCGCCAGACCTATTGCGGCAGCATAGGTTCAGAGTATATGTACATCAATGATGTTGTGCAGAAGCGCTGGATTCAAAATCGTCTGGAGAGTGTGCGCGGTCAGCCGAATTACAGCGCTGATATGCAGCATCGAATCATGGAGCGGCTGACCGCTGCCGAAACGTTGGAGCGATATCTACATACCAAGTATGTCGGCCAGAAGCGTTTTTCGCTGGAGGGCGGTGAATCGCTTATTCCGATGCTCGAACATTTACTGCAACGTGCAGGCACGCAGGGAGTACGTGAGACAGTTATCGGTATGGCGCATCGTGGGCGCTTGAATGTGGTAGTGAATACGCTAGGCAAGCTGCCGCGTGATTTGTTCGCTGAGTTTGAAGGCAAACACAGTGAACAGCTGACTTCTGGCGACGTGAAATATCACCAAGGTTTTTCCTCGGACATTTCTACGCCGGGCGGAGCAATGCACTTGGCTTTAGCGTTTAATCCCTCGCATCTGGAAATCGTTAATCCGGTGGTAGAAGGCTCGGTGCGCGCGCGTCAGCACCGTCGTGGTGACAAGGAAGGGCGCGAGGTAATGCCGGTATTGCTACATGGCGATGCGGCTTTCGCCGGGCAAGGCGTGATTATGGAAACGTTCAGTCTGTCCCAAACGCGCGGTTATCACACGGGCGGTACAGTGCATATCATTATTAACAACCAGATCGGTTTTACGACTTCGGACAAACGTGACGCCCGATCTTCTGCGCACTGTACCGATGTAGCGAAGATGATAGAAGCCCCGATTTTTCATGTGAATGGGGATGATCCTGAAGCGGTATTGTTAATTACCGAAATTGCACTGGATTACCGCATGACCTTTAAAAGGGATGTCGTAATTGATATGGTGTGTTTTCGCAAGTTGGGTCATAACGAGCAGGATGAGCCGATGGTCACGCAGCCGTTCATGTACCGTTATATTAATCAGCATCCGGGCACACGTGCGTTGTATGCTAAACGCCTGTTAGAACAAAATGTGATGGCGGAAGGAGAGCCGGAGGCGATGATAGCGGCCTATCGTCGGGCGATGGATGAAGGCATCAATCCGATTCAGCCAGTACTGAATGATTTTAATAAAGAGCACGCAGTAAATTGGTCTAAATTCAAAAGTGGTGTGCCTTGGAGCGTGGCGGTGACTACTGCCGTACCACGCGAACAGTTGCAAAAATTGGCTCAGCGGCTGACAGACGTGCCGACGGATTTCAAGCTTCAGTCGCGAGTGGAAAAAATAATTGCCGATCGCCGTGCCATGGGTAATGGTGACCTCGCTTTGGATTGGGGCATGGCGGAAAACCTGGCCTATGCCAGCTTGGTAGCTGAGGGTATTCCGGTTCGTTTATCTGGGGAGGACAGCGCGCGCGGTACCTTTTTTCATCGTCATGCCGTGTTGCACGACCAAAACCGTGTGCAGTGGGACAAGGGCTATCACATTCCCTTGCAAAATATTGCGCCGGATCAGGCCGATTTCATCGTGATTGATTCCATTCTTTCGGAAGAGGCGGTGCTCGCATTTGAGTATGGCTATGCTAGCGCTGAACCCAATTCGCTGGTTATATGGGAGGGGCAGTTTGGCGATTTCGCTAATGGTGCGCAGGTGGTAATTGATCAATTTATCTCGTCGGGGGAGGCCAAGTGGGGACGCATGTGCGGGCTGGTAATGTTTTTGCCCCATGGTTACGAAGGGCAGGGGCCGGAACATTCGTCTGGGCGTATTGAGCGCTATCTACAGCTATGTGCAGATTATAATATTCAAGTGTGTATCCCTTCCACTCCCGCTCAGCTGTTCCATTTGCTGCGCCGCCAGATGTTACGTCCGATACGCAAGCCACTTATTGTGTTTACGCCTAAAAGCATGTTGCGCAGCAAGGATGCATCTTCGCCGCTGAATGAATTGGCTCAGGGTTCATTTCAACCAGTGATTGGAGAAGTAGATGTACTGGAAGCTGCCAAGGTGCGGCGTATTATTGTATGTAGCGGAAAAATTTATTATGAGCTTAAGGCCGCACGCTACGAACGCGGCATTCAAAATACCTTGCCGAAGTTCTTGTCTCCGGAAGAGGTGGCGATTATCCGGCTGGAACAACTTTATCCTTTTCCGCATGATGCTTTCGAGGCACAGATTGCCAATTATCCAAATGCGACGGAATTGCTGTGGTGTCAGGAAGAGCCGGGCAATCAGGGTGCGTGGCATCGCATTCAACATTATTTGCTGCGCCATTTGCGTGATGGTATGAGGCTTGCTTATGCGTTGCGATCTTCCTCGGCATCGCCCGCAGCAGGCTATTTGGCAGTGCATAATGAACAACAGAAGGCGGTAATAGACGCTGCATTCCGCTGCGATCTCGACATTAAATCAGGAGCAAGACAGCATGCAAATTGAAGTGAAAGTGCCGCAACTTTCCGAATCGGTTTCCGAAGCCACGCTGGTATCTTGGCACAAGCAGCCGGGTGAGGCTGTGGCTGAAGGTGAGAATCTGATCGACATTGAGACCGATAAGGTGGTTTTAGAGTTGCCCGCGATCAAATCTGGAGTGCTGACTAAAATTCTAAAGCAGAATGGTGACAAGGTGACCAGTAATGAGGTGATTGCCCTATTGGATACCGATGCCAAACCTGATGTGAGCCGCGCCGCGCAACCAGATGTGATGACCAAGGAGCAAGCTGCCGTGATGCCTGCGGCGCAGAAGATCGCAGCGGAAAATAAAATTGATACTGCTGCGATTAGCGGTAGTGGACGTGACGGGCGTGTTATCAAGGAAGATGTGCTGATTGCGGTGCAGGAAAAAGCGGCTGTGCCAGCCACTGGGGTTCCGCAACCTGTAGCGGGCGGGCGTGTGGAACAGCGCGTGCCGATGACTCGCATCCGTCAGCGCATCGCCGAACGCTTGCTGCAATCGCAACAGAATGCCGCAATTCTTACTACTTTTAATGAAGTGAATATGCTGCCGGTGATTGAGTTGCGCAATCATTATAAGGATGCTTTTGAAAAGAAGCATGGCGTAAAGCTTGGCTTCATGTCATTTTTTATCAAGGCCACGCTGCTTGCGTTGCATAAATTCCCGGTGGTGAATGCATCGGTGGATGGTACGGATATCATCTACCATGGCTATTACGACATCGGCGTGGCAATCGGCAGTGAGCGCGGTTTGGTGGTGCCTGTCATCCGCGATGCTGACAAACTTTCGCTAGCTGATATCGAAAGACAAATTATTGGCTTCGGTGCGCGTGCGAAGGACGGTAAGATTACGCTGGAAGAATTGACTGGCGGTACTTTCTCCATTTCCAATGGAGGCGTGTTCGGCTCCATGCTCTCTACCCCGATTATCAACCCGCCGCAGAGCGCCATCCTCGGTATTCACGCTACCAAAGACCGACCAGTGGCCGAAAATGGTCAAGTTGTTATTCGTCCGATGAACTATCTCGCGCTGTCCTATGATCACCGCATCGTTGATGGGCGTGATGCCGTATTATTTCTCGCCACTATCAAAGAGGCGTTGGAATATCCGGGACGAGTGCTGCTGGATTTGTAAGTGCGCTTTTGCCAATCACGGCTGGAATGAAAATGTAAAATTTTTTACGGTTTTAGAGCTTAATAAAAGAATTTCATTATGTCGAAATTATTTGATGTTGTAGTTATTGGTGCCGGCCCCGGAGGTTATGTGGCGGCGATACGTTGCGCTCAGTTAGGGCTGCATACAGTCTGTATTGACGATTGGAAAGGCACGCAAGGCAAGCCTAGTTTGGGTGGAACTTGTCTTAATGTGGGTTGTATTCCTTCTAAAGCCTTGCTGGAATCCTCAGAAAACTTTGAGCGCTTGACGCATGATTTTGCTGCGCACGGTATATCTGTCGATAACGCGAGCGTGGATGTGTTAAAAATGGTGGCGCGCAAGAATAAGATCGTGTCGGATTTCACACTGGGCATCAGTCAGTTATTCAAGAAAAATAAAGTGGATTCGCTACACGGCAGGGCTCAACTTCTTGGTCGGGATGGCGATGTCTGGCGTGTTGGAATTGTTGATGGAGAAGAAGTGAGGGCGAAGCACATTATCGTTGCCACTGGCTCGACGTCGCGCATTTTGTCGCAAGCCCCGCTGGATGGGGTGCAGGTTGTGGACAATGTTGGGGCTTTGAGTTTTAGCGAGACGCCTAAGCGCCTTGCTATCATCGGTGCAGGGGTTATTGGGCTGGAACTAGGCAGTGTGTGGCGTAGATTGGGGGCTGAGGTGATGCTACTGGAAGCCTCGTCCGTATTCCTTCCTGCTGCCGATGAGCAAGTGGCGAAAGAAGCGTTACGTGCTTTTACCAAGCAGAAGTTGACTATCCACTTGGGCGCACAGATTGATGGCGTCACTCAGTCTGCTGAGGCTGTAAAAATTAATTGGCGCGATATACATGGGGTGGCGCAGGAATTGGTTGCGGACAAGCTGATCGTTGCAGTTGGGCGTGTGCCAAATACGCAAGGTCTGAGCGTAGAGGCGGTTGGGCTCAAGCTGGACGCTGCAGGGCGCATTGAAGTGGATGAACAGTGTCGTACCAGCCTGCCACATGTGTATGCGGTGGGTGATGTGGTGCGGGGCCCGATGCTGGCGCACAAGGCGTCGGAGGAGGGTGTAATGGTGGCGGAATTGATCGCCGGACAAATGGCGGGCAGCGATTTAAATTTAGTGCCGAATGTGATGTATACCGCCCCGGAAATTGCTTGGGTGGGTAAGACTGAACAGCAGCTTAAGGCAGCGGGTGTCGCTTACAAGGCCGGGCAGTTCCCCTTTCTTGCTAATGGACGTGCCCGCGCCTTGGGTGATACGACGGGATTTATTAAAATCATCGCCGATGCCAATACGGATCGCATCCTCGGTGTGCATATCATAGGCCCGCTGGCATCTGAACTCATTCAGCAGGCAGTGCTGGCGATGGCGTTTTCGGCCAGTAGTGAAGATTTGGCGCGTACTGTTCATGCACATCCGTCATTGTCTGAAGCGATGCATGAAGCGGCTCTGGCGGTGGATAAACGCACGATCCATATTTGACCTGAATGTTTCGTGCTTATCGAATTTCCAACGAAGCTTCATAATTACCTGAAGTATGTCAGAAGGTGCTGCATGCCCATCATATAGGCGCACCATCTTAAAAATAGGCTGACATTTCCCTTCTACGCCTACCGACTATCTACTTATCATATGCTACAATAACCGTGTAATTGGAATGGCGAAAGTGGCGGAATTGGTAGACGCACTGGATTTAGGTTCCAGCGCCGCAAGGCGTGAGAGTTCGAGTCTCTCCTTTCGCACCAACTGAAGAATTTACTTATTAACCTAAGGAAAGTCAGCATGTCGAGTATAGAAATCATGAGCGGGTTGGAGCGCCGCCTTAATGCATCCATCCCTCTGCAACTGGTGAGCAGTGAAATGGAAGCGCGCCTGAAGAATCTGGCACGTACCGCTGAGGTACCTGGTTTCAGGCCGGGTAAGGTGCCGTTCAAGATTTTGGAGCAAAAACACGGCGCGCAAATACAGCAGGAAGTGTTGCAAGATGCTTTACGGCAGTCTTTTGCCAAAGAAGCGCAGAGTAACCAGTTGAAAGTGGTTGGTTACCCTGCTTTTGAGGTCAAAAATACCGATCCAGACGCGTTATGGATTGAATATAGTGCGACTTTTGAGGTTTATCCTGAAGTCGTATTAGGGGATATTAGCGCTGAGAGCATTGAGCAAGCGGTTTATACCTTGAGCGATGCTGATGTCGATACTACGATTGCTACTTTGCGTAAGCAGCACGCGACATTTGAAGTGGCTGATCGCGTGGCGCAAAATGGAGACAGGGTGCATATTGATTTTAGTGGCTTACTGGAAGGTAAGATATTTGAAGGTGGTGAGGCCAGGAATTTGGCTGTGTTGCTAGGCGTGGGGCGCCTATTGCCAGATTTTGAAAATGCTATCATTGGCATGAAAGCTGGAGAAACGAAATCGTTCGATATGACTTTTCCGGCAGACTATCAGGCAGAGAAAGTGGCTGGTAAAGCAGCGACTTTTACCATTACTTTGCACAAGGTAGAAGAGCAGCATTTACCAGAGATTGATGCTAACTTTGCCAAGTTACTCGGCATAGAAGATGGCGATGTGAATAAGCTTAAAGTTGAAATCCACGATAATTTAGAGAGGGAAATCAAGCGTCGCTTAATGTTGCGTAATAAAGATAGTGCAATGGCTACCTTGCTGAAAGTTACTCAATTGGAGATACCTAAGGCGCTATTGGATGCTGAAGCGCAAAGCCTGATGCAGCAAGCTTTGCGCGATATGAAAAAGCGCAGAATAGAAATGCCGAAAGGGGAAGAATCGTTACCGATTGAACTGTTTACTGAGCGTGCACAAAAGCGTGTCAAGTTAAGTTTGATCTTGACGGAACTGGTAGAGAAATATGATTTGCATGCTAAACCTGAGCAGATTAAAGCGCTGGTTCAGGATTATGCACAAAGTTATGACAACCCAGAAGAAGTGGTGCAGTGGCATTATAATGATCCGGTACGCTTGCAAGACGCAGAAAACTTGGTGCTGGAAGATAATGTGGTGGTTTGGGTGACGGATGCTGTCAAGGTAACAGAGAAGGTGATGGAATTCAACGAATTGATGGAGAATGCCGCGTGATGTATAGCGAAATACTTCAAAATAATGAGGACCCGCAAAATATCGGAATGATTCCGATGGTGATAGAAACCAGCGGACGTGGAGAACGTGCATACGACATTTATTCACGTCTGCTTAAGGAGCGGGTAATATTTTTAGTCGGCAACATCAATGATATGACCGCTAATTTGGTGGTAGCACAATTGCTGTTTCTTGAATCTGAAAATTCAGATAAAGAGATTCATCTCTATATTAATTCGCCCGGTGGGTCTATTTCGGCAGGCATGGCGATTTATGACACTATGCAATTCATAAAGCCGGAAGTTTCTACGTTGTGTATCGGCATGGCGGCATCGATGGGTGCTTTTTTATTGCAGGCCGGTGCAAAGGGAAAGCGCTTTGTTTTGCCTAATTCTTCGGTGATGATCCATCAACCGTTAGGAGGATTTCAGGGGCAGGCGACGGATATCGAGATTCATGCCAGATATATTCTGAGCCTGCGGGAGCGACTTTATACCCTGATGGCTCAGCACACGGGGCGCAATGTTGAAGAAATTGCCCGTGACAGCGAACGCGATAAATTCTTAAATGCAACTGAAGCAGTTGAGTATGGCTTGGTAGATAAAGTGCTGGATAAGCGCGCTTAAACAAATATATGCTTAATCGATAGATAAATAATGTAGGTGATAAACAAAACAGGAGGATATGAATGGTGCTGGATAAAAGCAAGGGCGACAAACTATTGTATTGCTCATTTTGCGGCAAGAGCCAGCATGAAGTTCGCAAACTGATTGCGGGGCCTTCTGTATTCGTGTGCGACGAATGCGTCGAGCTTTGCAATGACATTATACGTGAGGAAGTTAATAGTGTTGTGTCCGGCAAGACAGACAAGGCTGACCTGCTTGTGCCCCATGAAATTCGTGCGCGTCTCGATGAATATGTAATCGGTCAGGAACATGCCAAGAAAATTTTGTCTGTGGCGGTATATAACCATTATAAGCGCTTGAAAAGCACTAACAAGGATGGAGTAGAGCTGGCTAAGAGCAATATTTTACTGCTTGGTCCGACTGGTTCTGGAAAAACTTTGTTGGCGCAAACCTTGGCGCGTCTGCTTGATGTACCATTTGTAATGGCCGATGCGACTACGCTGACTGAAGCGGGGTATGTTGGGGAAGATGTCGAAAATATTATTCTGAAGCTATTGCAAGCGTGTGATTATGACGTGGAGCGCGCCCAGCGCGGTATTATTTATATTGACGAAATTGATAAAATTTCCCGCAAATCAGACAACCCTTCTATCACTCGTGATGTTTCTGGCGAAGGAGTGCAACAGGCGCTACTCAAGTTGATCGAAGGCACCAAGGCGTCTGTGCCACCACAAGGTGGCCGTAAACATCCCAATACCGAATTTTTGCAGGTGGATACCACCAATATCCTTTTTATATGCGGCGGAGCGTTCGATGGCATGGAGAAGGTCATACTCAATCGCTCAGAGAAAGCCGGTATTGGTTTTGGCGCAAGCCTCGCCAAGCGTGGTGACGAGAAGAGTGTAGGCGCGGTGTTGCGTAATGTGGAACCGGAAGATTTAATCAAGTTTGGTTTAATCCCTGAGTTTGTTGGACGCCTGCCAGTAGTTGCTACACTGGAAGAGCTGGATGAGGCGGCATTAATTCAAATTTTGACTGAACCCAAAAATGCCTTGACCAAACAATATCATAAATTGTTCGCGATGGAAGGCGTAGATATGGAGTTCCATGAGGGTGTATTGCAGGCGATTGCCAAGAAAGCGCTGGAACGTAAAACGGGTGCACGTGGCTTGCGCTCCATTCTGGAGCATTCCTTGCTTGATATTATGTATGATCTGCCCTCAATGGATAATGTGAGCAAGGTAGTGCTGGATGTAAGCAGCACCAATGGCGAAATTAAACCGATTGTGATATACGCGGATACATCCAGGGCAGCTTAGTTATTTATAGTGGCATCCTAAATTAAATTGATGCGTGGCGATTTTGTATTTTGACTTGAATTATTTCGCTGCGCCCCCATCTAACTATCAAGTTAATCCACAGAGGAGTTTCCTGCCATGACTGAGCATGATACGAATATACTTGTTTCCAGTTTTTTCCCATTATTGCCGTTACGCGATGTAGTTGTGTTCCCACACATGGTAATTCCATTGTTTGTAGGGCGCGCGAAATCAATCAAGGCGCTGGAATCCGCTATGGAAGCGGGTAAGAGTATTGTATTGGTGGCGCAAAAAACTGCTGCTAAAGATGAGCCTGCTGCGGATGATTTGTATCGCGTTGGTAGTATTGCTAATATTTTGCAGATGCTCAAGTTGCCTGACGGTACCGTAAAGGTTCTTGTGGAGGGCACGCAACGTGCAAAAATATTGCGCGTGCTGGATGAAAAAAATCATTTCGATGCGGACATTGACCCAGTTCCTGTCGATGATAGTTTGGGTAATGAAGCAGAAGCTATGCGCCGTACTTTAATTAATCAATTCGACCAATATGTTAAGCTTAATAAGAGGATTCCGCCAGAAACGCTAACGTCTTTGGCTGGTATAGATGATTCCGGGCGGTTAGCGGATACCATAGCAGCACATTTGCCACTTAAACTGGAGCAAAAGCAGGAGATATTGGAAATCTTTGACGTTCGAAAGCGTCTTGATCATTTACTGGGTTTACTGGAGGCCGAGCTCGACATTCTGCAAGTAGAAAAACGCATCCGCGGACGCGTCAAACGACAGATGGAAAAGAGTCAACGCGAGTATTACTTGAATGAACAAGTAAAAGCGATACAGAAGGAGTTAGGTGAAGGTGAGGATGGTG
Source organism: Candidatus Nitrotoga sp. AM1P (assembly GCF_013168275.1). GTDB lineage: Bacteria > Pseudomonadota > Gammaproteobacteria > Burkholderiales > Gallionellaceae > Nitrotoga. Next base: position 1,255,757 of record NZ_AP019547.1, on the reverse strand, counting down.
CTGATTTCGAGGAATTGGCAAAGAAAATCAAGGCTGCACACTTGCCTAAGGAAGCGCGTGCCAAAGCTGAAGCCGAAATGAAAAAATTGCGCTTAATGTCTCCTATGTCTGCTGAGGCGACTGTAGTGCGTAACTATATTGACGTGTTAGTTGGTTTACCCTGGAAAAAGAAAACAAAGATTAACAATGACTTGAAATCCGCCGAAGAAATTTTGGAAGCAGATCACTATGGATTGGAGAAGGTTAAGGAACGTATTGTGGAATATCTTGCGGTGCAGCAACGCGTCGACAAGATGAAAGCGCCTATCCTGTGTTTGGTCGGGCCACCGGGTGTTGGTAAGACTTCGCTTGGTCAGTCTATTGCACGGGCTACAGGCCGTAAATTTATTCGCATGTCGCTAGGTGGGGTGCGTGATGAGTCAGAAATTCGTGGCCATCGACGCACTTATATCGGCTCTATGCCTGGTAAAATTTTGCAGAACATGACCAAAGTTGGCGTGAAAAATCCGCTATTTCTACTCGACGAAGTAGATAAGATGGGTATGGATTTTCGTGGTGACCCTTCATCGGCGCTGCTTGAGGTGCTTGATCCAGAGCAGAATCATACTTTTGTTGATCATTATGTTGAAGTCGAATATGACTTGTCTGACGTAATGTTTGTTGCGACCGCAAATACTATGAATATCCCTGCTCCGCTTTTGGATCGCATGGAAATTATTCACGTGTCAAGCTATACCGAAGACGAAAAAGTAAATATTGCGATGCATTATTTAATTCCAAAAGCACTTAAGAACAATGGATTGAAGCTTGAAGAAATTGGTATTTCAGAAAGCGCAATTCGTGACATATTGCGTTATTACACCCGTGAAGCAGGTGTACGGGGGTTGGATCGAGAGCTTTCCAAAATTTGTCGTAAAGTAGTGAAAGCGCTGTTGCTTAAAGGGCGTGATAGCAAGTTAACGGTGAATGCTCGTAACCTGGAAAAATATCTTGGGGTGCGGCGTTATAGCTATGGAATCGCAGAGAAACATAACCAAGTTGGACAAGTAACCGGGTTGGCGTGGACAGAAGTTGGCGGTGAGTTATTAACCATTGAAACTGCGGTATTGCCGGGTAAAGGTAATATTACTCCCACTGGTAAGTTGGGTGAGGTTATGAAGGAATCGATTCAAGCTGCACTTAGTGTAGTGCGTAGCCGCGCCCGTAGTTTGGGTATTTATGATGATTTTTATCAAAAAACTGATTTGCATATCCATTTACCTGAAGGTGCTACTCCAAAAGACGGGCCGAGTGCGGGTGTGGGTATTTGTACGTCGATAGTCTCGGCGTTGACGGGTATTCCGGTGCGTGCTGATGTGGCAATGACCGGGGAAATTACGTTGCGGGGTGAGGTGCTGCCGATTGGTGGATTAAAAGAGAAGTTACTGGCGGCTCAACGTGGTGGCATTAAAGTTGTTTTGATTCCGGAAGAAAATACCAAGGATCTTGTTGAGATTCCCGATAACGTAAAAAATAAACTTGATATTCATCCGGTTAAATGGATTGAACAGGTGTTGGAAATGGCGTTAGAGCGCAAGCCAGAACCGTTACCTGAGGCTGCGCCAGTAGTCAATCCCATCTTGGTGACGGACGAGAGTCGTGCTACTGTGATTAAGCATTGACGCACGCTAGTATTAGCGAGTTGATCAAGTTCCAGGCAGTGAAATACCGAAATTCTGTGCTGGTAAAGGTCTAAAAAATGCTGTAAAATGTTACTTTTATTGGGTGCTTAGCTCAGCTGGTAGAGCGTCGCCCTTACAAGGCGAATGTCGGGGGTTCGAACCCCTCAGCACCCACCAGCTGTTTAGTTATTGGAGTGGTAGTTCAGTTGGTTAGAATACCGGCCTGTCACGCCGGGGGTCGCGGGTTCGAGTCCCGTCCACTCCGCCACATTAAGGCGAACGAAAGTTCGCCTTTTTTTCATTTATTGTAAATAAACTATATCGGGCGGCTATTATGTTTGATTTCGTGCATGGGAACAGACGGTTCGTACAAATCGTGTTGTTGCTCATCATTCTTACGTTTGCATTTTGGGGTGTGGATTCTTACAACAAGTCATCTCATAGTGAGGCTTTAGCTACGGTAAACGGTGAAAAAGTCAATCAAGCGGAGTTCGATCAAGCTGCGCGTCAGCAGCAGGACAGAATGCGTAAAATGATGGGTAGTAACTATGATCAAGCTATGTTTGATAAGCCCGAAATAAAACGCTCGATTCTGGAAAGCGTGGTTAGCCAACGTTTGTTAATGTCGCAGGCGCGTTCCATCGGGTTAACTGTGAGCGAGAAATATTTGGCTCAGAGTATCGCTGGCATCGAGGTGTTTCAGAAAGATGGGAAATTTGACAAGCAGCTTTACGAATCAGTATTGCGTCGTGAGAAAATGTCGCCGCTGACATTTGAGGCAAGCGTAGCACGAGAATTATATATGCGTCAGTTGATTGATGCGTATATGCGGAATGGGTATGCATCAAGTATTACTGCGGATAATTTAATACGCTTGAATGAACAACAGCGTGTTGTTGCTGTGGCAAAAATTTCTTTTGAATCATACCTAAAACAGGCGAAAGTGGATGAAGCTGCGGTGCACAGTTATTATGATATGAATCTGAAAGAGTTTCAGACGGATGAGCAGGTGCGGGTGGAGTACGTGACATTTTCAGCCGATGTATTGCAATCACAAATGGCAGTGGATGAGGGTGAAATTAAGAAATATTATGAAGAACATCAGAATGAATTTGGTTCACCCGAACAGCACCAGGCGGCGCATATTCTGATTGCGACGGCCACGCAGGCATCTGATGCAGATAAGTTGGCTGCCAAAGCCAAGGCAGAACAGGTGTTGCAGCAGGTTAAGCAGTCACCGGATAAATTTGCCGAGCTAGCTAAACAACATTCTCAGGATCCTGGCTCCGCTGCGAGCGGAGGGGATCTTGGCCAGTTTGGACCTGGTATGATGGTCAAACCTTTTGAGGAGGCCGTATTCAAGCTTAAGGTAGGGGAAATTAGCGGTTTGGTACAAACGGATTTTGGTTTTCACATTATCAAGCTGTTGGCGGTGAATCCTGCTAAAACTCCCCCGTTGATTGAAGTAAAGAGTGCTATTGCGCAAAGATTAAAATTGCAAAAAGCAAACGATAAGTTCACAGAGTTGGCAGAGAAATTTAGTAATATTGTGTATGAGCAGAGTGATACGTTAAAACCAGCTGCAGAATTGGTAAAAATGCCGCTACAGCAAAGCGGTTGGTTGAACAAAAAACAGGTTGGAGCATTGCCTTGGACGGACAAAGCATTGCAAGCTGTGTTTGCTGAGGATGTAACGAAGAAAAAGCGCAATAGCGCTGCCATAGAGATCGCACCCAATACCTTGTTCGCGGCACGGTTGCTGGAATATAAGCCAGTTAGCACTCGCTCGTTGAAGGAAGTGAGTGAGGGTATTCGTCAGAAATTACTGCGTAAGCAAGCGTTAGAGTCTGCGGTCAAAGAGGGCCAACTGGTGTTGGCGCAGTTGCAACGTGGCGAGAAGGTTAACGTGGGATGGTCAGTGCCGACTATTATTACGCGCGAACAACATGCTGAGCTTGATAATAGTCTGGCTCGTCAAGTGTTCCAAGCAAACGTGGCTATTTTTCCGGCATATGTGGGCATCGAAAATGCACAGAATGGTTATGAACTGGTTCGTATCGATGCAATCAAAGAAGTTACTTCCATTAACGAGACCAAGCATGCCGGTTATATGCAACAACTGCGTCAAATAACTGGTGATGAAATGTTCCAAGCATATCTTGCGGATGCCAAAAAACACGCTGACATTACCATGAAATCTTTTTCTGCAGATGAAAATAAATAATCTGCTTCTCAACGTACTAAGAGCATTGCAGAATATGCTGATATATTATAATGAATGCATTATTCCTGAATGATAGGCGCATCAATATAATCAATTGTTACGGTTGAAGCTCGACGGATCCCTAATTTTACTGTAATGGTGAAGGCATTAGCTCTTGCATTGCCGAAAAAGCTTGGCATACGTCGTTTAGCGGGGGTAACAGTGAATCCCCATTCATGCCAGAGCCGTCAAAATAATTTTTCCGCCCACCCCCATAAAGCTACACAGGAACTCAAGCAGGAGTCTAACCTCTCGCATTCAGAGGGCCGGGGCAGGTAGGACTTTCAATCATTATGTCACTCTGTGTTGTGCGGCCACGGCTTCCTCGTTGCACAACGCCTCAACCATAATGGCTTCAGAACAACCGTGATCGACCAGAAACGTCTTCTTTATCCGAAGATTCATTCCTTGCGCTAGCCAAACAAGCACCGTGGCATGTGCCGGACTTTATCCATCGCTGCGATTTCTCATCGCGCTAGCTACCACCGGTGCGCTTCAGTTATGTTTTTTGCTGCGGAGGGTGGCTGGGTAGATATGTCTAATGGCACAGTAATGCTAGACACTTAATTTGATTTATGTTAAACAATTTATGCATTATCTGAAGCGCTGTGCAACTTGGCTAGTAGGTGTCAATACTATTAAAAAAAACTTATAAAACTTAAGGAGGCTTCCATGAATCGCTGGATTTTTCTTTTTTTGCTACCAATTGCAGTTGCTGGTTGTGCTACCGTTCCAAAGCCGCTGGCAGTCGGTTCATTTGCTGAAGTTACGCCAAGTGCAGCTCAAAACGATAATTTTGTAGGTCAGCGTGTACGTTGGGGGGGCAGTATTGCAAACACGGAACCAGGCAAGAATGAGACATGTTTTGAGATAGTAAGTCACCCATTGGACAGTAATGCAAGACCTCTGGAAACTGATATGACTTGGGGGCGCTTCATTGCCTGCGCCCCCGACTTTTACGATCCGGAAGTGTATGCAAAAGGCCGTGAGGTGACAATAATTGGCAATATTCAAGGTATTACCGTGCGTAAGCTAGGTGAATACGAATATCATTATCCTCAAATCAACGCCGAAACAGTCTACTTATGGCCGAAGCTCATTCCCTATTCATATTATGGATCCCAATATCCTTACTATAATAGTTATTATGGGCCATACTGGTATAACCCTTGGGGTCCATGGCGAGGTCGGTTTGGAAGTCCTTACTGGTAGTAAGAAATATGATGCTAAGCACGAACGTGTATGTATTTCGGAGATCAATATTTCAGTTAGATAAAGGAAGTCGTTCCAGCAGGGATATTGCATAGGGATAACAGGCAAAAAATTGCCCATCCCTGCTTGGATTTGATTTTGTTATAGCTTTCTCTTTACCCAAGCTGATACAGATGCAAGTGCTGTGGCCAGAGATTCTGGTTGAGTACCCCCTGCTTGAGCCATATCCGCGCGGCCACCACCTTTCCCGCCTACCTGCTGCGCCACCGCATTAACCAATTCCCCCGCTTTTACTTTGTCGATAATATCAGCGGTCACACCCGCGATGAGCATAATTTTTCCATCAGCTACGGCAGCTAATACGATGGCCGCCGATTTAAGCTTGTCTTTTAGTTTGTCTAATGTCTCACGTAATGTCTTAATATCCGCACCTTCCAAAAGTGCAGCTACTACCTTAACACCGTTAATTTCTATAGCCTGACTTGCCAAATCTTCACCTTGTGAAGAAGCTAATTTAGATTTTAAGGTTGCAAGTTCCTTTTCAACCGTCTTGATCGTCTCTTGCATTAGCGCAACACGTTGGGTTAGTTCGTGCGGCTGTACCTTAAGTGTGGCGGCGACTTCATGTACTTTTGCATCCAGCTGTTGTACCCAGTTCAGCGCGCCCTCCCCGGTGATTGCCTCAACACGGCGGATGCCAGCCGCCACACCGCTTTCCAGTACAATCTTGAATAAACCAATGTCACCGGTGCGCTGAACATGCGTACCACCGCATAATTCAGTGGAAAATTCGCCCATGCCTAACACGCGTACTTCATCACCATATTTTTCACCGAACAATGCCATTGCACCAGATTTTAGTGCATCGTCATAAGTCATCACCTGCGCGCTCACCGCAGCATTCGCCTGTATGGCATGGTTCACACGATTTTCCACTTCGCGGATTTGTGTATCGGTCATCGGTGCGTTGTGGCTGAAGTCAAAGCGTGTTTTGGTCTGATCTACCAGCGAACCCTTCTGTTGCACATGCGCACCCAATACATCACGTAGCACCCGGTGCATCAGGTGTGTGACTGAGTGGTTACGGATGGTGCGCGCGCGCGCAGCTTTATCGACAATAGCTTCGACCGAGTCGCCCACCTTGATAAAACCACTCTTTACTTGTCCGTGGTGACCAAACACATCGGGTTGAATTTTCTGTGTATCTTCTACAACAAAAAGCGTTGGATTATTGGAGGATATTTGCAGAACGCCTACGTCACCCACCTGCCCGCCAGATTCCGCATAGAACGGCGTATTGTCTAGCACCACAATACCGGTATCAGAAGCGGAAAGCTCTTGCACAGCCACGCCATCCTTGTACAACGCCACGACCGTGCCCTGCGTAACCAGTTTTTCGTACCCGTGGAATTGCGTTTTCACGCCCTCATATTCCAGCCCTGCACCTATCTTGAACTTTCCCGCCGCGCGCGCCTGTTCGCGCTGACGTGTCATGGCATCATTAAAACCAACTTCATCAACAATGACACCATGCTCACGACATACATCCTGTGTCAGGTCGAGCGGAAAGCCGTAGGTGTCGTGCAAAGTAAAAGCAATATGTCCCACAAGGATTTTTGATTGAAGCAACTTGCCTTCCTCTCGACCCTTTCCCTTGCTCAATCCAACATCAAAACCAAGGCCATCCGTTACGATTTTATCGAGTGCTACTTCAAGCATTTTCATACCATGCTCAATAGTCTCAAAAAAACGTTCTTCCTCGATACGCAGTACCTCAGTTACCCGCGCTTGCGCTGCGACTAACTCGGGATACGCCCCGCCCATTTCTCGGGCAAGATCAACTGTTATTTTATGGAAAAATGCTGCGCGACAACCCAGTTTATAACCATGTCGGATGGCACGGCGGATAATGCGGCGCAGCACATAGCCGCGCCCTTCATTGCCGGGAATTACCCCATCCACGATTAAAAAGGAACAAGCACGAATATGGTCAGCGATTACCTTGAGCGAGTTGTTGGTAAGGTCGCTAGTGTTTGTTTCGCGCGCCGCCGCGCAGATAAGGTTTTGGAACAAATCAATATCGTAATTGGAATGTACGTGTTGCAATACTGCCGCGATGCGCTCCAATCCCATGCCAGTATCCACCGATGGCTTGGGCAACGGATGCAGCACACCGTTTTCATCGCGGTTGTATTGCATGAATACCAAGTTCCAGATTTCAATATAGCGATCACCATCGGCCTCCGCACTGCCCGGAGGGCCGCCCCAAACATCAGGCCCATGGTCGTAAAAAATTTCCGAACATGGGCCGCATGGACCGGTATCTGCCATCTGCCAGAAATTATCGGAGACATAGCGCTTACCATGATTGTCACCGATACGCACAATGCGCTCGACGGGTACGCCCACTTCATTCGACCAGATGTCAAAAGCCTCATCATCCTCGGCGTAAACGGTTACCCATAGCTTGTCAGCTGGCAGCTTATAAACCTCAGTGAGCAATTCCCATGCATATTTAATGGCACTCTGTTTAAAATAATCCCCAAAGCTGAAATTACCCAACATCTCGAAGAATGTATGGTGCCGCGCGGTATAACCCACGTTCTCCAGGTCGTTGTGTTTACCACCTGCACGCACACAGCGCTGCGAAGACGTAGCGCGTACATACGGACGCTTGTCGTGGCCGAGGAAGCAATCTTTAAACTGCACCATACCGGAATTGGTGAACAACAACGTAGGGTCATTGCCTGGCACCAATGGGCTGGAAGGCACGATAGTGTGCTCTTTGGAGGCAAAATAATCCAAAAATTTCAGACGGATTTCGCTGCTGTTCATCTGTTCACCAATCTTAAAAAAGTAATTATTCTTATGTTTCATTAAGGTGTGAATAATACCATTCGACCCTACCAGGCTGCACCTCCCATTTCTTATGACAGGCAGCTGGAGCTAAGTGACGAAATAATTGTAGAGGAATTTAAATAATGGAGCTGGTCTAAGCATTGAGTGTTTCTTAAGGACAGAGTCTGAAATTTGCGAACTGCACCATACGTTTTTTCTTGCCAAGCTTTGATGTTCCTGAGTAACGAGGAAGAATAATTGATATTGAAGGGTTAGTTTATGACGACTGGCGAAAGACCTACTTTCAGGAAAACTACTACATCTAAAGCTTACATAACCCACTACCTGAAGAGAGAAGCTTGGTGAATTCTTCAGCGCTTACCGGTTGACTGAAGTAATAACCCTGTATTTCATCACATCCCTGCTGTTTCAGAAAAGCCAATTGTTCGGCGGTTTCCACCCCTTCAGCGATAACCTTTAGCTTGAGACTGTGAGCCATTGAAATAATGGTGCTTATAATTACCGCATCATCCGTATCTGTCGTCAAATCGCGCACAAACGATTGATCAATCTTAAACTTATCAATTGGAAAGCGCTTGAGATAGCTTAAACTGGAATAGCCCGTACCAAAATCATCTACCGACAGCTTTAGCCCCATCGCTTTCATATCCTCCAGCAACAAAATTGCGGCTTCCGCATCCTGCATGACGACACTCTCGGTAATTTCAAGCTCCAGGCCAGACGGGGTCAGGCCGCTTTCACTAAGAATCGCCTTAATTATTTCGCCTAGATTTTTCTGGCGGAATTGCACTGACGAAATATTTACCGCCATGGTAATTTTCATTAATCCCAGCTTGCGCCACGCCTGGTTCTGGCGACAGGCCTCGCGCAATACCCATTCACCAATTGGAGGGATCAGACCATTTTCTTCCGCGATGGGGATGAACTGCGCTGGCAAAACTTTTCCATATAGGGGGTTATCCCAGCGAACCAGCGCTTCTGCACCGATGATGTGACCGCTTTTCAAATCCACTTGTGGTTGGTAAAGCAGGAATAATTCGTTCCGTTCCAGGGCGTGACTCAACTTATTCTTGATCAACATCCGTTCAAGTGTACGTCGGTTCATCTCACGGGTGAAAAATTGGTAATTATTACGCCCATTCCCCTTAGCCTGGTACATCGCGGCGTCAGCATGTGCTATCAGAGATTCACTGTCGACCCCATCTTCCGGGAACACGCTGATGCCGATACTGGTAGTCACCTCAATTTCGTTGTCATCGATCACACAAGGGCCGGCAATGGATGCCAGGAGCTTTAGAGCAATCATTGCAATGTCATCTGCATTTTCAATATACGGCAACATGATGGCAAATTCATCGCCGCCTAGCCGACTGACCGTATCACTCGTGCGTGCAACACTGTTGATGCGATCGGCGACAACCTGTAACAGTTTGTCGCCAGTGAGGTGACCCAATGTGTCGTTTATAGCCTTGAAGCGATCCAGATCAAGGAACATAACGGCCACCTTGCGCTGTTCGCGTTCAGCATGAGCAATCGCCTGTGTTAGGCGATCATGCAGCATCATGCGATTAGGCAGGCCGGTAAGAAAATCGTGCTGCGCAATGTAGACCATGCGTTCTTCTGCCGCCTTGCGCTCGCTGATATCGGAAACCACTGCAATATGGTGACTAAATTCGCCACGCTCGTCCTTCATCGTACTGATGCTCAACCATTCAACGTAACTCTCTCCGTTTTTACGGCGGTCTGTTATTTCGCCCTGCCAACGGCCAGTTTTTTTGATACTTTGCCACATCTTGTCGTAAAACGCTTTGTCCATCAATCCGGAATGAAGAATCCGTGGGTTCTTGCCAATTGCTTCAGTAGCGCTGTAACCGGTAATGACGGAAAAAGCCGGATTGACTAACATAATATTGTTACTTGCATCTGTCACTACTACGCCTTCATTGATGGTGTCGAATATGCGCGCGAACAATCGGAGCCGTTCCGTCGCCTCTTTTCGTTTGGTAATATCCTCGATCACCTCAATAAAATAATCCGGCTCACCAGTGGAAGTGCGAGTAAGCGACCATGTAAGATTGACCCACACCAGTGAACGATCCTTGCGCGTATAGCGCATTTCCTTGGTCGAGCTGGGGACATCGCCGGCCAGTAATTGTTGCATACTGTTCAACTCGTCCGGTATATCGTCGGGATAAGTGATGCTCGGACGATCGTGTGTCAGAAGTTCTTCTTCAGAATAACCAGTGATGATGCATAGCTTGTTGTTGACGCGCAGCCAGCGTCCATCCAGTCCGACATGTGCGATGCCAACCGCGGCTTGTTCGAACGTCGCGCGGAAGCGCTGCTCGGATTGAAAATGGGTGCGTCGTGCTTGCGCCGCCTGCAACTCGCGCTCGATGGCGGGAATCAGACGTTTCAAATTACTCTTCAGCAGATAGTCATGCGCCCCTGCCTTGATCGCCGCCACTGCCAAGTCTTCACCGATAGCACCGGAAACAATAATAAACGGCAAGTCACGTCCACTTTGCTGCACAATTTGTAACGCAGCGAATGAATCAAAGCCCGGCATAGAGTGGTCTGAAAGCACCAAGTCCCATTCACCCTGTTTCAGGGTCCGACTCAGGCCCTCAGCGCTATCTACTCGCACATGAATGAGTTCATAGGTTTGCTGTAAATATCGCGTCAATAGCAGTGCATCATCTTCCGAGTCTTCAATGATCAGCGTACGTAGTGTTGGTTTGTTCATTTTGCGCGTCTACTTCTTGGAGGCGTTTGGTTGATTACCAGCCAATATATCCCGAGGTTGCGCACTGCCTCAGTGAATTGATCGAAATCCACTGGCTTAAGGATATAGCTATTGAGACCGAGTTTGTAGCCCGTTATCAGATCATGCTCCTCGCTCGAGGAGGTGAGAATTGCCACCGGCAACAGTGCGGTTAGAGGGTCGGCACGCAGTTGCTTCAATACTTCGAGGCCATCCACTTTAGGTAACTTCAAATCAAGCAAGATGAGCGCCGGCATTGTATTCAGGTCACGCCCCGCATATTTTCCTTTTCCAAACAGATAGTCGAGTGCTTCTGCCCCATCGCGCGTCACCACTACTCCGCTGTCAATATGGTTTTGCTTGAGCGCACGCAGGGTAAGCGCTTCGTCATCGGGATTGTCCTCGACCAGCAAAATAAATTTATTACCCATGCGGTTTCCTTATTTGTTGATGATTGCTCAATTAAAGCTCATGGTGAGTGGAACATACGCTTAACTTATGGCAAAGTGAAATAAAATGTTGAACCTTTACCGGGTTCTCCTTCCGCCCATACTCGACCACCGTGGCGATGAATGATGCGCTGCACCGTAGCTAATCCGATCCCGGTACCGGGAAATTCGGTCATGGCGTGCAGCCGCTGAAACGCAGAAAAAAGTTTGCTGACGTATGCCATGTCAAATCCTGCTCCATTATCACGAACGAAGTACACAGATGCTTCGACTTGGTGAGTGACACCGATTTCGATATGTGCTTGTTCGCGTTTAGAAGTAAATTTCCACGCATTGCCCAATAGATTCTCTAACGCTACTTTCAGTAAGTGAGCGTCGCCTCGGACGGTCATTCCTGGCGTACAGACGAATTCCACGTGACGTTCGGGCTGTGCCTGTTGCAATTCGTCGGCCACCGTCTGTGCCAAAATACTTAAGTTCACCGTCTCAAAATTCATTTCACTACGTGTGACGCGCGATAGCTTAAGCATATCGTCAATCAACTGCCCCATGCGCTGGGTAGCAGCGCGTACCCGTTGCAAATAATCTTTACCCGTTTCGTCCAGGTGCGCACTATAGTCGTCGAGTAAGGCTCGGCTGAAGCCATCTATGCTGCGTAGCGGTGCGCGCAAATCATGCGACACCGAATAGCTGAATGCCTCCAACTCTTGGTTGGCCGCAGCCAGCTGGGTGGTGCGGTGCACCACTTGATCTTCCAGATCAACTGACACGCGTCGCAAGCGCGTGATTACCAGTGCAAGCCCCCCCAACCCCAGCGCCAGCAGTGTGCCAAAGAGAATAAAGACGTCGCGCAGATCGGCTCGACTTTGCGCCACTACACGGTCTAATGGTCGAACAATCTCTAGCACACCGCGCACATCCCCTACTTTCCAGTCATGCTTAGGGCTGTCTGGGCGTGCATTGTGGCAGCTTATACATTCCGCGTGCATGACATCCGCCGTCGCGTAACGTAGCGATGCGCGTCCCTGAAAATCTTCAAAACGGTAGTAGGGCTGTTGAGGATTCGCCTGCAACGCAGCCAAAGCCTGCTGCTCAAAATCATCACGCGCACCGCCATCCTTGCGCCAGGGAAAGGGATAATTGCTATATAAACGCACCACCATGCCAGAACCGAGCAAGCTAATCCTTCTGCCAAGTTCCATACTGAAGGTGGCAGGTAAGGGGATCGCTCCTGGTTTATCCAAGTAATCGTGGGTCACTTCAATGTTGTGGTCACCCAAGCGATCCACAACTTCAGATGTATACAAATTGCGCAATTCCATTAGAGACTCTGCATGCATGGTAATGCCCTGCAGTGCGGCGGATTGCATCAGGGTAGTAGTAGCGTGAGATAGATACCACAAAGCGAGCAGTGTCCCGCTACAAAAGATAAGACTCAGTACCAGAATAGTGTGTTTATAGAGCGGGAGCAGGCACGCTGCCCAAAGTCTTTTCAATCGTTGACGCAAGTCGGTTGAAATTACTGATAAGTTTGCTGATCGCATGGCGCATTCCCCTTCAGACATACAGCCAGTATTAATTATATAAATTAAAGATAGTATTGCGGAGCTGGGTCCTATCAACTTCACGCTTGCGCCAAATGAACGGTGATGTATTTATATAGTATACGGCCGTGAAATCTTTAATGGCTTGCGCAAGCTTGTCGATACTCTTAAAACCTATTTCCTCGAAGTATTTCGCGCTGCAAAATTAAAAATCATATTTTAATCTGATTGAGCCAATTTACTGACGCGGGCATAAAGTAAAGTGTCACGTTGGGGTGAGCGGCGAGCTAGTCGGCATTCCCTTTATGGGTTGATAGATTATCCGAAAATAATATTAATCTCGCGTTCTTTTGCTTCTTCTGCAATCCTATCGTCAAGCAATGTCTGGAAATCTATGTGCTTCTTTGTCGTAGTAATTTGCCGTTACTGGTGTGGATAGAACCATAGGCTCGCAGAAGTGTACGGCAGTTTTGCTAAGATAAATAATAATATATTGATTTTTAATGGGGAATAGTATGTTTAGGTGTGTGCAGCGTTACCCTTCAACATCCGGCGAAAACTCTTTCGTGTTTTGATCAGTTTCTCGGCGTAGTGTTTTGCGAACACTTGTTTTCATGTCAACTCTACTTGTCTTTTGACAATTTTTACTTTGTGTAAAAACTTAGTCGTTTCGTTTGTTTTCGTTAATTTAGTCATGCCTATCGTCTCGTAATTTTTACTTTAATACAACGTTAGCTCGCCTTGTCTCAGCATAAACGGTAATCAAAGTGGTGCTTGACTTCCATATCGTTATATTTTAAATTATATAACGATATGGAAGTGGTGTTTTTTACATATCAATTATTCAGATTTAACTCGGGAAAAATATGCATAAGACAGGAATAAAAAGACGGGCATTGACCCTGATTAATCGGAACCTCAAAAAACCCTTACTTACAGTTGTTCTTATGGCTCTTGGAGGCACATCGCCGGGATGGGCGGAGCAAGCAAGCATCAAAGCAGCGCCATTTGAACTGGGCACCATCACTGTTTCTGCAACCCCCTTGCATGTCGGCGAAATCGGTGAAGATCAGGTTGCATCGGTTGTCACGCAGAAAGCAATGCGGCAATTCAACCGCGACAACGTTGGTGACGCGCTGAATCTGCTTTCCGGTGTCACATTGTCGAACAACTCCCGCAATGAAAAAATGATCTCGGTCCGAGGTTTCGATTCGCGCCAAGTTCCACTTTTCATTGACGGCATTCCGGTTTACGTCCCGTATGACGGCTATGTGGACTTTAATCGCTTTACTACCGCTGATCTTGCCGCCATCCAGCTTGCTAAAGGATTCAGTTCGGTCGCGTATGGCCCCAATGCCATCGGGGGTGCTATTAATTTGATCTCCCGTAAGCCAAAAGCCATATTTGAGGGCGATGCCTCGGTTGGTTTCGGGTCTGGCAATGAGCGGTTGGGGCAGGTCAATGTGGGTACCAACCAAGGAAAATGGTATCTGCAGGCTGGCGTATCGTACTTGGAGAGCGATTACTTTCCGCTGTCGTCCGATTTTAGGCCAACAGCCACCGAAAACGGCGGTAAAAGAAATAACTCTTACCGCAAGGATGACAAACTTTCCCTCAAGGTCGGCCTGACGCCAAACGCCAGTGACGAATATACGATCAGTTACTACAAACAGAATGGTGAAAAGGGACAGCCGGAGTCTACCGACCCCGCTGCCGCTCGCTACTGGAAGTGGCCCTACTGGAATAAGGAAAGTCTCTACTTCATTTCAAAAACCACACTGGGAAGCTCCGAAGCTTTGAAATTTCGCCTTTATCACGATAAATTTGATAATGAGGTCGACAGCTATACCGACGGCACCTACACCAAATTGAAGACTTCTGGCTCGGGAAGTGTCGCAACCGGGCGCAGTATATACAACGACCGTACCAGTGGCGGCTCGATTGAGCTGGAGTCAGTCCGCTTTCGTGCACATACCGTGCGCTTAGTCACACACTACAAGACCGATGAACATACGGAATTGGATGCCTTTGCAAGTACTACCACCATTTTCAAGGACACACTGGTGTCCTATGCGGCAGAAGACAATATCCGGATTAATCCCGCGCTGAATCTTTCCCTTGGCCTTGCTCACCATCAACTTCGGCCTGATACGGTCTTCAACCTGGGCAATCCGTATTCATTACCCAGTGCCAAATCAGCCAATAATGCGCAGGCCGGGTTGTTCTACGACTGGTCGGAAAAGGTTCGGTTCTACACTACGGTAGCGCAAAAAACGCGTTTGCCTACCCTCAAGGATCGTTATTCCCAACGCTTAGGCTCCTTTATTGAAAATCCGGGTTTGCAACCCGAACAATCCATTAATTATGAGATTGGTTACCAAGGCCAACCATGGCAAGGTGCCAAAGCTGAGGCGGCCATTTATTACAGCGATATCAGCGACAAGATTCAATCGCAATTCGTCGGACCGGTCGCTTCCAGTTGCATATCTACTGCCAAATGTCAGATGCAGAATATTGGCAGGGTACACGCATCGGGAATTGAGCTTGGATTGCGCAGCTCAGTTCTTTCCTGGATGGAATTAGGTGGCAACTACACTTATACCGATCTTAAAAATATCAGTGATCCGACGAATAAAGTCATTGATGTGCCGCGGCAGAAGCTGACTGCCAATGCAATTGCCCATCTGAATGGCTATATCGACCTCGTTGGCTTCGTCGAACACAACAGCAGTAGATGGGTATCAAACACGGTGGAACTCGCGGGATTCACCACCATGAATCTGAAAGGGGTCTACCGTCCCACCAAAAGCCTCTTTGCCGAAGTGGGCGTCAACAACCTGTCAGACAAGAATTACTCGCTCGCAAACGGGTTTCCAAATCCTGGGCGTATGTGGTTTGCCAAAGCCAGCTATCAATTTTAATTAAAAGGAAAAATCCATGATGCACTTCATTCGTAGCAGTTTCTGCCTCGCCGCTGTCCTTTTGGCCGGAAGCACCTTTGCTGCCGGTATCGTAACCGACCCATCCAAGTTCGAAACAACGAGCATTTCTGTTTTTGGCGTCGTCGAACACAAGCTCACCCTGAACGTAGACGATTTGAAGCAGTTTCCCGCTCATCAAATCAGCGAAACTCAGGTTGCCGGTCAGTTTGGAGGCAAGCCTGTAAAAATGAAAGGCGTTCTGCTCCGTGACCTTCTAGAAAAGGCAGTAGTCGTTTCACACCATCACAATGATGTCAAAAAAATGGCCATCATCGCTATCGCCAGTGATGACTATAAGGTCGTATTTTCATTGAATGAAATATTCAATTCTCCGGTCGGAGAAGGAGTCATGGTGTTCTTCGAAAAAGACGGGCAACCCTTAGCGAAAGAAGAAGGGCGTATCGCACTGATTTCTACCAAAGATATCCGCACCGGTCCGCGCCATGTCAAGTGGCTAAAAGAGATCGAGGTACGCAGGATTGTCGAATAATCGCTCCGACGAAGAGGCGCGTGGAGGTACCGGGGTCATCGACATAGGTGATGGCCCTGCGTAATAAGTTTATTGACCAGGCTTGCTCTGTCGCTTGTTGAGAATTTCTTTGTGCACCCTGTCAGCAATCTCCAGCTAATCGTTGAGCCGCCCGATCTGCCATCAAGCTTGGTGCCATTATTTATCTAAAGCATAGGAAAGTTTTAAATGCATGAATCACTTAAATGTAAACCATTACTGGCCGCACTCGCTGTTTTGTTTGCAGCCACACCAACCTTTGCCGACGATAAAGTAACACTGGATGCCGCCACCACTGACAACAAAGATGCGCCTGTTTTAAGCGAGGTTTTTGTAACTGCCCCTAAAGTCTCAGCGCTGTCACAGCCCAGCTTGCAACCTTGGACGGTCAGTAAAGTTTCACGCGAAGGTATCGCTATTCTGGGTGGACAAGTGCAGTCCAACCCATATCGCTTAACAGACCTGATGGCTTCGGTCAATACGGAATCGTCTGATGGTTACGGACTTAATCTCAGAGGCGGGCGTAATATCAATGTGCGTGGCAAGGGCGATTTCCACTTGGCACGTACTGTTGAAGGTGTGCCATTTACCGGTCTTGTTGGAAATAATGAACTTTTCGATCTGGAAAATGTAGCTGGCTTTGAATTATACCGCAGTGCCATGCCCGCTTATGCGGGCCTCGGAGTATCCAACACGACTGGTGCGATGAACATGAGTCTTCTCCGGCCCGACGAAAAAGCAGGTGCCTATGTTCGCCAAGGCTTCGGATCCTACAATTTCAACAGAACTTTCGCGCGCTTCGATAGTGGACGATTGGGCGATTCTGGCACATCGTTTTTCGCTTCCGTGTCTCACATGACAGCCGATAAGTGGAAGGGAGCGGGTGAGCCTCCCGGAAACCGCGTCAATTTTACCGCTGGCGTTGCCCAGACCTTTAGCAATGGTGCCCGAATTGAATTGTTCGCTGTAAACAACCACATTGATGGCAACGACTACCGGCCGATGAATTATACCCAAGCTCAAGTCAAGTCGAATTGGCGTAACTTCGACTTCAACAAGACGCTCACGCCGGGTAACCTCCAGCTTTGGTACGATTACAACCGGAGTGATTTTGACGATACCGCCGTTCTCGCCAAAATTTCGATGCCGGTCGGCGATAATGGTCTTGTCAGCGTTCGCCCATATTGGGGTGACAACAAAGGGTATTTCCTGTTTAACCCGAATCCCACTACTGCGCTCGTTCGCCGTTGGGATGTTGAGCATCAGCAGAAGGGTTTCATCGCGCAGTATGATCTGAAAATTTCGCCGATGCTGGATGTTTCCGCAGGCTATTGGTGGATGAATATGGAATCGCCGCCGCCGCCTGTTTACCAGAAAGATTACACCCCGCAAGCAAATGGCGGGCTAGTATTTTCAAAATGGGCAGTACTCTCGAAGCAAAGTGCCCACATGTTTAATAATCCATTCTTGCAGGTTACCCATCGCTCCAGCGCAACGACCATTTCAGGCGGTATCCGCTTGGCCCAACAAAAGCAGCCCACGTTCTCTTATTACAACACCGCTGGCCTACCCGATGTATCCTACGACCAGATTTGGACCTACAATCCGTCTCTCGATCCTTGGCAACAAGTAGCCGCCAAGACCACTCGCGAGTGGTTACCCAATCTATCACTACGCCATGAACTGCGATCAGACCTCGCACTGACATCCGCTTACAGCCGACGTATTGGGCGTGCCGATTGGGGGCCGGCAGCTTCCAACTATAATTCCAACCGCGCCGCCTACGTTGCTCAAAGAATTAGCTTGCAACAGGTATTTAACAACCTGAAGCCAGAAATTTCAGACAATATCGACATCGGTCTTCGCTATCAAGGTGAACGCTTGTCGCTGGCGCCCAACTTCTATTATTCCCTATCACATGATAAGGAAGTGAGCATTTACGACCAATTGGTTAAAGTCAGCAACTTCCAGAGCGTGGCGCGTGCCATCGCCATCGGCGTCGAACTGGAGGGCAGTTACCGCCATACGAGTAGTCTAACCAGCATATTTGCCCTTTCGTATAACAGGTTTTCTTTCGACGGAGATATCCAGTCTAAGGCTGGCGCAGTTACACCTACCGATGGCAAACAGGTACCCAATGCGCCACAAATACTCGCCAAGCTCGGCCTTGACTGGCGTTATGGGAACTGGAATGCCGCGCCAATTATGCGCTATGTCGGTAAGCGCTATGGCGATACACTTAATACACAGAAGGTCGACGACTATTTTCTCGCCGACCTGCATCTGGTTTACCATTGGCGTAATATTTCCCTCGTGCAGAATCTTGACGTAAGCATGTCGGTGCTCAATCTGTTCGATAAAAATTATATCGGTCAAATATCCGCTACCGATCTCGACCTCAACGCCAATCCCACCTATTACGCTGGTGCACCAAGAACGGTGGCGATGACGGTAAGCGCAAAATTCTAGTGTGCGAAGCGTGAGCGGGACGAGTGCCAGAATGATGGATAATAATCCCTCCATTGCCGTGACGGCGGCGCCCAGGCGTGCTCACAGCGCTACCTTGGCGTTGCTATCGTTTGCGGTCATGGTTACCGCTATTGTCTCCATGGGGCTCGGCCATTTTTCGCTTTCGTCTGCTGCAGTGCTCGACGTGCTCTGGTCGGCACTGTCGGGTGAGCCGTCCGTGCAGCCGCCGGCTGTCCATAATGTGGTACTGGCGGTGCGCTTGCCACGCGTATTGGCAGCAATGCTGGTAGGCGCCAGCCTCGCAGCAGCGGGGGTTGCTTACCAGACGCTGTTCCGCAACCCTCTCGCTTCGCCAGCCATCCTTGGTGTATCTGCCGGAGCCGGCTTTGGCGCCGCGCTTGTCATGCTGCTACACGGCGGAGCACTGGCGATGCAGGGTTCAGCCTTCGCCGGTGGCATTATCGCGGTCGGCGCGGCGATGTTTATCGCCAGTCGCTTAGGACAGGGTTCAGCGCTGGTGCTGGTGCTAGCCGGGCTGGTTGTCTCGGCACTGTTCCAGGCACTGACTTCGGCACTAAAATTTGCTGCTGATCCCACCGACATCTTGCCGGCCATTGTTTTCTGGTTGCTGGGTGGATTGAGTCGCGTCAGTATGGGTGATCTCGCTTGGGCAGCCCCTTTTGCGCTTGTTGGCATGGCCGTGCTGTTTTTGCTGCGCTGGCCGACACAGGTACTGGAAGCTGGTGACGACGAAGCGCGCACCCTCGGCGTGCCAGTAAGCACTTTGCGTGTCGCGCTGATTGCGGCGGCGACCTTGATGACGGCAGCGGCGGTGAGTATTTCTGGCGTCGTTGGTTGGATCGGGCTGCTCGTGCCTCATCTCGCCCGCCTCATTGTTGGCCCTGCTTATATCGTTCTGTTGCCCACCTCAATTCTGCTCGGTGCCGGTTATCTGCTGCTGGTAGACGATCTGTGCCGAAGCGCATTTTCGGCAGAACTGCCTCTTGGCATAGTCACTGCCATACTTGGCGCGCCTGTATTCGTCGTTGTACTGGTAAAAACGAGGCGCCAATGGTTCTGAGTGTCAAAGATCTGGTTATCCACCTCGCGTCGGGGCCTTCAGGTGGCCTGCGTCTCATTACATTGAAACAAGGAAACCTCGTGCTCAACCGAATCATGTTCTTGATCTTTGTTCTATACCTGCCATTGGTGCAGGCCGCGCCAATGCGTGTGCTGCACGACATGGCGGGCAATCCTATAACAGTTCCGGAGCGTGTCGAGCGCATTGCCACTATCGGTGCGGTGCCAGTATTGAACAGCTTGGTTTTTGCTATTGGCGAAGGCCGGAGTATCGTAAATGGCCTGCCGGAATTCGCAAAAAAACCGCGCTGGGGGTATCAGACGGTGTTCGCTCCCCATACCGCGTTGCTGGACTCACTTCAAAACCATGACCGTACGGCCAACATTGAATCCATACTGCGAGCGGCGCCCGACGCGGTACTGAGCATGGATCGGGTAAGTACCGAGGCACTACGCCGCACAGGACTGCCGGCACTCTATCTCAACTGGCGTCAGCCGGAAGATATAAAAACAGCGGTGCGTCTACTCGGTCAGCTCTATCACAAACCGGAAGCTGCCGAGCGCTATGCCAAATATTTCGATGCCATCCTTACCCAAGTTTCCCAAAGGTTACGTCATGGCGCTTCCGCAAGACCGAGTGTTCTTTTTTTTAGCCCAGCTACATTGACTCAACCCCATCTGGTTGCTGAATGGTGGATTCGTTCTGCTGGCGGCGAAAGTGTCACCAACGATAATCGTAGCGTCGAATCACGCAGCTTCACCATGGAACAACTGCTTGCCTGGGATCCGGACATCATGATTGTTTCCGGGTACGAAGAGGCCGAGGTGGTTCGACGTGAGCCACGCTTTTCTGGCCTTAAAGCAGTACGTGCCGGGAGAATTCTGGTGGCGCCCTGCGGCGCGCATACATGGGGAAACCGTACGGCTGAGCAACCGCTCACTGTCTTGTGGGCAGCCAAGCAGTTTCATTCGAAGCTGTTTGCAGACGTCGATCTGGTAGCTGAAACGCGGCGTTTTTACCACGAACTTTTTGGAATCACCATCACGCAATCCCAGGCCACTGAGATTCTTTCGGGCGGACCACGCACCCTGCAAATAGCAAAATGATTTGATTCACATCATTAACGTTAGGAGATAAAACATGAAGATGAATGCGAATAGGAAGATGGATATGGATATCAATCTGACAAGTGGCAAGGTTGATCTCAACACCCTCGAACCGCCACCGTCGGTTGCTGCCATTCGCCGCATCGGTGATGGATTCAAGGCCTTCCAGGTGCTGCGCGCAGGCTATAAGAGTGGCCTGTTCGACTGGCTGGAGCGCTACGGACCAGCAGAAAAATCAGCAATCGCTGCCTCGCTGAGGCTGCGTGGCAACCATCTCGGCGGTTTCCTGCAGGCACTTGAAGACGCCGGCTTGATAGTAAGGCAGAACGGCGCTTATGCCTTGGCGCAAGAAATGAGCGATGTCTTGTGCGCGACGAGTCCATGGTGCCAGGCGAAAGTGATCGATAATCTGTACGATTCATCCTGCGGCTGGTCTGACCTTACGGGATTCATGTCGGAAGGATGGACACCAAAGACACGTGCGAAGGCCTTGCCCTTGACGTTACATCCATTTTTAGGAGAGGCACGCCGGCTTGTTGCCTACCTGGCAACAAGCCGTGATCTCTCTCTCGTGCGTAACCTGCTTTGCTTCGATGGAGACAACGGCTTGCTCGCCGCTGCGCTCTGCCAACAATTTACGAATGTGCGCGTTACTGTAGTCGTCATGCCGGACGCTTTGGCGCATACCGAAGAAATTATCGCTACAAGCGGACTAGCTGGACGCTGCCGCGTCGTAGCGGGCACACCGCTCGATCCACCGACCGCAGAGTTATTCGATTACGCGGTTCTTTTTCACAACCTTTATTCGGTGCGCAAATTCACTGCCAATTCGCTGGCCGCTATCGCCTCTCGCCTGTTACCGGGAGGTGAACTGTGTTGCGCTCACTGGTTCTGCCTCGAAGCTTGCGAAACCGCCCCGGGTGGCATGCGCGATCTGGACAAGGGAATGCTGACCAACAGCCACCAGCTATGCCACGTCGAACAGTTCTGCAAATGTCTGGATGAGGCCGGGCTGATCAATGCCGAACGCGATGACCTGGCTGGCGAGTACGGCAATACCAAACTACATTTTGCCCATTGTCCAGCGAGCGAGTGAGGGGCGCATGATGGAAACGAGAACCAAGACCTGCTCTCTCATTGCTGAACTGCGCGCAGCCATGCTCGACCGTCTCGGGGTCGAGGCTGGCTCATTACATTTGGAACGTCCAACACTCGGTATATTTTTTACGGACACCGATTTTGATAACCCCGTCGGCGATTTGCGCGCGATACCGATAAAAAGCGTACCTGAGACGGTGTTTTGTCCGAGTTCAACCCAGCCCATGCTGAACGTCTTGGCAGAATCGCCCTGGTCGCCCGACGGCACGTCTTCCCGGGTCAATCTACACCAGGGCGATGCTTTCGACGCGCTGTTGCTGGCACCCCGCCAGCGAGTCGCGCTAGTCGGTGCCTTTCCGCTGTACATGCGTAAGTTGATCAGTAGCGGCTACCCTTTTAACGTTCTCGAACTCGATATGACTACGCTGGTATCAGAGAAACTGCCATTCGGTGTGTTAACCGAACGTGCGCCCGAGGTGATATCTCGTGTCGATGTATTCGTCACTACCGCCAGCACTCCAATCGATAGCACGCTGACCGGCCTGCTGAAGCGGTTGCGGCTGCGAGCCGAGGCGGGAGTGATCGGCCCGACGGCGACGCTGATCTTCGAGCCCTATGCACGGCGTGGCATTACTGTTGTTGGAGGCACCCGCATACTGGCGCCGGACGAGGTACTGGAAATCTTGGCCGAGGTCAGTTCCGGAGATCACTTCTTTGGCAAAACTATAAAGCGCGCTGCCTTGCGTTTGACGAAGGCAGTGTAATGTTACCAACAGAGGCATTACACAGTACTAGTGGTTTGCCACGCATGTTACCAATCGGCTGGCCGCAATTAGCTGTACAGTTACTCGGTGTCTTCCTGATGGCCGCTGTCGTCATTACTTTTGTTCTGCAAATGTCGTCGCAAGCACGTCAGACGCTGGGCCAAATTATTCAGGCCCGTCTGATCGCTCCACAATCCATGACAAATCTTTCGGAGCCGTTCAAATCGCCACACAATATGTCGAAAATGTTTCCGCCACAGAAGTCAGCACTGGTGCTGCTGGTCGCGAGCCTGACTGTAGCAATAGCAATCAGCATTGTTGGTGCGGTCAGCTTGGCCGGCTTGCTCGTGCCACACCTTGCCGGTTTTCTAGATGGATCAATGCACACTAGAGTACTGCTATCAGCCATATTGGCTAACGGTTATCTACTGCTGATTGATTATCTCTTTCGTAATGTTTTCTCTACTGAAATACCGCTGGGATTTATCCCTGTAGTGTTGGGGTTATCCGTACTTGTTACTGTTCTCATGTGGATAAAACGTCAATGGTTTTAACAGTAGAAAACTTGGTGTATCGCCGTGCCGCGGATCTGCCGCCCGTGCTGGATGGCATCAATCTTACATTGACGCCAGGAGAAATGCTTTGTCTGCTCGGCCCTAACGGCACCGGCAAAACAACTTTGTTGCGCTGTCTGATCGGAGCCCTGCGCGCCGAACGCGGTAAGGTGTGCATTGATGGCTATGTATTCAGCTCTGCACGTCAATTGGCACGCATAATGGCTTATGTGCCGCAAGCCAGTGTCGATAGTTCGTTGACACTTTTAGACATGGTTCTGATGGGGCGCACGCCGCACCTGACACCACTGGGCCTGCCCGGGCAATATGACCGACATATTGCATACTCGGCATTGGCCCGCATTGGAATTGATCACCTCGCACAACGACCCTTTAACCAAGTTAGTGGGGGTGAGCGCCAACTGGCCCTGATCGCTCGCGCGTTAGCACAGGAGCCACGCATTCTCCTGATGGATGAACCGACTGCAAGCCTTGACCTTGGCAATCAAGCACGCGTCCTATGTACTATCCGTGATCTTGCCGCAGACGGCATGGCGATACTTTTCACTACCCACCAGCCTGAACATGCATTACTTCTCGGTACGCGTGTTGTCACCATCGCAAATGGACGTATTGCTATAGCGGGTCAAGCAGCCGAAGTCCTTCGTTCCGAAATGTTGTCAGACTTGTACTGCACTGCAATTGACGTGGTAGCAATTCACGGTAAGCCGGTTGCCTGCGTACCCCGCATCTGAAATCTACAGCTCTCTTATCTTGCTTATCTAAAAGGAGATCATTTATGAAAAAAAAATCTATTACTAACTCGCAAAGTCCCGAACTCGTTAGCAAACAAGACATGGTCTTTGGACTTTCCGGTTCAGGCGCTGGATTTGAATCAAGTGCCCCGGCATTGTGGCCAGCTTTGGCTCGGCGTGCCGAGCGTCAAGGTTTCCATTCCCTCTGGCTGAATGAAGAGCATTTTCAGTCGCGGCAAAAGCGCCACGGCGGTCGTTATGTATTATCGCCGCTGGTGGCAGCGGCGGCGATGGCAGCGCGCACTCGTACCATCCGCTTAGGTTTTTCGGTATTGCTGTTACCGTTGCACCACCCGATCAGGCTAGCTGAAGAACTGGCCAGCCTGGATTGTTTGTCACGCGGCCGGGTTGATTTCGGCGTCTCTCGTGGAGGTAACGAACGGTATCTTGAGGCATTTGGGGTAGACAGGGTGAAAGCATCCAAGGATTTTCCTTCTGTACTGCAACAAGTCCTGGATTGTTGGGGAAAGCACCCAATAATGGTGGCCGGAGCGCCGCTCGACGTGCAGCCGAAACCTGTACAACAGCCACATTTACCACTGTACATCGGTAGCTACAGCGAGGAAATGGTACGCTGGACTGCCATTAACGGACATTGTTTAATCATTCACGGCATCCAGTCGGCGGCCCATGCGCGCGATAATTTGCTTTGCTTCGTTGAAGCCGGGGGCGATCCGTCAATGGTACCTTTTGGACGTTTCACTTATGTCGCCGAATCAGATGAAGCCGCTCGACGTGATTTGTTGCCGGTACTGCCGCAATTGCTGGCCAAACTGCGCATGGTGGGGCAGTCCCAACGGGCAAAAGGCGTGATTGACATGGCTAATCTCGAACCAGATTTGTTTATCAAGCATATGGTTGTGGCCGGTTCTCCAGACACTTGCCGTCAAAAAATAATCGAGTTGCGCGACAGCATAGGCATTCGTCACTTCAACTTGCTACCCGCCTTTTTTGGTTATCTGCCACCAGTGGCCCTGCATCGCTCGCTGCTTCTCTTTGCCCAGGAGATAATACCGACGCTGAACAGAAAGAAAGCCAGTAAACCTTCATTAGGCTCACATTAACGAAATTAAACCCTTCTCTAAAAGATAAAATTGAGCCCTAATTCCATTTATTTCGCTATTTTCAACATACCCGGAATACATTTACTCTGCCAACGCAACCGTCTTGATCATGGCATACACGATAAGTCCCTTGCGTAAGTCGAGTCGATCACGTGACCATGCAGTGATTTCAGCGAACAGATTTTGCCCTTCACTTAACCGTAAACCCAGCAGCACGTGCCCCTCACGAGCGGGGTCTATACGCTGCACGGTCACGGGCAATACATTCAACAGACTGGTGTTCTCCGGTTTCGTGAGCGCGATCCCAACATCCTTCGCAAGAATACGCAAACGTTGTGACTTGCCAACGCTGTCTGAATAAATAGGGGTGCTCAACCAAAAACAATCCTGGCCAACATAAAAAGACGTTAACCCATGCTCTTTCTGCCCCAGCTGGCCCTTGATAACTGACACCACACCATCATCGTGAAACAGCGGGGAATCCGACCGAGATAAGGTGTGTTTAAGCGTTTCAACGCGATCAATGCGTCCATCCCGTAGAAACACCACCCGGTTTGCAAGACGCTCTACTTCGGCGGGCGCATGGGTAACATAGACAATCGGTACATCCGCTTCTTCAACCAGGCGCTCGAGATAGGGGAGAATCTCACGCTTGGTTTGCGTGTCGAGCGCCGAAAGGGGCTCATCCATCAAGAGCAGGCGCGGACTGGTCAACAGCGCACGCCCCAACGCAACACGCTGACGCTCTCCACCGGAAAGTTTATTAATATTACGCTCAATAATATTTTCGATGCCCAACATACGAACCACTTCATCCAGATGGAGTTTACGCTCCGCAATTGGTGTGCGTTTGTAACCGTAGAGGAGATTTTCGCGTACAGACAGATGGGGTAATAAACTGGCCTCTTGAAAAACCATGGCGATCCGTCGCCGATGCAATGGAACCCAGTGGCGTCCATTCAGCCAAACTTCATGACGAAAGCTGACGCGCGCGTCGTTCGGACGCTCCAGACCGGCAATCAGTCGCAGCAATGTCGTCTTACCCGAGCCGGAACGTCCAAACAGAACGGTGACACCTTCCGCTGGCCAATCAACGTCGACATCAAAAATAAAATTTGAATGGGTAATTCGGGCACGTACCGACAAGGTCATGGTTTTACCATCTCAAAACCTCGATTAAACCGGTACACCACAAACAGCACGATAAATGCGAAGATCAATAGCATCAGACTCAGTCTTCCCGCAGCGGCATACTGCATGCCCTCAGTATAGCCATAGATTGTGGTTGATAAGACGTGGGTCACGCCCGGAATATTGCCGCCCACCATCAGGATGACCCCGAACTCGCCCATGGTGTGAGCGAAAGTGAGCGTCATGGCGACGATAAAGCCCCCTTTGGTCATCGGTAAAATGACGCTAATGAAACGATCTATTAGACCAGCCCCCAGCGAAGCCGCCACCTCGATCGGGCGTCGCCCCAGATTAGTGAAGGCTTGCTGCAAGGGTTGTACGGCAAATGGCATGGAATACAATATTGAGCCGATCAATATGCCCTCAAAAGTAAAGGCAAGATGATGGAGCCCCATATCCTCTAACGCTCCGCCGATGAAGCCGCGCGGGCCAAGCGTGATCAAGAGATAAAATCCAAGCACGGTGGGTGGTAATACCAGCGGCAAGGCAACCACAGCCTGCACGGCGGTTCGATAGGTAGAACGCCCGCTAGCCAACCACCACGCAATCGGTGTGGCAATCACCATTAAAATTAAGGTGGTGTATAGACAAAGCCGGAGCGTAAGCCAGATTGCCGTCCAATCCTCTGCACTCAAACTCAAGCTTTGTCTTAAGTATTCCAATATCAATACTCCAACATCCATTTTCCAATCTGTTATTTTTTAGGCACCACAAAACCATAGCTTTCCACGATTTTGCGCGATTCGGGCGTCTGGAAATAAGCCGCAAATTGCCGTGCCAGTACACTGTCCTTCGCTCGTTTAGTGATTACGAAGGCTTGGGCCAATGGTTCATGAAGACCGTCATCAATCAAGCTATAGCCACCTTGTTTAACCATTGTAGGATTAAGCGCCAGCGAAAGGGGAATAAGCCCGGCATCGGCTGCCCCGGTACTTACCATCTGTGCGGTATGTTCAACATTTTCACCAAAGACGAGCTTGTCCTTGATTTTTTCCCACACTCCGGCTGATTTCATCGCTTCTTTGGCACGCATACCGTAGGGTGCAATTTCGGGGTTGGCGATGGCCAGTTTACGAATGGTCGATTCAGACAGTTTTTGCAGGGCCAGCTTAGTGGCATCCGTCGTTGAAGACCAAATTACCAGTCGGCCAATCGCATAAACTACTGGATCAGTGCTTGTTAGCCCCTCATTCTTCAGTATCTGCGGAAAATTAGTGTCCGCCGCAAAAAGCATATCAAAAGGCGCACCATTCTGAATTTGTGAGGTGAACTTTCCTGATGCGCCATAGATAGTCTTTACCTCATCATTGCGGTGTTCGGCATTAAATTTATTCACGATATCGGTCATAGCGAATTTCATACTGGAAGCGACGACAATCGTGATGTTTTCCGCCATGGCGATGCTGGATCCCAATGCGAATGCTACTGCGATAGCAAAGGTGTGAAAAATTTTAATCATGGTAAAGCTCCTTTTCATTGGTTGGAATTAAAATGCAACTACAGTAGCGTCTATCCACACTAGGTGTGAGTTTTCCCCTCGTCCAGGCATTACTTTCTGGGATGTTGCTTTGGCAAAATCTCCCGCCATGAAGTAGGAATAGCCTACAACCATCGATAAGTGTTTATTGACTGGAAATTGTGCACGCATGTCAAATTCATCACCTATATCCTTGCCGCTTTTTCCCGTTGCGTCGCGTAAGTTGTTTCCCCCAGCCCAGCGGTCTGTAGCACTGGCCAGTTTGTACCAGCTATAGCCAAAATCAAGTTTTAAGGTAGCGGTAGGGTTGAGTTCTCCGCGAATCTTAGTGGCGCGGATATTTTCCATCTGGATATAATCAGTGTGGGACCACGGTCTGGCAAAGCCGAATAAACGCTCAAAACGTTGACTTTTATTGTCATTTGGATTTTTATCGCCGCTGGCATAGCTTAAATTAGCCATGACACGGGGTTTCCATGCATGCTTGAAGGTATAGCCTGATTCCATGTTATAACCATAGGCATCGTGATCCTGTTTGTTATCGGTACCCCATTGCTTGACATAGTTCAAGTCCCAGTCGATGCCGGTATTGGCTACTATCCCATAGGCCCGCAAGCCCCCAGTGTTAATTTCACGATTTGTTTTGTCGGCTGCGGTGGCAAGTGCGCCCGTCGAAGCATATTTTACCTTACTGCCATTTTGTTGTAGTAAGTAGTAATAAGGTTGGAATGTGACCACGTTTGACCATTTGCGCACATCAAACATAGCCCCGTAGAACCACTGAGCTTCATTGGCTTTGTCCGCTTGCTCCATAAAACGAACTATTGGATTAAAGGCAAAGACAGTTCCTTGCCAGTCGCTATTTTTCTGGCCTAGAACTGCACGGTAACCTTGGAAATTATTCGTGGTATTACGATATTCATTTCGTGCAACCAAGCGTTTATCTGTTAACTCAAAAGCCATACGCCCCGCTCGCAGGCTGAGCGGCCTGTCGTTGCCCCGATCATCTACCCCCAGCGCATCTTTAAAGAACAGTTCTCCATAACCTTGAATAAATTCTGTTTTATTGACCTCCAAATTGGTATACGGGTATCCCTGGTTAAAACGTCTAGAATCCTGGAATTCAAAGGTAGCGCGTAATGGGTCAAATTTGTTTTTTACAGCAGCATAAAGGCGTGTTCGTAATGAAATGGGTTCATCCACTGTATCTGTTTTTCGGCGATAGTCATTTTCACGAGATTCATAACGAAGTCGAGCTTCCACACCAATGTCCAACCAATTAACATCTTGCCAACCGTCAATATCTTTAAGCCATGTTTTATTGGCTTGCTTGACATAGCGAGGGGGTTCAGTTTGTATGGCTAAGCCAGAACTACGAAATTGAACATAATAACTAGGCGTCTGAGCCGGAGCCTTAGCGGGGGCTTTAACTTCTGATGTTTCAGTTTTAGTCGTTTTTTGTACTGGCAAGGCGGTATCCGCTTGGGCAATGACCAGCGGTTGTTCTATTGCCGATATTTCCTGGTTTGATTCCTCTTTTTGTGGTTTTAACTGCATATTTTCCAGCGCCGCGGAATAGGGGGATGCCACTAACAAACTACTCGCCAGAATGCCAGTTCTTATACTCGATTCAGACATTTTAATTTTGAAAATATTTAAATCTCGAAATTCTATTAATTTTGTAATCTTGTTGAAATTGCTAGCCTTATTAATTTTTTTGCCTAATGGGCAATAAAAAGTTTTGATCATGATCTCCCCTGAGTAAACTATCTAAACTCGAAATATAAAAATATATACAACGATAATTAAAAAAAACCGCAAAAGTTGCGGTAATACTACTTATCTTTTACAGTTATTCATCAACGGCAAGAAGAATATGAGAAGCTTTGATTAATGCACAAGCTGGACTACCAATCGAGAATTTGAGGAAATTTTGCGATTCATTGGTGATGATTGAAACCAGACTATTGTCATTGCCAAGATCAATTGCCACTTCAGTATTTACCGCACCCTTTTCGATTCTGCTGACCACTCCGCACAGTCGATTACGTGCCGAGGTTGTGATCTTTTCGTCCGCCAGTGCCAATATCACCCACGATGATTTGATTAACGCATAGGCAACTTTTCCTGGCACAAGACCGAGTAACCGTGCACTTTCAATTGTTACAATAGCATATACAGCAGTACCACTTTCTAATCTAAGTGTAACCTCTGAATTAACAATTCCATCGATAACTGTTTCAACAATTCCTTTCAACGTATTACGTGCACTCGTTCTCATTTAAATTACCTTGGCAGTTTATGAAAATTATTCAGCGTTGTTATTAATCGAATTCATTAAATACTGCAACTGACTGAAATAACTGTGTTTGTAATGCACTAAGACGACTCAATTCAACTACTAGTTGTTGCCCTACCTCAGTTAGTTCTGCCCCGCCACCCCTGTGTCCCCCTTGCCATGACTTGACTAGAGGTACTCCAGCCAGGCTGTTCATTTCTTCAACTGCTACCCAAGCCCCTCTGTAAGTCATGCCGACCGCTTTTGCGCCATTGCTAATTGAATTTGTTCGACCAATAGCGGCGAGTAATTCGAGTCTTCGCGGGGAAATCCATCCGCCACTGTTTAAGCAAAGTGACAGTGATGCCCTAAAATTTCCAATTTTATTTTGGTATGGCATTAGCGAAATGTATCACACTAAATAACGCATGGCAAAAAAAACATAATCCCGCCAAAATTGCATAGTAAGAATGGATACCAAGGCGCTTTTTCTCCTTGGATTCACGTGTCAAACATGCCGCTTGAAACTATTTAGACCGGGTCGATAGCAAAAATAGAAATTGGATCGTGTTATTAGTAGTTTTTGCAGAGACGAGAATTAAAGCGCATTAAAATTTCAAGGCTCAAGCGTTGTGCCTGCAAGATGCCATGCCTAGAGCAGGATTGTCGTATATTTAGTGTGTCAACAAAATGATCAATTTATCAGCATAAACGAAACAACCGCCTGTTCGATTGCAAAAGCAGGCGGCGTTTGATTTTTGAATCTGCCCTGATTGAACGACATATTTTGTTAGGAATAACTTGAAAGTTACGCTTGAGTCCCTATGATCACGCTGGATGCTTTGAAAATTGCGGTAGCGGGCATACCAGTAGCGAGCCCGAGTAACTTGCAACTTTCGTTAGTGATAATAGCCGCAACAGAAGCGCCACCTTCAAATCCGATTATTACTTCAGAATTAACTGCACCCGATTTCACTTGTGAAATTGTGCCCTTCAGATGATTACGGGCAGAAAACTTTGCTCCCTTATCGTCAGTCGCAATAATGACTGATGAAGAGTTGATGAGTGCGAATGCCTTTGTCCCAACTTGTAATCCAAGCCCATCTACACTCTGATGAGTGACTATAGCGACGATTTTCTTCCCGCCAGCCACTTCCAGCTCAATCTCGTCGTTGACAGAACCTTTCTTGATATTCGTTACCTTGCCTTGAAATTGGTTATGGGCACTGGTTTTCATATTCATTAAGTTGTTAATTACTTGCGCCGCTTGAGGGTCATGCTCGGTACTTCGCATGTGCTATTTCGTGACGGCACCGCTTGCCGACGGAGTTGTAACACCGGCGGCCCGCCTAGGGGCAGGGGGCCGCCCAGAAGTGTGCGCTTAAACCGGACGTGCGCCGGTGTGGATGATCGTTCCGACGTGCTCGCCGCGCAGCGCGGCGGTGAGCCGGCCCGGGACGAGTCCGTTCACGACCTGCACGCGCTCGATATGGCGCGCAGTCGCCATGACCTCGAGGAGGGCACGGTCGAACGGTAACGTCCCCTTGAGTTTTGTGAGGTCCGCAATGCTCGTTTCGCGGAGAAACTGCGCCTGCTTGCTGTCGGAACCATTGGGATCGGCGGTGTATATCCCATCCACATCCTCGACAATCGTCAGGCCGGCCGCTCCGAGCGCGTCGGCGAGCAGGAAGGCACCCGTGTCGGCCCGGTGGGTCGGGATGCGCGAGTTCGGGAACTCGTGATGGTGGTACGGCGGAAACGCGCTGCCCACGACCGCACGGGCCGCAGCAAGGTGAATCGCGAGCTGGCTGGCAATGGTCGGGTGCTCGACGTAAGAGACGCCCTCCGGTGCGAGCAGCGAGGCGAGGATGTGACCGTTTTGACCGGCCTCGCTGGCGGCGAGCGGAGCAAGAGAGCCGACCGGCAGGCCGAGGTCGAGGCCGACGCCGTAGAGGTGGCGGGCGCGAATGCCGGCGCCGGTCAGGATGAGCAGGCGGTGCTCAGGCAGGAGCTTGCGCAACTCGTCCACGATCGGCAGGATCGCTTCGGCACCGCGGTCCATGATGGAGCGCCCGCCGATCTTGACGACCTGCAGCCAGGGAAGGATCCGGATCGGGCGTATGCCCGCGACGGGACGGGTCAGATCGCTATCCTGGAGGGTCTGGCGTGCGAGCGGCGAGGCGACATGCTTGATGGTATTGGTGGTATTAGTCATGGTGGTGGTCCTCAATTTGCGGTGATGATGGTGCCGACGTGCTCGCCGGCAAGTGCGCGGGTCAGGTTGCCGGGGACGAGGCCGTTTACAACCTGCACCTGGCGGACGTGGGTTGCCGCCTGGAGGAGGTCGAGCACCGGGAACTCGATGATTGAGTCATGTAGTCCCTTCGCTTTCATCTCGTCAACCGAAATCTTCGGGATGAAGGTGGGCTTTTTCGAGGTTTTCGGATTGGCGGTATAGAGGCCATCCTCGTCTTTCACGAAGATCATTGCCTTGCAGCCGAACTGCTCGGCGAGCAGGAAACAACCGGCGTCGGTACGATAGGGCGGGATGACGCCCTCGGCGGGCGGGCGCATCCAGAGACTGTAGGGCGGCATGCCGCTAAAAATGACGGCGTGCACCTCGGCCAGGAAGAGCGGCACTGCCGATAATCCGGCACCACTGACCGTGCAGATACCGTGCTTTGCGAGGAGTTGTCCTAACATGGCGGCGTTCTGATCGGCCACCGAGGCGCCAAACTGCGCGAGCACGCCCGCCGGCAGGCCAAGCCCCGCCGCGATCGAGTAAAGGTGCCGGGCCCGGGTACCGGCGCCGGTACCGATCAGCAGCTTGTGAGCCTTGCGGGCCGCGACAATCTCGTCCACGAGCGGGTAGACGGCTGCGCGGCCGCGGTCGATGACGCTCTGCCCACCGATCTTGATCACCGTCGCATCCGGCAATATCCGGAAATTTGCTGCTGCCGACGCTGCCTTTTGAAGCTGTGCATCGGTCAGCGAGCGCTGCATCAGGAGCTCTTCGAGCCCCGCTGTAATGTTGGTCATGGATTTCCTTTCGTTGTATTTATTCACTGTGGCGCTTCTCGGCGGATCCGCGAGCCACCCCGGCAACAGCTTGGTTAACTATCCAGGATAGCAATCGAGAGGTTTTTCAGTGATGCCCCGATGTGCCTGTAATATAAACTTCCTGGCTGGATGATTATGGTATAGCTTTATATTGGAGTCAATATAACCATAAAAGCGTTACACGCGGGATTGTCAATGCCGTGGTAAATATGCGTCTTGGGTCACTCTCCAACATCGTCATGTGATTGTTGGCAAAGTATATTTCGCAGCTTCACAAGTTCAATCAAGCGCACCACTTACACCAGCTTATGCGGTGATACCCAAAATCACACTGGATGCTTTGAAAATTCCCATGGCTTGCGCCCCAACAACGAGTCTGAGCGAAATAGCGCTTTCGTTTGTGATGATGGCAGCAAATGAGCCTCCGCCAGCCAAATCAATGATTACTTCTGTATTGACTGCCCCAGAGTTCACGCGAGAAATGGTGCCGTATAAACGATTGCGGGCGGAAAAATTAGTGTTTTTATCATCTATTACGACAATTACCGATGATGATTTGATGAGTGCGAATATTTCTGAATCGAGACACAGCCCAAGTGCCTCTGTGCTTTCATGAGTAATGATAGCGACAATTTTTTCTCCTCCGACTATTTTCAGTTCGATTTCGTCGTTGGCAACTCCGCGTTTGATTGCTGTGACCTTGCCTAGAAACTGGTTGCGGGCACTGGTTTTCATGTTCATTCGTTTAATCAATAAAAAATCGCTCGCAACTCCCTCAGCCTGCCGACTGAGTCGATCAACAAATTCACGATGTTCCCGTTCAATGATTCTAAAGCTTTCTACTAATTGTTCGCCGCGCCGAGTCAATCGGGTACCGCCGCCGCCCTTGCCCCCCGTTACCCGTTCCACCAATGGTTCGCCTGACAAATTGTTCATGTTGTCTATGGCATCCCAAGCGGCCTTGTAACTCATCTTGATGGACTTGGCTGCTTGGGAAATGGAGCCGCATTCGGCGATTTTAGAGAGCAAGCCAATGCGGCCTGGGCCACCAAAATTTTCACCTCCCACCGTCATCCATACTGAACCATGTAATTCAATCGAACTTTCTTTTGGCTCCATATCTTAATGTCCACTCCATTTTGTAATTTGAAAGTATACCGGGAACTAGCTGTATTGACTGCATACACCATGGTAACAGGTTAGTTTACCTTGTAATTTACCCAATTTAATGAGGAGGAATAAGTTTCATTTTGTGTTTTTTCTGTAGTGCTATATGCGTTCATTATGAAATTTTGAATGCTACCAAAAAGAACGAATTGCCGTTCCAGACCATCCTGCAACAGCAAGATAACGACACGTTATGCGACTGCAAAAATAAATAAGGTTTATCCCAAATAAATCCATTAGTCGATTTTCAATCGAACGGGCAGACGTCCGGTGTTTGTACATAATTTATTGATTATAAATAATATTATAAGTCAATAATT
The DNA here is from genome assembly GCF_013168275.1 of Candidatus Nitrotoga sp. AM1P. Taxonomy (GTDB): domain Bacteria; phylum Pseudomonadota; class Gammaproteobacteria; order Burkholderiales; family Gallionellaceae; genus Nitrotoga. The sequence continues at coordinate 1,221,072 of NZ_AP019547.1, read as the reverse complement.
CAGTCGCTCAGTATTATTGCGGAAACGGCTTGAATTATCGTTATATTTAAGTGTATATTACGCTTTCACGGACTGCTTGTTTCGTAGAGATTGAATTTAGTTTTCATATTGACCATGACATTTCGCCTTGGTTAAGAAGCAGCAAATGCAGTCCGTTAATGTAACCCGTTAATTATTTAGGTGATTGTGATGAATGCAATTTTAATAGGTGCGGATCGCTTGGGAAATATTCCTGAATTACTTTCTGATTGGAACATAAACATTACCCGTCATATCACTGGACGGCATGTATCACATCAGCGCAAACAACATGGATTGCCAAGGAATACAGAGCTTTTAATATTATTCACGGATTTTTTGGGCCATAACGTGATGCGCCATTTTCGTAACGTGGCGCAAGTCCAAGGCATACCCTTTATAGCTTGCCGTCGATCCACAAGCTATCTGGCGCAGTCGCTGGAATGCTGCTTTAGCAAAAAAATTGAAGAATCAAAATGTCCGAACTGCCCATTACATTCTTGATATTCTTTCGTTTGCTGATTCAGTAGTAACGCTACAAGTATTAATGCCGGCAACACAATAAAAACACATCATTTGCGGATTAACGGGCTGAACTGAAAGATTTACTTTCGATGCATTCTGAAATTTGCATGGAATTTAAAGTACTAGTCCGAGCTTTATGATTTTACGCTGGTTAGTTATTTAGTCTCAATCAAGTCGGCATCGCTCGCCCCATTCGCTGCCATCAACACGAAGCGCCCGCTCTAGAGCGCGGCTTCGCACCATTTTCGATAGCTTTTAGCATGGCGATTTTCTATTGTCGGATAGATGAATCGGATGGTTCAGGCTCATGGATACTGAGAACGCAACTTCGGAATATTTTAAGGATATGATTATTATTGAATACTAGGTAACGAGCGAGACGATTATTGTCTGGGTGACTAAGCTACGAATCTTAACCGTTGTAGTTTGGCTAGGCTACTATAGGCAACAAATCGCCCCTATAAAAATTCCTCCAAAATGAAACGCTTCATCCTCGTTCCACTCACTTGGCTGGCTGCCATGTTCTTTTTGATTGAAGAGTTTATCTGGGATCAAACAGAACGGCTGATGGCTCGGCTTGGAACGCTATCCTTGATCCATGCGATAGAACGTCATATCGTGGCACTGCCACCCCGCTGGGCTATGTTTGTTTTTTTGCTACCCAGCTTAATATTAATTTCGGCCAAATTCATCGGATTACATGCTATTGCATCTGGGCATTGGTTTTTTGGTGCCGCAATTTTTGTGGTGGCCAAACTGCTTGGTGTGGCACTGTTTTCCCGTATTTTTAACTTGACTCGACCGGCACTCATGCAAGTTCGTTGGTTTGCTGGGTTATATAATAAAGTAATGTTGTATCTCAACCTTATTCACACTTACCTGGATCAATGGCCAGCCTATCAAATGGTCAAGAAAACCATTAAATCGTTGATTGCCAGAGTCAAGGCGATAATGCGGCCTGTATAACAATTGCAACAGGGCTAGGGATGGCAGCTGCTTTGCAGACGGGTAATCAATTTCAACGAGTCAGAGAAGTTGATCTGCTTCAGATGTGAAGTTATCTGAGGCGAATTCAAAATCGAACACGGAGAGGACGAGGACCAGCTGATTTTATTTTAGAATTAATCAAATAATACAGAAATTTTCTATGGGGAGCTGCCCGATTAGAGGGGTAATTCATGTGTGTTATCGCGTATTCAGCTATAGCAAACAAGATGATATACTTTAAGCAGTTATGGATCATCATCATTCTCCTGACCTAACCCATTTTTCCATACTTGCACGTGACTTTTTCTGCGTGATCTGTATTCGGGACCATTCCATGTTTCAACAGGAGACTATATATGTCTGCCAGCAATCCCAGTGCTTCCGTTCTCGACTACGACGCTGGAGGTCTCCAACACTGTGTCTATCTGATTCGAGTCGAGTCGTGATTCAAGGTTATTCGCCTCTCCCTTCAAAGCAATGCTTGGTAAACGTCAGGCCTCGTTCCTCGACTCTGATCAAACTGGCGCCGTCCCCGGTCCAAATAATCGTAGGTTCACTCAGTCAGACTCAGACCATATTGCGTGCTTTGAATCTGGAAATCGTTGCGCCATGAACCCAAAAGACCCGTTACCTCCGGAAGACTCGAATGAGAAAGTTTCTGCGTTAATCGAGACGCTACGCCATACCGAGCAACGCTTGGAGGAACTAACAGCAGGGGAAGTGGATACGGTGGCGGATCATGATGGCCGGCCATTCTTGCTGCGGCGCGCCCAGGATCACATGCGTCACAGCGAGGCCGCCATTCTCAACGCATTGCCCGCGCATGTCGCTTTGCTTGATGTCCAAGGACTTATCGTATCGGTGAACGAGGCATGGCGGCGATTTGCCAGTACGAATGCGATCCAGGGCCAAGGGCATGGGATCGGCGCTAATTACCTGGAGGTTTGCGATAGTGCAAGAGGAGAGGGCGCATTTGAAGCGCATCAGGCCGCTGCAGGGATTCGATCAGTACTGGGTGGCGGCGTTAAAAATTTTTCGCTTGAATATTCCTGTCATTTGCCAACAGAACAGTACTGGTTCCTGTTGACGGTAGCCCCCCTCGCTGATGATCATCCGAATGGCGTTGTGGTCATGCACTTGAACATAACGGAGCGAAAAAAGGTCGCGCAGGAACTGCACGAAAGCCAACGTCGCTTTAGCGACCTGTTGGGAAATATAGAGTTGATTTCATTGATGCTCGACTGCGAAGGGAAGATTACGTACTGTAACGAGTATTTATTGCGCCTGACCGATTGGCAACTCGGGGAAGTTATCGGGCGAAACTGGTTTGAGCTTTTCATACCACCAGAAGTTAACGATTTAAGAAGCTCTTTGTTCGTGGCGCTCCTTGCTAACCAGCCCGGAACAAGGCATCACGAGAACGAGATCCTTACACGTTCGGGTGAGCGCCGGTTAATTCGCTGGAACAATTCGGTGTTACGCTCGGGAGCCGGTGATGTGATCGGAACGGCTAGCATCGGCGAAGACATCACTGAACGTAAGAAAGCGCAAGCCAGTATCATCTATCTCAACCGTGTATATGCCATGCTCAGTGGTATCAACACGCTCATCGTACGGGTGCGCGAGCTCGACGAAGTGTTCCGGGAAACGTGCCGGATAGCGGTCGAAGTAGGTGGATTCCGCATGGCCTTGATAGCCATTGTGGATCAAAACACCCTGAAAACTGTCCCGATCGCCTCTGCGGGCAAAGACGAGGCGCTCCTGGCTGCGATTAAAGACATATTGTCATCAAGTGAGACTGCACCCAATACCATGCTCGCGCGGGCGGTAAGAGAGAAAAAATCCGTCGTGGCCAACGATTCGAAAAACGATCCCAGAGTTTTGTTCAACAAGAAGTATATCGAATCAGAAGTTCGTTCGATGGCTGTTTTGCCACTCATTGTTTCGGATGAAGTAGCAGGTGTATTTGCGCTGTACGCTAGCGAGAGTGAATTCTTCCATGAGGAAGAAATGAAGCTGTTGACCGAATTGACTGGCGACATCGCATTTGCGATTGATCACATCAAAAAAGAGCAGCAGCTAAATTATCTGGCTTACTACGACGTCGTCACCGGACTGCCCAACCGTACCCTGATTCACGACCGCCTGGATCAAGGGGTGATGGCGGCACGGCGTAACAAGTGGCTGTTGGCGGTATTGTCAGTCAGTTTAGATAATTTCAAGGTGGTCATTAGATACGTTAGGGCACAGTATCGGCGACGGTCTGCTGCAGGAAGTTGCACGCCGCCTCACGGCCTGTTTGGATGATACGGGCACAGTGGGATGTCTGGGCGTGGATGAGTTCTGCATCATTCTGCCGGAGATTGCCCGTAGTGAGGACGCGACGATGGTAGCGCGTAAAGTGATCGATAGTTGCGCCGGGCCGTATCTGATTGACGGCAACGATCTGTTCGTATGGGCTAGTGTTGGCATCACCTTGTTCCCGGACGATGCCGACGATAGTGCGTCTCTGATCCACAACGCTCATACAGCGATGTACCGGGCCAAGAATCAGGGACGCAATACCTACCAGTTTTTTACCATGGAGATGAACCGGAACGCGCAAGACAAGATGCGTCTGGAAACAGACCTGCGCTACGCGTTGGTCAATGGCGAGTTCCTGCTCTATTACCAGCCTAAAGTGAGTTGCATCACGGGAAAAATTACCGGCTTTGAGGCGCTGCTGCGGTGGCAGCATTCTGCGCGTGGGCTGGTGGGACCCGACGAGTTCATTCCGTTGTTGGAGGAAACCGGTTTGATCGTTCCTGTCGGCGAATGGGTGCTAACTACTGCCTGTGCACAGTTGCGATGTTGGCACGATGAGGGATTGGGGACGCCGAGCATGGCGGTCAATGTCTCTGAGAGACAGATCCATGTTGCTGATCTGTGCGAGACGGTGCGACAAGCGCTAGCGGCTAGCGGGCTGGCGCCTATTTACTTGGAGCTGGAGCTGACCGAGAGTCAGTTGATGAAAGATGTTGATGGCGTCATCGGTGTTCTGGAGCGGATCAAGGAGATCGGCGTGAAGATTACGGTGGACGATTTTGGTACCGGTTATTCCAGCCTGGCCTATCTTAAGCGCTTTCCAATCGACAGTTTGAAGGTCGACAAGGCCTTCGTTCAGGACATTATCGCCGACCCTAATGATGTTTCGATAACTCGCGCCATCATTACTCTGGCACATAATCTGAAGCTTAAGGTGGTGGCTGAGGGGGTTGAGACTCAGGGGCAGTTGGGTCTCCTGATCGCCAACCATTGCGACGAGGTCCAAGGCTATTATTTTAGCCGTCCGCTGCCAGTCGAGGAAGCAACCGCTTTACTGCGCGAGGGTCGATCGCTGGACAGCCGGATGATGGCCGGCCTGAAGCCGAGTCGGACGCTGCTGTTGGTCGACGACGAAGCAAATATTCTTTCTGCGTTGAAGCGGCTGCTGCGCCGCGACGGTTACGACATTCTTACTGCCATGAGCGCAGAGCAGGGGCTGGAAGTGCTCGCCAGCCATCGGGTCGACGTGATTATTTCCGACCAGCTCATGCCTGGCATGAGTGGGGTCGAGTTTCTGCGCCGGGTCAAAACGCTACACCCAGATACGGTACGCCTGGTACTTTCCGGCTACACCGATCTACAGGCGGTGACGGACGCGATCAATGAGGGGGCGATCTACAAATTCCTGTCCAAGCCCTGGGATGACGGCATTCTTCGGGCCAACATCGAGGAAGCCTTCCGTAACAAGGAAATGGCCGACGAGAACCGTCGCCTGCATACAGGGTTGGCGTTGGCCAATAACCAAATGACAGTGGTCAATGAGCAGCTACAGAAGATGCTTGTGAACAAGGATTTGCAGGTGATGCGCGACGAGTCTTTGCTCAACATCGTGCAAGAAGTACTGCAGCAACTACCCTGGCCGATTATCGGTATCGACGATGAGTTCATTGTCGCCTTGGCCAACACCGCTGCCGATGTGATTTGCGGCGAGGGTAAGCCGCTTCTGGGCCGGAATATGTACGCTTCACTACCGGCGTCGCTCCTCGCGGCGTTGGGTTCATCCATGGTGGCAGAAACGGATATTGATATTAATGGTATCCGCTATCGTTTGCGCGGCAATAGCATGGGTGAGCACTCCCGCTCGCGTGGTGTGCTGCTCGTGCTGCTGCCGCTTGTTCTTTGATTAAGCCAGTAATGATTCAAATAATTCCGCTCGACCAGATATTACCCGGCATGGTGCTGGGCGCAGAAGTGATGAGCGGCAGCAATATGCTGCTGCCGCTCGGCACGGTAATCAACGATGTACATATTGATAGTTTGCGTCGTTGCGGCGTGAGCGAGATAGTTGTGCTGGCGCCGAGCGAGCTTTCCGCTGCGGAGATCAATGAGCAGCGTGAAGTGCTACGCGAGCGGGTAGAGCGTTTGTTCAGACGGGCTGGTTCGAATGTGACCATGCAGGCCCTGCGGCGCGCAGTGCTTGAATACCGGCTGGAGAAATTCAAGTGAGTGAGATCACACTGCAAATGGTGGTGGCCGATCTAGATCAGCTGCCGGCCTTGCCTGAAGTGGTGCAGGATCTCATGGCCTACCTGCAGCGTTCTGAAGTGGATGTCGGCCAAGTCGCCTACAGGATCGCGCGGGATCCGGCCCTGGCAGCTAAATTGTTGCGTGTTGCCAATTCTTCTTTTTACGGCTTGCAGAGGCAGGTAGCAACGATACCGGATGCCTTGACAGTGCTAGGGTTACGCGCTGCCCGTACCCTGATCATCGGGGCCGCCGTGGTAACCCATTTTCAGACTTTGGTAGTGGCGGGCTACGATCAACGCGCCTTCTGGCTGCACAGTGCAGGGACCGCACTTTGCGCGCGTGCGCTGGCCCGCGAGCTGGGTACCAATATGGAAAATTCTTTCACCGCCGGCTTGCTCCATGATATAGGTCGGCTTATCCTCGCGGCACGTTTTCCAGAAAAGTACCGTAGCGTGATGGCATACCGTGCCGAGCACGATTGCTACCCTATTGAAGCAGAGCAAGAAGTTTTGGGCTTTGACCATACTCAGATTGGTGCGGCACTCGCTGTGCGTTGGAAATTTCCTGCCGAGATAGCGGTGGCGATCGCCAATCATCACAACCCGATGGATATACCCGCAAACTCTCTCGTCGATCTGATACATCTGGCCGACGTAATGGCGCATGTGCTGGAATTTTCGGGTGGCAATGATGATCTGGTGCCATGCTTATCCGACGTCGCCTGGAACAGGCTAGGCATCGGCTGGGTTGAATTCAAGCGCCTGTTGGGCGAGGTAGACGCTCAGCGCGATGAGGCGGAGTGGATGCTAAGCTAAAGAAGAAAGGGAATGGCGACAGCATGGAAACAGAGCGGGATGGGTTAAATGTCGTTGTGCCGAGTAGTCAGCAGCGCGAACTGGAGAATTATAAGTTTGTCTTTGACCAGCATGCCATCCTCAGTGTCACCGATGCCGCCGGGTGCATCCTCGATGCTAACGAATTATTTTCCAGGATCAGTGGTTTTTCCCGTGAAGAACTCATCGGCCATGATCACCGCATGCTCAATTCTGGTTACCATCTCAAGAGTTTTTTCGAGGGCATGTGGCTCACTATTGGTGCTGGCAAGGTATGGCAAAGCAATATTCGTAATCGACGTAAGAACGGCGAATTTTACTGGGTGTCGACCACAATCGTGCCTTTCTTGGGTGAAAATGGGCAACTCCATAAGTATGTTGCGATCTGCACCGACATTACTGCGCAGGTAAAGATGCAGGAGGAATGGCAAGGCAGCCAGCAATTGTCCCGCGGGTTGTCTGAGACCGTTGCCGCAGACGTGATACCGCCTTGCGGTAGTAAGCTGACCCATGCAAATCCAGTAACCGAACTCACCAACTATACGCATGCTGAACTGTTAAGCATGAATTACTGGGAACTCGCCCATCCCGACTCGCGCGAATTGGCGTACCGGCGTGGTGAAGTGATGGATGCCCATTCTGAGTATCTTATTAATACCAATAGAGGCGCTGAAGCCGGGGTGGAGAGCAGTGTCACAAACATTGAACACCCAAGGGAGTCAGCGGTGCTCGTTACGGGTATCACTGATACTAAGCGCGCCGAAGCGGCGCAACTGCATGCGCAGCAGGTGCTGGCCCAGATCGTCAATGCAAATCCGATGCCCAAGTTTGTTATCGATGCCAATTGTGTCGTAACGCACTGGAATAAGGCCTGCGAGATGATCACTGGCATTAGTGCGGCCGATATGGTTGGCACGAACAATCACTGGCGTGCCTTCTACACAGAGCGGCGGCTGGTGCTGTCTGACCTGGTGGTTAATGGCGTCAGCGAGGCTGAAATCGTCGAGTCACATTACAGCAATCCGCGATGTTTTCCGTTGCCCGATGGTGCTTACAATGTCGATATTTTCCATCCTTCTTTGGGTGAGCATGGCCTCTGGTTGAGTTGCACCGCGGCCCCTCTGATAAACGAACAAAAGCAGGTTGTTGGCGCTCTTACGACATTCAGGGATATCACCAAGCAAAAATTTTTTGAAGAGGAGCTGAATCATGCGCACCGCGACCTGGAGCAGTTGGTCCAAAGTCGTACCGCCGAGCTTGAGCAGGCGAACCTTCGGTTGGCAGCGGACGTGCGGAACCGAGAACGGGCCGAAGCAGTTCTGTTGCGGCGCAATATGCAACTAAGTGAGCTTAATGCTCGTCTTAATGTGGTGCAGGAGCATCTGCTGCAAAACGAGAAAATGGCCTCGATCGGCCAGCTAGCCGCCGGTGTTGCACATGAGATCAATAACCCGATTGGCTATGTGCATTCCAATATTGGGGCGCTGGAGACCTATCTGAATGACCTGTTCCTAATCCTCGACGCTTATGCCAGTACAGAGAATGTGCTGATGATCGACGCAGCGGCGCATGCCGAACTACAGAGACTCAAGGCGGAACTTAATTTGGATTTTCTGCGTACGGATATTCCGCTGCTTATGGCAGAGTCTAAGGAAGGTATCTCGCGCGTAAGCAAGATCGTCCAGGATCTGAAAGATTTTTCTTACGTCAATAGCAGCCAGGAGTGGAAGTGGGTTGACCTGCATCAAGGATTAAACTCGACCCTCAATGTAGTCAACAACGAGATCAAATACAAAGCTGAAGTAGTCAAGGAATATGGCACATTACCCGAGATCGAGTGCCTGCCATCGGAGATCAACCAGGTGTTTCTCAATCTCCTGGTCAATGCCGCCCAGGCAATAGCTGATGTCGAGCGCGGTATCATCACACTGCGCAGTGGCTGCGACGATCTACGCGTCTGGATTGAGGTTGCTGACACTGGCAGCGGTATCGCGCCGGAAAATCTGAAGCGCATCTTCGACCCTTTCTTCACCACCAAGCCGATCGGCAAGGGTACGGGCTTAGGCCTTTCTCTCTCCTACGGAATCGTAACAAAGCATGGCGGCAGCATAGAGGTGGACAGCAAGGTGGGTACAGGCACGACTTTTCGTGTCATTTTACCGCAGCGGCAGAGTCATGAATCGACCCAAGAGGAAGCACCGTGAGTGATACAAATATCTTGCTGCCGCCTGCTGCAGACAAAGCGAGTGCGACCCTGTTGTGCGTCGACGACGAGCAAAACATTCTTTCCGCCATGCGCCGATTATTCCGTCAGGACGGCTACCGTGTGCTGACAGCCATCAGCGGTAACGCGGGAATCAAGTTTTTGGAGAGCGAGCAGGTTGACCTGGTGATCTCCGATATGCGCATGCCGGAAATGGACGGAGTCCGTTTTCTTGAGGTGGTCAGTAGCCGCTGGCCGGACACCTCACGCATTCTGCTCACCGGCCATGCCGATATCACTTCAACCATTGAGGCGATCAATCAGGGCCAGATTTTCCGCTACATTTCCAAGCCTTGGCACGATCAGGACGTGCGCCTGATCGTGCGTCATGCGCTCGAACACAAGTAGCTGGAGCGTGACAAGCGACGTCTCGAGGCCTTGACCCAACGGTAGAACGAGGAACTGCGCGAGCTGAATGCCAGCCTTGAAGCTCGAGTCGAAGAGCGCACCGCTGAATTGCGTTTTACACATGATGCGCTTGCGGCTGCCAACGAGAAACTGAAGACCAGCTTTCTTACCTCGATCAAGGTTTTATCGAACCTGATCGAGGTGACCGAAGGGCCACGTTCGGGACATTCGCGTCGTGTCGCTGACCTGGCCCGACACATCGCCGTCAAAATAGGGCTGAATCAAACTGCGACGCAGGATGTGATGCTCGCCGGTCTCCTCCACGACATCGGCAAGATCGGCATGCCCGACGCCCTGCTCGCAAAGTCGGCAAGCCAGATGAACACAGAAGAGTTTATGCTGTTTAAGAAACACCCGATCAAGGGAGAATTAGCCCTGATGGCGCTCGACAGCCTGCGCAGCGCCGCTCGCTTGTTGCGCTCGCATCATGAGCGCTATGACGGTCAAGGCTATCCCGATGGTTTGAGTGCCACGGATATTCCGCTGGGTGCTCGCATTCTCGCCCTTGCCAACGACTACGACGGCTTGCAGATCGGAAGTTTCAGTACCAAACGTCTGACTTCAGTAGAGGCGCTCGCTTTCCTCCAGCAGTCGCGGGGCAAACGCTATGACCCGCAGGTGCTCGATGCTTTTGCCAGCCTGAATGACAGTGAGATCGTTGATAAAGCACAGAAGGAGTGGGCGTTGGATCCAAATTCCCTCAGGCAGGGCATGGTACTGAGCCGCGATCTGGTTAGCCGTGAGAGTGCTTTACTGCTCGCAGCAGATTTTCTTCTCGACGACAGTCTGATAAAGCAGATCAGGGGTTACACCCGTTACGAGGAACAAAGAGTCGTGATTCACGTGCGTGCCGATCAGATCGAAATCGCCACTAATCAAAGTCGGACCATCATTTAGATTGTTAATATCTAAATATTGGTCGTCAGAGGAATGAATTGCACTTTTTGATGGCTAAAACTTTTATTATCTATCGCGAGCATGGCCATTGAAATTGAGCTGAAACTGACCATAGATCCCGCGCATGTTGCGCGTTTTCGGCATCATTCTGTGCTGGCATCCATGGCGTTAAGCAAACCTCGCCGTCACAAGCTTCACAACGTCTATTTTGATACGTCCGATCAGGATTTGCAGCGTGCTGGTATGACCCTCCGTCTGCGCAGAATGAATGGAAACTGGATACAAACGGTAAAGAGCGGCGGGGGCGCTGAAGCGGGGCTGCATCAACGCAATGAGTGGGAATGGCCGGTGTGCGGTGGGGAGCCAGAATTGGCGTCGATTGCCTCAGATTTTAAGCTGTTGACGCCCAAATTGCTGGCGCGGCTGCGCCCGCTGTTCGTTACTGACTACTGGCGCACGATATGGCAGCTTCGCACAGCGCAAGGGGCCGAAATCGAATTGGTACTGGACCAAGGTGACGTGCATGCGGGCGACGCCCGTCAGCCGATCAGCGAAATAGAACTCGAACTGAAGACGGGCGAAGCGGCGAGCCTGTTTGAAGTCGCGCTGGCCATACAGGAACATGTGCCGCTCTGGGTAGAAGACAAAAGCAAGGCACAGCGCGGCTATATGCTATGCAGCGGAAAGACGTCGTTACCATGTAAGGCGCAGCACGTGCCGCTGACGCCAGAAATGCCGGTTGCGGAAGCATTTCAGCACATTGCGAGGGAATGCCTCTCGCAGCTTCAGGGAAATGTGGTGGAACTGGGGCAAGATCCGGAATACCTGCACCAGGCGCGCGTCGCGGTGAGACGATTACGCTCGGTGCTAGGCGTGTTTGAAGCGGTATTCCCCGAGGCGTACGTCAGCGTCGTGGAGGAGCTGCGCTGGCTCATGGGTTGTCTCGGGCCAGCGCGGGATTGGGACGTATTCGTTACGCAAACGCTGCCACACATTGCCGAACAGTTGTCTGATAATCGGGCGCTGGCACAGTTGCAGGCGGATGCCGCCAAATTTCGCGATACCTGCCGACAGGCAGCGCTTGAAGCCGTACTGTCACAGCGCTACACACGGTTGGTGCTGACGCTCGGCCTTCAGCTCGCGCGCCAGGCCGAGCTGCCAGGAATACCCATTGTGCTTGGCGGACTTACTACCCAGACCCTCTCCTGGCAACACAAGTGCGTGCGCCGCAAAGGGCGGCTCCATGCTGCGCTGAACACCGCTGAACGTCATGCGCTACGGATCGCAGCTAAGAAGCTACGCTATACGGCGGAGTTTTTCTCTGGTATTTACCCACCTAAGCGTGTGCGCCTCTACCTTGAGGCTCTGGCTGCGTTACAGGATGTGCTTGGCATACTTAACGATGCCTCTGTTACACAGCGGCTGTTAGCAGATTTGTCTGCACAACGCGGGCAAGCAGCAGGTATCGTCATTGGATGGACGGCCTGCTCGAACGGGGTGAATTTGCAAAAATTACGTTATGCATGGCGTAATTTTATGCGGCAAAAGGTATTCTGGAAATAATGCGGCTGCTAGCGGAAATGCTGCGGCTTCTCGCATTACGTGGCTTGAACGTTGATAGAGACCAGATTGTTAAGCCACTGAAAAGTCCCCAGAGTATTACGTAGAAAATAGTCCCCGTATATAGTATGTTTCAGCATACCCGTTAAGGGTTAATGCGGTATCCGATTCTTTGTCTTCTGCTTGGGCAAAGCTGCTTGCAAATCCAGCTATCACTACAACAGCGAGAATCAAGTTTTTTATGGAGTTATTTACACAATCAGTGATTTTAGTCGTATAGGTTTTGTGCATTCGCGAGTCGTGATATTTCAAAACAGGCATGTAGGTTTCTTATGTTGCATCTTTCATCTGCGGCTGAGCGGGTGGGTAACTTCTAGGTGCTGATTAATCTCTAATGCCCGCTTCCCCTTTTCTCTCGGCTAGATTTATCATCACACCACTCATCACATTACAAGAAAACTTAATCATGCTTGAAATGGTTGCCGTTAGACATTTGCAATTCATTCGTCTCATTGAGAGCAATTCAATTTATGTGATCTGTTAAGTGCAATTTGTTTTTTTAATTAATTACGCGTAGAGTTCCGCCCCCTTTGAGTAAGGTGAAAAGTAGAGTATATGAGCAGCCCACAAACGCAGCAAAATCTCTCTACGCTTATGTTGGGCGCAATTGGTGTCGTGTATGGCGACATCGGCACCAGCCCCCTCTATGCGTTGAAGGAAACCTTTGCGGGGCATCATCCGTTGCCAATTACCGAGGCTAACGTTCTTGGTGTTCTCTCGATTATGTTCTGGACTATCATGGTCTTGGTGTCACTGAAATATGTGACCATCATAATGCGAGCCGACAATCATGGTGAGGGAGGGTCATTGGCTTTGCTAGCCTTGGCTAGTGAATTAAACGCTAACAAACCCAAATCCAAGTGGTTGCTCGCAATGCTTGGAGTATTTGCCGCAGCATTGTTTTATGGCGATAGCATGATTACCCCCGCTATTTCGGTGCTATCAGCCGTCGAAGGTCTGAGTGTTATCGCACCTCAACTGGATAGCTATGTGCTACCGATCACCATTATGGTGCTCACCGCATTGTTCTTTGTGCAGAAACGAGGTACTGGCGCGATGGGAATGGCATTCGGCCCCATCATGATCCTTTGGTTCTCAACCTTGGGCGTTCTAGGTGCTTTATCTATAGCACACAACCCGCACGTACTTTTGGCACTCAACCCTGTTTATGCCTACCAATTCCTTTTTCTTGACCCTTGGCTTTCATTTTTTACCCTTGGTTCAGTCGTGCTTGCCGTTACGGGGGGCGAAGCTTTATATACCGACATGGGGCACTTTGGACGGTTTCCAATTAGGCTGACCTGGTTCTCCTTTGTGCTCCCTGCGCTGGTGTTCAATTATTTCGGGCAAGGTGCACTATTGCTGGATAACCCACAAGCCGTCAAAAGCCCATTTTTTCTGCTGGCGCCTGAGTGGGCCATCATTCCAATGGTGCTGCTTGCAACTGCGGCAACAGTGATTGCTTCGCAGGCAGTGATTTCAGGTGCATTTTCAGTGGCAAGTCAGTCGGTACAGATGGGTTTTTTGCCACGAATGGAAATTCGCCAAACTTCCAGTAAAGCGCATGGTCAGATTTACGTTCCATTTACTAATTGGACGCTCTATCTGGCAGTCATTTATTTGGTATTCACCTTCCAAAGCTCCAGCAATCTGGCGGCAGCCTACGGTATTGCTGTTACTGGAACGATGATGATCGACACAATACTAATTACCTTTGTACTCATTGCTTGGCGTTGGTCCCCATGGCTGGTTATTCCTCTGGTAGGCACATTTTTTTGCGTTGACTTAGCCTATTTTACGGCCAACGCTATTAAGATTCCGCAGGGCGGTTGGTTCCCGTTGGGTATCGCTCTTGTTTCATTTGTTGTTCTCACCACTTGGAAGCGTGGAAGAAAGTTGTTGTTCGAAGAGATTTCCCGTCGATCCATCCCTATTCAGACAATTGTCGACTATGTGGGCGAAGTTAACCGGGCGCATGGAACTGCCGTCTTCCTGGTGGGTGTTAATGAAGGGGCACCCGCCGCATTACTACACAACCTAAAACACAACCAAGTGCTGCATGAACGCAATGTTTTGCTTTCCGTCATTATTGAAGACAAACCTTTTGTTACGAAGGGAAACCGTCTATTAATTAATGACCTGGGCAAGGGTTTTTATCGAGTGAGGGTTTTCTACGGATTCATGCAAACTCCCGATGTGCCTGCCGCTTTGGGTTTATGTGCGCCGCTGGGGTTGTCATTCGACATGATGGATACCACCTTCTTTACGTCTCGCGCTTTGATCGTTTCAGCGCCGACTCCCGGCATGATGAAATGGCGTGAATGGATATTTATTATGATGTCCAAAAATGCGATGAACGCGACGGAGTTCTTTAAGATTCCAACAAATCGGGTTATTGAAATGGGTACTCGTATAGAAATATAGTTGCCTAAATATCTTTGGGGATAGCACGAGAAGCGATTAATCCATCAGTCGGTTTATATCTCAAGCAGAAACAAAATTGTAATGTCGCATCTTGCATAAAAAGGGTATTCAGTGAATAAACTCCAATATTCTTCCCTTAATGCGCATTTGGCTGAGGTGCATGCTTGTCGCGCATGCGAGCAGGAACTGCCACTTGGCCCCCATCCGATAGTACGGACAGGGGCCGATGCACGCATCCTCATTGTCGGGCAGGCGCCTGGCGTCCGTGTGCATGCGGATAAACCGCCACGCCGCGAGTGCGCACAGCTGTGGCTAGATAGACTATTGGAAAAGCTGCCGGAGATTCAATTGACATTGCTGATTGGTCAATACGTGCAACATCATTTGCTGGGCAACAGTCGCAAGTCATCGCTATCGGAAACAGTCAGAGCATGGCAGGAATACGCGCCTGCCATCATTCCATTGCCGCACCCATCACCCCGCGTAACCAGGCATGGTTTCAGAGGCAACTGTGGTTCGAATGCGAAGTTCTTCTCATGCTGCGTGGGAGGGTCGAATCATTGGTGACGCGTGACTTGAGACAGGTTAAATAAAAGGTAGAGTATATCTTGCCCAATGGAGGAAAGAATGTCGCATGTAAATAGCAAAAAATTAAATATTGTCATAAAACGAGCGTACGAAAATGCGATACCGGAGGACGGTTATCGTGTCCTCGTCGACCGCATCTGGCCTCGAGGACGCAGCAAAGAGACGCTTAAACTCGATCAGTGGGCGCGCGACCTCGCGCCAAGTGCTGATTTGCGCAAATGGTTTGGACACGACCCGAAGCGCTGGGAAGGCTTCCAGCAAGGCTACCGGAGCGAACTTGATACTGAAGAGAAGCGGGAGCAAATACGGCGCTTATTATCCGAAGCGGATGGTCGAATAATTACACTTATTTATGGGGCAAAAGACAAGGAGCATAATCAGGCAGTGGTTTTACGGGACGTGTTATCGCATCTACATGAAGGATGATGTTGATATCACGAGACCCAGCGCTACAATCAATGTGCGCGCCGCTTGCATCTATGATTTAGAAAGTATACCCATGTTCTGCAACGGCCAACAATAACGTCAACGATTCTATAGATATCATTATTTGCAGCATGCACTAACCCATTAATACACTTACCTAAGCAAAACTCATTGGGGTAGAGGTGTGCTACACCAAGCCAACATGAGCTGTTGCACTTCGAACTTGAATCCGCCGTGCAAAACAAAAGGCTTCCATTGCTGAAAGCCTTTGATACTGGTGCGCCTGGAGCGATTCGAACGCCCGATTCTTTGGTTCGTAGAAGCCACATGCTAATTTAATATATTTATTATCAATAATCTGCAACACAAATTAATTTCGTTTTATGCCTTTTTTATTAACGATGGCAACCGTACCGTGGTGTGTGGCCAGCGGTGTGTGGCCAAGAGTCGCACTACGTAACCGCAGAGCATTGCCTATCACTGATACCGAACTTAAGGCCATCGCAGCACTCGCGATCATTGGGTTTAATAGCAGACCAAACCAGGGGTACAGTGCTCCCGCAGCAATGGGTACACCAATCAGGTTATAAGAAAATGCAAAAAATAAATTCTGTTTAATATTTCGCATAGTTGCCTGGCTGAGCGAACTTACACGCACTATACCCAATAGATCGCCCTTCACTAAAACAATGCGCGCACTATTCATCGCAATGTCGGTTCCGGTCCCCATAGCGATGCCCACATTCGCTTGAGTAAGTGCTGGCGCGTCATTGACACCGTCGCCCGCCATTGCCACGATGTGGCCCGCTGCCTGTAGCGTTTGCACATGGCTATATTTATCCACGGGCATGACGTTCGCTTTGACATCATCAATGCCCAGTTGCCGCGCAACCGATAAAGCGGTCGCAACGTTATCGCCCGTGAGTAATACTATTCGAATGCCAGCAGCCTTCAGTTCTGCTATAGCACGTGCTGCCGTAGGTTTGATTGGATCGGCAACGCTCAGCAGTCCCGCTGCCTTTCCATCAATGGCTAGAAACATCACCGACTTTGCTAACGCCTGCAATTTTTGTGTTTTACTTTGAAGTGACGTAATGTCGACGCCAACATCTGACATGAGCACGGCGTTGCCAACAGTAACCGACTGGCCATCAATAACCCCCCGTATTCCCTTGCCGGTAATCGAATCAAAATCTTTGGCTTCTACAACCTTGATATTCTTTTCTTTAGCGTGCTCGACAATAGCCTGCGCAAGAGGGTGTTCACTGTGTTGTTCAAGAGAAGCCGCCAATGACAAAACTTCATTTTCAGTAAATCCATTGATAGCGATTATGTCCTGAACTTTGGGACGTCCTTCGGTAAGCGTGCCAGTTTTATCAACCACTAAGGTATCCACTTTTTCCATCAGTTCCAGTGCTTCTGCGTCTTTAATCAAAATGCCTTCTTGCGCGCCACGGCCAATGCCCACCATGATTGAAATCGGCGTGGCCAAACCAAGAGCACAAGGGCAGGCAATGATAAGTACCGAGACGGCTGCTACAAGTGCATGTGCAAGCGCAGGTGGCGAGCCAAAAAAAGCCCAGATAACGAAGGCCATGAGGGCGACTCCCATGACCACCGGCACAAACCAGCCGGCAACCGCATCGGCAATTTTTTGGATGGGTGCACGGGAGCGGCTGGCGTCGTTGACCATTTTTACGATATGCGCAAGCAAGGTTTCCGCGCCCACTTTCTGTGCCGTGAATACGAATGAACCCGTTTGATTAACGGTGCCAGCAGACACTTTGCTTCCCACCGTTTTCTCAGATGGTATGGGTTCGCCGGTGATCATCGATTCGTCGATATTTGATCTGCCTTCGACCACTTCACCGTCGACCGGTACTTTGTCGCCCGGTTTCACACGCAGACGATCGCCTACATGGATTTCGTCCAGATGTACTTCTTCTTCACTACCGTCGAGTCTGAGACGAACGGCCGTATTTGGGACAAGCCCCAGAAGCGATTTGATCGCGCTGTTGGTACGTGACCGCGCTCGTAGTTCCAGCACCTGCCCCACGAGCACGAGCGTGATAATGGCGGCAGCAGCCTCAAAGTAAAGCGGCGCCATACCGTTCATTTTGAAAGCAGCTGGAAGTAATTCAGGAAACAAAAGCGACCCTACACTGAACACAAAGGCCGTCCCAGTACCCAGTCCAATCAGACTGAACATAT